>NZ_JADKCX010000155.1 GCF_016718685.1 Haliscomenobacter sp. | reverse complement strand
TCCTTTATTAAATGTATTTTTTATTTTTTTAAAATTTAAAATACCGCCAATCTGATTTAGGGGAAAATCACTTGCCCGTCTACCAGTATATAATTCGGTAAACAGGCATGAGTAAAGAAAATATCAGGCATTATTGGCAAAATACTTAAATGGAGAGCAGTTTGACGAAAAGAAAAAGAGCATTGCTTGATCAATGGTATGAAGCCTTGCGCTCCGACGGTAAAAAAGACATCGACCTGGAAAGTACTGCCAGCTTTTTAGAACGGAACTGGGCAGCCCTTGTGCCCAAAATCCATCCCGAACCAGAACAGGTGAAACCCCTGTTCCAATGGTGGCGTTGGATAAAGCTGCAGCTTCGCTCGTGCGGCCATTGGTGCCAGTTATTTTTTGGGAATAAATGGTGGACGGTATCGTCTTCGGCTCAAGTCTACTGCCCTGACTGAATCCGGCCTCAGAAAAACCAATTTCTCTCTGACCACAAAACCATCACTTTACCCGATGGCAGTACGGTGGTGCTGGAGAAAAATGCCAACCTCATTACCGCCCGCGATTTTGGCAAACAGCATGTGCAGTTTATCTGCAAGGCGGTGCTTTTAGTGTCAAACCCAATGCCAAGCTTCCTTTTTTGGTTCACACTGGCGATGTTGTCACCGAAGTATTGGGCACCAGTTTTAGGATTCAGGCCTTGGCTAATAACCGGGACATTGAGGTCTCGGTCATTTTGGCCGTATCGGTATACACTCTGGAAAAGGACAAAAATTAAAAACGCAATGGGGTAATCCTTACACCGAATCAAAAGGCCATCATCAGTACTGAACTTAAAACCATCCAGCAGGGCATCGTTGAAGCCTCACGCTGGTGGATAAAGGCTCAATCCAGCTTCATTTTTGAGGAGCCACCTTTGATCAAGTCCTCAAAACCATCCAAAATGCTTACGGAATCGAAATTGTCGTAGTCAATCCTGCGGTAAAGTGCGCAATTACGGGGGATTTAAATGGTTGGAGCTGTTCCCCCAACTGAATTGCTGTGTGGTACCATCAATGCAAAATTCGAAACCCGTGGAACGTCCATTTTTATTCTTGGAAAAGGCTGCGATTGAGCAGTTTCGCTGCAATCGTAAACGCAATATTGACATTTAGTGGGGCAAAAATAAATGTTCATTTTTCTTGAGCCAGAAGATTAGATAAGGCACTTGAAATGAAATGTTTACTTATCTAATCCTTTGGCAAAATGAGCCCTTATTTTTGTCGCCCATTAGAGCCTACATCTGCCAAATCGAATAAAGGGATGAATGTCGGCTAAAAACAGGAAATCTTTTTACGGAACCATTTGGTATTCAATCAAATCCAAAACATTACAGTTTATGAAACATCGCTACAAATTTTGCCGATGCTTTTGTAAAATGCTCAAACTGCCTTTGTTTCATGTGTTGACCCTCATGCTCTTTTGTGGGTTTGCACATGCCCACAAAGGCTACGGACAAGACATCCTCAATACGCCCGTAACCCTGGCTTTCAAAGATGTTGAAGTTAAAAAAGCACTTCAACTCATAGAAAAACAGGTGGAAGTAAAATTTGTCTACAGTTCGAGCACCATCAATGCTACCCACAAAGTATCCCTCAACGCCAAAAGCAAAAAACTGGAATTGATCCTGAATGAATTGCTCAATCCCCTGGAAGTGAGTTACGTGATCGCCAAGAATCGTATCCTGCTCAAAAAAGAGAGCCTGGGGATGATTCCCAAAATCGAGAAACCACAGTCGGGGGAATCTGTACAACTGGTAGTACAAACCGTGAAAGGCAAAATAACCGATGAAAAAGGCGAAGTGCTCATTGGCGCCAACATCCTTCTGAAAGGTACCACAATGGGTACGGTAACCAACATTGATGGTTCACGAACTCCAGGTTCTGGATCCAAACGCTGTTTTGCTTGTTTCTTACACCGGATTTGTCACCCAGGAGGTAGTCGTGGGCAACCGTACTGAAGTGGACATCATTCTGGTATCGGACGCAAGGGCCCTGGATGAAGTGGTAGTGATTGGGTACGGTACCCAGAAAAAAGAGAACCTGACTGGTGCCGTGTCCACGATTGATTCCAAATCCATCGAAAACCGTCCGGTCAGTAATGTCGCCAATGCATTACAAGGACTCGCTTCGGGTCTGGTGATCACACGGGGTACCGGACAGCCCGGCAGTGAGGGTATCGGTATCCAGATTCGTGGTGCTACCTCCGCCAATGGCAACGTGGAGCCACTGGTGATTTTGGACGGGGTTACCGTTTCCAGCTTTACCCTTCAAACCCTCAACCCCAACGACATTGAAAACATCAGTGTATTGAAAGATGCCGCCGCTGCCGCCATCTATGGTGCTCAAGCCGCTGGAGGGGTGATTTTGATCACGACCAAAAAAGGTAAATCGGGCAAAACCGTTTTTGACTATTCCAACCAGATTGGGGTAGATTGGGCGCTTAACGTACCCCAAAGACTCTCTTTGCTAGAGGAAGCCGAATACGCCAACTTAGCGCGCAAAAACGCGGGTTCTGGCCCGGAGTACAACGATCAGGAAATGCAACGCATCCGCGATAACATCCCTTACGTAGTCAATCCTAGTGATACCACCCGCTATATTTTTTACAACCAGGAAGACCTCATCAGTCAGGTTGTTCGTGACTATACACCCATGCAAACCCATAACCTTTCGGCCAGAGGAGGGAACGACAAAACGAATTTCCTGATTTCACTCGGCTATTATGGCAAACAAGGAACCTTTAAAGTAGGCCCCGATCGCTTGGATCGCTATAACCTACGACTTAACTTGGGCACGCAGTTGACCAAACACTTGTCGCTGGATTCGCGCATTGCCTATACACTACAACAACAACAAATCGCCATCGGTGGGAACTGATGGCGGCGGCTTGGTTTATCAGGTATACCGCTTGCGTACCCGTTACCCCATCTTCACACCCGAAGGTCGACTGAATGGAGGGGCGGGCTCTTCGGCCAACAACACTTACGCTTTGCTGCGAGAAGGGGGCTACAACAACATCGACCGTAATTTCTTCGATGGGGTATTTACCTTACTGCGGCTAACTTCGTTAAAGGGCTTAAGTTGAAAGCAGTACTGGGGCAACAATACCGGTTTGGTGCAAGAGAACTTTTTCCCGGACAGTAGAGTTGTGGGGCGTTTACTCCGATTTTTTACCTCAACAACCCCAACTCGTTCTCGCGTACCAATGAATTGACCAAAAATACCAACTTGCAGTACCTGGCCGATTACGATTTGGAACTGGGGAAAAATAAATTCCACATTCTAGCTGGTTACCAGTGGGAAGACAACCGTTTTGAAGGGGTAACGACCAGTTCCAACTCGCTGGTGAGCAACGATCGTCCTACCCTTAACCTGGGCAACGACCTCACCAAATCCAACAGCGAAACGATCAATACTTATGCCTTCCAATCCGTTTTTGGGCGTTTCAATTATTCTTTTAACGACAAATACCTTTTGGAGGCGACCGTACGGGTAGATGAAAGTTCACGTTTGGCCCCCGGCTTGCGTACCAAAACTTTCCCCTCTGCTTCGGTGGGCTGGAACCTGCACCGAGCCCCTGGTTCAATAAAACTTTGCCTTTTATTTCTGGCTTCAAACTCCGCGCTTCCTGGGGGCGTTTGGGCAACGCCCTGGGCATTGGTTTGTATGACTATTTGAGCTTACTTACTCGTGGTTCTGCGCTGGTACTCGGCGGTTCGGAAGCGCGAACTTCTTACTTTTTTGAAAACACGGTTCCTTCTTCTGAATTATCCTGGGAAACCATCGAGACCAGCAATGGCGGGGTAGACATCGCCCTGATAAAAAATCGCCTGCAAATCAGCGCAGATTATTACGTGAAGTTCAATAAGAACATGCTCACGCCACTGCAATTGCCAGCTACCTTTGGTGTCGGAACCCCCGCATCAATAATGGTGAACTGAAATCCTGGGGATGGGAAACCGAATTGAATTACCGCAGCAAAGCAGGTAGCAAGTTTACGTACTCGGTTGGCCTCAATGTATCCGACAACCAAAACGAACTCATCAGTTAGGCCGGACGTCGGGTATTGAACGCGGGTTCAGTGAGTTTGCTCGAAGGATATCCGCTGAATACCTTCTGGGGTTATCTCACCGATGGTTATTTTCAGAATGCTGATGATGTAAAAGCACATGCTTTTCAAGATAGCCGCACCGGTGCTGGCGATGTCAAATTCATTGATCAGAATGGTGATGGAAGACTCACGGTGGGTAAAGGTTCTCCCGAAGACCCCGGTGATTTGGTCTTGCTGGGTACAGACCAGCCCCGTTTTACTTTTGGTTTGAACCTGAGCTTTCAGTGGAAAGGACTTGATTTTTCGGCCTTCATTCAAGGGGTTGGTAAACGCAACTTCCTACCCAACGGTGAAGCGCTACAACCACTTTCCCAATCCTGGAAGCAGCCACTGGCCATTCACCGCGACTACTGGACACCGGAGAACCCCAACGCGGCGTTCCCTCGGCCATTCCTACAGGGTGCTTTCCGGTACTTGCCATCCGATAAGTGGATCATGAATGGTCAATATGCCCGTTTGAAAAACATTCAAATTGGTTACACCCTGCCCGCCAACTTGAAAAAGGTTAAACTTTCCCGGGCCAGAATTTTCGTAACCGGTCAGGATTTGTTCACCGTATCGCAATTGGGCATTTTTGACAATTATTTCAATCCCGAACAACGCAGTGGGGTGAAAACGACTATCCATTTTTCGGCACTGCCGCGGTGGGCCTGAATTTGTCCTTTTAATCCCATTTTTGACCATTAATAAGATTTTCATCATGAAAAATATCTTTAAATTTTTCTTCATCATGCTGATTCTGGGGCTTTTTAATGCCTGCGATGTAGATCGTTTGCCCGAAACCCAGCTCAGCGACCCGGCTTTTTGGAAAACCGAAGCCGACCTACAAACTGCCGCCAATTACCTCTATACCTTTTTTCCGGGACTGCCCAACACCGACGACAACTGGTCGGACGAAACCTATGCCCGTGCTCCAAACACCATCAGCGATGGGTCGCGGATTGCCACGGCTACTGATGGGGGGTACAATACCCCCTATCGCTTGATTCGTGCAGCCAACAACATCATTACAAAAGGACCTCAGGCTTCGGCGACTGGTGTTTCTGCTGCTACGATTGACCGCTACGTGGGTGAAGCACAATTTTTCAGGGCCTGGGCCTATTTTTCCTTGTTGCAGCGCTATGGTGAAGTGCCACTGATTTTGTCGACACTTAGGGAGGATTCACCAGAATTGGAAGCCCCTGCCGCCAACCGGGATGCCATTTTGAATGCCATCTACCAGGATCTTGATTTTGCGGCAGCTAAATTGCCTACGCCCAAAACATTGGGTGCTACCGGGTATGGCCGCATTTCCAACACTGCCGCTCTGGCCTTTAAGGCTAGGGTAGCCCTGTTTGAAGGTACGCGAGCCAAGTTTCATGCTTATGGCGAGCCCAACAAGCACTTGGCTTTGGCCATAGCTGCTTCCAAAGCAGTAATCGACAGCAAAGAACACAGCATTTTTGGCAACTATTACAACCTGTTCCAACTGGCAGGTGAAGGGCCTTCGAACAAGGAGAATATCCTCGTGCGCAAGTACGGCGTGAGTTTGGCTGATAACGTATCGACTCACAATGCTGCGCGAAACCTCGAAAATGGTTCGGCTAGTCCCACCAAAAGTCTGGTCGATGAATACTTGATGACCGATGGTTTGCCGACTACCAAGTCTCCTTTATATCAGGTGCCAGTAGCTTCTATTGATGTGTTTAAGAACCGCGACGAGCGGCTTTCAGCTACCATTATGAAAAGAGGAGATGCCTATATCGGTTCAAACCCTGTGTTTTCCATTGCACCGTTGGTATTCAATTTTACGGGTTTTTGCTCGCGCAAATACTTCAATCTCGACGACTGGACCAATCAGCGTTCCTACATTGATGGCATTTTGATCCGTTATGCGGAAGTGCTGCTCAATTACGCCGAAGCCAAATTTGAATTGGAAGGTAGCATTAGCGATGCCGATTTGGACTTGAGTGTAAACCTCTTGCGCACCCGAGGCAAAATTGCCAAGCTGAGCAATGCTTTTGTCACAACCAATGGCCTGGATATGCGCACTGAACTTCGCCGCGAGCGCCGGGTAGAACTAGCCGTAGAAGGTTTCCGCTATTGGGACCTCAATCGTTGGAAAACGGCAGAAATTGAGCTGGTTAAGCCGATTTTGGGGAATTATTTCTTCAAAACCGAGTTTGGCACGGCTACTACCGTGAAGCTCACCCCGGATAACTTTATTTTGGTTCAGGATGCCAACTTCCGCAAGTTTAACCCGACCAAAGATTACCTCTGGCCACTGCCCATCAACGAAATTGGATTGAATCCTTCCTTGAAGCAAAATCCGGGTTGGTAAGGTAACCACCAACCCCAGAACCCCGAAAGTCTCTAAACTTTCGAGAAGGGGGTTCTGGGGTTGGTGCTAAGTCTCTAAAACGACAACATGAAAAGATCGCCTGCCTTTGGCCTCAGTTGGTATTCCCTGACCATCTTGGCCTTGCTGAGTTTTTTTTCTTGCATCAAAGAGGCGGAACCGGTCACGGAGCCAGTGCAGTTAACCGGTTTTTTGGCCAATATAAAAAAAGACCATCCCCGCTTGCTGCTGCTGGACACTCGAATCGAGGAACTCAAACAACTCCGCAAATCCGACGCCTTACTCGATCAATACATCAGCGCTTGCCTCAGCCGGGCCAACTCCTATTTGACCAAGCCCATGCTGGAAAGGGTACTGACCGGTCCGCGTTTGTTGTCGGTAAGTCGGGAATTGCTGATCCGCTCGTACTGCCTGTCCTTCGCCTACCGGTTCACGGAGGATAGAAAGTACTTCGACGGCGCACTCAACAACCTCAAAGCCGTTTGTGCTTTTTCGGATTGGAACCCTTCCCATTTTTTGGACGTGGCGGAAATGCTGCACGGTGTTGCCATTGGTTACGATTGGCTGTATGACGATCTCAGTAAAGCCGACCGTGAAATCCTGCGCGAAGGCATGAAAAAACACGGCCTGAATGAGTACGAAAAGCGCAGTGGCGAATGGTGGAACAAAGCCGAAAACAACTGGAATCAGGTGTGCAACGCGGGTTTGATCGTCGGGGCCTTGGCCTTGGCTGAATCTGACCCTACTTATGCCCAGGAACTAGTCCCTAAGGCCATCAGCAATCTTTCCGTCGCCCTCAAGAATTACGCCCCGGATGGCTTGTGGTACGAAGGCCCTGCCTATTGGAGCTACGCCACCGAATACCTGAGCTACGGCATGGCTGCCCTGGAATCGTCGTTGGGCAACATGCAAGGCCTCGAGCAGTATCCTGGACTGCGCGAAACTGGCTTGGTGCCGATGGTTTGCGCTTCACCCAACTACAACTTTCTCAATTTTGCGGATGCCGGAGAAAACAGCCGTTCGGATGCTTCTCCCGCGTTTATGTTTTTGGCCAAAATTTACCAAAATGCGAATATTTCCAACTATTACCATGAAGTGATCAAAGCGCGCAACTTGCTGCCGCACCCGCTGGGTGTGATTTGGTACCAGGCTCCCAGCAGTACCTCCGTACCCCGCACGCTGGATCAGTTTTTCAAGGGAAAAGTAGAAGCTGTCATTTTTCGTTCGGCCTGGAATGACCCCAAGGCGCTGTGGTTGGGCATCAAAGGGGGCATCAATGGTTCAGAACACTCCCATCTTGATTTGGGTAATTTTGAACTGGAAGCTGGTGGCGTCCGTTGGGCCAAAGACTTAGGGTCGGACGATTACAACCTGCCCGGCTATTGGACGATGGGGGTAAATGGCCAACGCTGGAGCTATTACCGCCTCAATTCCTTTAGTCACAACGTGCCCTTGCTGGGCAACCAGAACCAGTACCCATTGGCCAAAGCACAGTTCAGTCAGGTTGAACTCAATACGGCCACCCCTTTTGCCATCCTTGACTTGACGGAAGCCTATCGTGATTTTGCCAGCAAAAGCACCCGACAAGTGAGTTTGATTAACCAACGCAGTGCTTTTTTGATCGAAGATGAGTTTGTTTTGATCAAGAATACTGAAGTGGCCTGGGGAATGATGACCGCCAACAGCATTGAAGTCCAGAAAGGAGGAAAGGCCATGTTGCGCAACTCCACGATTACCACGCGTACGCTGGAGGCGGAGGTTATTTCACCCCAGGGTGCAGAATTCAGCGTTGAATCCGCCGTACAAAAGGCCCCCGAAAAATTGAACACTGGCCATTCCCGCTTGATGCTTCGTTTGCCAAATCAAACGGGAAATGTCAAAGTCATCGTGAAACTTACGCCGAAAGGTTAAATTTGTCTTGGATAAAAAGAACCAAAGATGAATTGCAAAACTCTCCTACTTTTTTTACTGCTACTAGTGGCATCTTTTGAATCATTTGGGCAAAAAAACGCAGCGGCCAAAACGCCAAAAATGATGTTCGGCGATACCTCCCGCATTGGCATTCCCTTTGCGAAAGATCCCCACGTGATCAAGTTTCAGGGCCGCTATTTGATGTACTATTCCATTCCTGCCTATCTGGACCAATCCAATCCGATCCCGGGCTGGGGCGTAGGCATTGCCGAGAGCAAGGATTTGCACAAATGGCATAAAGTTGCTGAAGTCACCCCAGCCAACGAGTACGAAAAAAAAGGGCTTGCCGCCCCAGCCGCCTTGGTCGTCAATGGTCAGGTGCATCTTTTTTACCAAACCTATGGCAATGGCAAAAAGGACGCCATTTGCCACGCGGTTTCCTCGGATGGCTTGCAGTTTACCCGCGATCCGAGCAACCCAATTTTTAGCCCTACCGGGGATTGGAATTGCGGACGCGCCATCGATGCCGAAGTGTTCCCTTTCAAGGACAAGTACTTGCTTTATTTTGCTACCCGCGACGTCGATTACAAAATCCAGATGCAAGGCGTAGCATCAGCCCCTCTGACTGGAAGTTTTGAGCGCAACCAGTGGACTCAACAATGTACGGAATCGATCCTTAAACCCGAACTTCCCTGGGAGGGCAACTGCATTGAAGGCGCTTCTATCATCGAAAAAAACGGTTTTTTGTATATGTTTTACGCGGGCGCGTACAACAATGACCCCCAACAAATCGGGGTAGCCAAAAGCAGCGATGGCCTAAAATGGGAGCGATTGTCCAACAAACCCTTTTTGACCAACGGCGATCCCGGCTCCTGGAATTACAGTGAATCCGGCCACCCGCATATTTTCCAAGACGACAATGGTAAAACCTACCTGTTTTTCCAGGGCAACAACAACCGGGGTAAAAACTGGTACATCTCGAATATCGAAGTCAAATGGAATGCCCAGGGGCCATACCTCAAAAAGCAGCGCTGAGTTGATGAGAACAAATCAAAACCTATTCATCTTTGTACTTATTTGGAGTGGGGTTTTGTTGGGCCAAATTCAAAAATTAGGTGCCCAAAACAAAACGGAGCAGCTCAAGTCCTCCAAAGGTTTGGTTGCGTTTTGGGATTTCAAGGAAGAAGCCGGCCAAGCCCGCCAAGCTTGGGGCAGAGGAACTTTTTCACTCGTCGAAATGGATGGCACAATTCCCGTCGCAATGAAGGGCCGCTGTCTGGTTATTCGGCCCAATTTGGCAGCGGTGCTTATCTTTCGCTGCCCAGTGCACAAACCGGCGCGCTGAACATTTATGGGCCGAAACAAGGGGTTACAGTACTGGCCTGGGTAAAATGGACGGGCGAACAAACCGGCTTCGTAGGCGGCCTGTGGAACGAATACCAGGACGGTGGCAAACGCCAGTATGGCTTATTTGTCTCCCTTCCGCATTACAATGGCAAAAATCAGGTTTGTGGGCACATTTCACTCACGGGCAAACCGACGCCTCCGTTCCCATACTCCATCGACTATTCCGCGAGTAAACAGGAAGTCCCGGCCAATCAATGGGTTTGTATCGCTTTTACGTACGATGGGCGCTACATGAAGTCGTATGTAAACGGCGTTTTTGAAGCCCGAAAGCCCGAGCTGATTGAGCACACCAAAGGATTTGAAGGGTATCCCAATGGCCTGATCCAAAGCAAAAATCCTTATTATTTTCCCGCTGGCATGGGCAATAATGGCTCAGATTTTACAGTTGGAGCCGTATTGTTAAAAAGGGGAATGGGTAATTTTTTTAAAGGCCAAATTGGCGGCTTAGCCATCTTTGATCGAGCCTTGGGCAAAAAAGAATTACAACGATTGGCCCGCTAGTGCATTCGTAGTGGGCAAAATGAACACTTATTTTTTCATCGCCCCTTCATCCTCAAAACGTTTAAACCGACATCTGCAATGAGAACCTACTTTGTGCTTTTCCTTTCGCTGGTTTTTATCCACCTGTCTTTTGCACAGGTCGTCCAGCGCAACATCCTCGCCAACAAATACAATTGTGCGCTCCGGCGACCGCCAGCAACATGGCAATCTTTCTTATGGCAAACGCAACGCCCTGATGAACCTGGTACTCGCCGAAAGCCTCGAAAACCAGGGCCGTTTCACCGAAGCCATCATGAATGGGGTTTGGTCGATTTGTGAAGAGAGTTTTTGGGGCGTTCCGGCACACATCAGCGGCACGGGTTTGCCCGATGTGGAAAACCCGGTGGTTGATCTTTTTGCTGCTGAAACCGCCGCCGTGTTGGCATTAACCGATTATTTTGTCGGAGAAAAACTGGACAAAATCAATCGCCTCTTGCGCAGCCGCATTTACTACGAGACCAAACAACGCATTTTTACCCCCATGGCTAAAAATGGCGACAAATACGGCTGGATGAGCCAAACCAGACCGGTCAACAACTGGAATCCCTGGATCATGTCCAACTGGATTATGGCCATTTTACTCCTGGAAAAAGACGAAAAGCAACGCGCTGAAATGCTCCATCATTCCATGCGTGGACTGGATCGGTACCTCAACAGCCTGGGTGATGATGGCGGTTGTGATGAAGGCCCCAGCTACTGGTTTGCCGCCGGAGCTTCGGTGTACGATTGTCTGGAATTGTACACCAGCGCCACCAACAATAAGGTCGACATATACCGCGAGCCGCTGATCCAAAAAATGGCTTCGTATGTGTACAAAACCCATATCGCCGAAAACTATTTCGTCAATTTTGCTGATGCCGATCCCAAGTTGACACCCGATGGCCTGATGTTGTACCGTTTTGGCAAGGCCATTAATGATCCAACCATGATCCAGTTTGGCCAATGGGCATTTAGCAAATTTCCGGCTGCATCTACCGCTGTACCTGGCTACCACCGCCCCCGCAAACTGAACAACATCCTGACCATTGTCCAACTGGCCAACAACAACTTTAATTATACGCCCTCCAGCGATGCCTGGTTTTCAGACATCCAGGTCATGACTTCCCGTAGCACCAATGGCGTGTACCTGGCCACACACGGCGGCCACAACGCCGAAAGCCACAACCACAACGATGTAGGCGATTTCATCATCTACCTGGATGGCAAACCCATGATTGTGGATGCAGGCCGGGGCAATTACACTGCCCGTACGTTCTCCAGCAAACGTTACGAACTGTGGTTTACCCAATCCGAATACCACAACCTGCCCATCATCAATGGTTTTGGTCAAAAAGCAGGACTCGAATTCACCGCAAAAAATGTCAATCGGGTCAGCAATGCCAAGGAGAGTATGCTCACGATGGACATTGCCTCCGCCTATCCTGCCGAGGCGGGCATCCAATCCTGGAACCGCATGGTCAAACAGAAAAAATCGAACGGCGACGTCGAAATCATCGATGAATACCTGCTGAAACAAAAACCCAACAACCTCCAACAGGTCTTTATGACCATCTGCAATGTGGATGTGTCCGAAGCTGGGAAAATCGTCTTTTCCGATCAGGGCCAGGTCCTGACCTTACAATACGATGCCAAAAAATGGACGGCAAGTACCGACCTGCCTTCCACCGAAGGGATGGAGTACAGCAGCTTCAAAACCAAGTGGGACAGCAAACCCGTGCGCCGGATTTTGTTGACGCATAAGGCACCTGAAGCCAAAGGAAAATTGGAATACACCATCAAACGAGGGTGATGGCCCGCAGAACGCATTGTCCCTAGAGTGTGTTTTATTTGGCTGCAGATTCGCGTTTCAGGGCTATTGTTGCAATATAGTCATGACGCGGATCTGCGCTGCTGGAAAAACTGGAACCATCCGCTTTGAAATACGCAAAGCCCATCCGCACCGTCATGGCATCATCAACCCACTGCCCAGATTCACTGAGGTTTAGGGCAAAATTGGGTTGCAAGCGTTTGGCTTCGTCCGCTGCCCCGAATTGTAGTTTCAATTGGTGGAAGTCATCCTCGCCTACGGAGCCATATAGTACATAGTCTTCGTTTCCTAGACGACTGGTTACCGTAGCGACGCCTTCGAATAGGCGTTTGTCTTTGCGAGAGCCCAAGCCACCACGGGTACGCCTGCGGTGACTACGATTGGCTTGTTTTCGGCGTTCTTTATCGGATAAAGGTTCAAAAATTTCCAAACGAATGGATTTGGCAATCCCATCTGGGTCGGTGTAAGTGCCTTGCCACTTTCCGACCAGCAATTTGGCGTTTTTGTCTTTGCTGTAGGCCCAAGGGCGGGTTTGATAGTCGCGCCAGTAGCTGTACTGATATTGGCATTCGTACATGCCCCAACTGAGCAAGGCCAGCGCAAGGAAAAACAGGAGGCAGCGGCCACGGTTTTTTTGAGTACTCATAGTTGATTGAGTTATTTATCGGTATCCCCATTGTTGTCCATTCCAGGGCAGGTGCCAGATTGCCTGGTCAGTTCCTGCTGCAAAAATATCCAGGCGATTCGGCCCATAGGAACAAACTGCCGGGCCACTGAGCATTTTCCCACCCAGGTTTTCAAATCCACTCCAGGTGTTGTCTCCAGCCCAGTAGGCATGGTACAACCCCGCATCTGCTCCTTTGACGAACAAATCTAGGCGGTTTCCACCCCACGCAACGGCTTCAATCTCAGCACGATTGGCAACCTTTCCCCCCAAGGAGTGCCAATCACTCCAGCGATTTCCATCCCAGTACTGGTGCCAAACTGCCCCGTCGTGGCCTTCGCCAAAAATATCGAGGTGATTGGGGGCAAAACTAACCGCAGTCAGATCACCAGCCACTGTGCCGGGCAGGAATTCGGCGCTTTGCCATTTTTGGTCGTACCAAAAGTGCTGGATGGTGGCATCTGTTTTTACGGTAAACACATCGATGCGATTAGGTCCCCAACAAACTGCCGTGACACTCTGCTTTTCACGAAGCTTTCCCGAGTGAATGGTCGTCCATTGGCCCCACTTTTGATCGTACCACAAATGCTGCAGACCGCCCACATAATCTCTAGCGAAGATATCCAGTCGACCAGGCCCCCAGCTTACTACATCAAAATCTCCACTAAAGTTACCTCCAAGGTTTTCCCAATCGCTCCATTCCCCACCAGTCCAATGGGCGTGATACATTTTCCTGTCTTCGGAAGCCACTACAAATGCATCCATGCGATTGGGGCCCCAACTTACTACTTTGGGTGGACAAAGTGTGGGTGCCAGACTCCAGAACATATTTTTCCAGGTGCTCCAACTTGATCCATTCCAGTGTTTCCATTTCATCATGTAGTTGGGGTCTTGCGAAATTACGGCCAGCTGGTTTTGGCCCAGACTCAGAACGTCAAGTTCGCGGCGGGTTTCTCCATTTAAAGTGGCCCAAACGGGTAGCTGCGCCGTCAACCCCTGTAACAGCCCCATAATCAGGATACCAATGATGGTGATTCTTTGCATGATTACTTGATTTGAAAGCTAACGACTACCAATTCATCACTCCCCTGTTCTGCAAATTCTTCCCGAACCAGATTTCCATTGAGGTTTTTGAGGTAAAAGCGCTGAGTACATACCCGGCGACTCATTTTTCCGGTTTCGCAGCCTTTCGATTGGTCGAAGTTGCGGAAGGTAAAATGGTCATCGTCACCGTCACCGTAAGCATAATCGGGGCTTGCATCTTCCTCAAAAAGACCGTAATGAACTTCGATGTAACCATTTTCTATGCTACCTGGCGGGAATTCGTAACGCACCAAACTATTGGAACTAATCCGATTGTTCTTGTTATCCAGGTCTACGCCTTGCCCACCGGGTAAATCGAGCAGCATGTTTTGTCCATTCAGGGCAGGTACTTCCTTGCCATCGGCTTGATAAGCCATTGCCCATACTTTGCCGTACATTTTCAAGTCGCCTCCATCTGGCCCACCTTCAATGCTCAGTTGGCGCAAAGAAATGCTGCCGCCACAGTTTTGTTTTACAAATTCATCAGTGGCACTGTGGTAGTTTACAATGTAATTGTCGCGGGTATTGGCAATGATGTACCGAATGGGTTTGCAGGTTTGGTAAGTTAACGATCCAGCCATGCGCTCCACTTTGGTTTTTAGGTCTTTGGCATCGTATGCGGGGATTACATCCCGAGACTGGCCTCCCACCACGTACATTTTGATGGTCAAATCCTGATCCACATTTCTGCTCATCACATCCAACGTAGCGCTACCGCTGGCAAAAAGGGCATCTACACTCATGTCCAAACGGTTGGCGATGGTTTCAATCGACTCATTGGACTCTACACTCGCCAAGATACGCATGCCGTATTCGGCTTTTTTCAGGTAAACCAGATTACCGGCCTGATTCAGTGCTGGATCGGTAAAGAAGCCACCTTGCGGAGCATGTGCTTCGATGATGAACATCGGCTTGATGATGTCGATTAAAAGCCGGGTTTTTCGGGATTTATTTTGAAAGCTGAATAAGTTGTTCACGCTATATGCAAAATAATGTGCTCCTGCGCTTACTTGCATTTGAAAATCAGCCTCATTGTTTACTTCCCGAATGGTTACACTCGTCGTGAGGTTGGCCATTTGATTGGGATCAGTGCTAAACGCACCATACAACTGCGCGACGGCTTGCTGTAAAAATGGCTTAGTAGGATTTGGAACGGTTCGAACCACCTCGCCACCTTGTTGAAGGTTGACTACATCGGCAGAAAGTGTTATCGGCTTAAGAAAAGTTTCTTGCCTTTTCCAGGAGCCATTCAAATAATCATTCACATCAAAAATTGTACCTGGCACAATTTCATTCAATTGGGCAGCAATGTCTGCACTCATAAATGAATCATCTTCCAGCGATATTTTTACAGTGGTTGTTTGGCAATTGCCACCACCGCCTTGGTTGGACACTTCTTTTTCCACAAGTCCTTTTTTTGGAAGCTTGGGACCCGTCGAATTAAGCGGTGTGGCAACCCGGTATCTTGAGACGATGGTGCGTCCATCTGCCGTCTGACGAGATTTTTCAATGATGCCACTGATCGCCGGACTTGTGGGTACCTTAAAAGTTTGATTAGCGGATTCCAGTGAAAAGATAGCACCCTTACCATCAAATTGTACAACAGCTATGCCATTGGCACTTTGTCCATTGCCGCCCTGAAGGTGCCAATATTTTTGAGATTGCTCACAACGAATGCTGTAACCATTGCCACTTGCAATTAACGAAAAATGCAAATTTGCCTGATCGACGTAATCCCACTGGATGATGGGCGCATTGTTGTCTTGCGACTGTCCGGCCACATTCAAGTAGCGGTTGCTGTGCAATGCTTTGAGGGTAAACACATTATTGCTAATATTCTTGAGCTCAAACTTGTGATTGGCTTGATTGGCAAAGTCCCACTGAATGAGTGCTGCTCCATTGCGTGTGTCTACTCCGGCTACGCCCAGGTGTTTTCCAGCGTTGAGTACTTTGATGTAATAAACGCCATCCGCGATGGGTTGCCGTTGCAACATCTGTGTACTTCCATTGGGCTTGTATTGAGTCGAAATTGTGCCTGGTTGTGCAGTAAGGCAAATGTTCAGGCTTAGGCACAGCAGCAGGCTGGCCCAGATTGGGATGATGGAATATCTCATGGTAGAGTATACTGTTTAGGTGTTGAGAAGTTGAGGAGTTGAGGCTACCGCAGCGACATGAACAAGGACATTGTCAAAATGGCTGCGGTAGCCTCAACTTCTCAACTCCTCAACTTTTTAACTTTAAGGTTTTACAAAAAGGGCGCTTTGACCGTAAAGATTGAGGATATAAGCACCAGCAGGCAGGCCGGCCAATGACCATTGTTGGGTGGTTTCTCCTGAAGGGAGGCTCATGTTTCTGCTTTTGAGTACCTGACCACTACTGGTCAGGACATGTAGGTTGGCGTTGAGCTTTTGTTCCGCGTTAAGGGCGAAATAGAGGGTTTCACCCTGGATGGGGTTTTGTTTGATGCGAAGTTGTAGGCCAGTTTTGACAGGTGTAGTTTTTACTCCCGAAGCAATGCCAAATTCATCAGCCCCAATATCCGGGCTATTGTCGCGCAAACCCGCATCCACATCGTGGGTAATCATCGGGACGGGGATGGCTTTGCCTATACAGGGGCTGCCCGTGATCAAGTGGCCTTTGGCGTCAATTTTGGGGTCTACCTCCAGGCTTTTTTGATCGGTCCCGTTTTGCGTTTTCCATTGGGCCAGTGTCAGGTCTTCCCAGGTAATGGCGTCATTGATAAAGACGGGTTTCCCTCCATTGCGGAAATACACATTGTTGTCGATGACATTGGTTTTGGAACCAGCGTTATCCCGAATTCGGAACATGGGCAGGTTTTGGGAAGAAGTTTGGACAAAAAGGTTGTTTTGAATCTTGGCGTTGATGTTGCCTGGGCGGGCCGATTTGGTATCACTCAGCCAGACATCACCAACGTTAAAGAAAAGGGTGGCCATCTCGTTTTGCCCGGCGTTGACCACCGTATTGTGGTAAACCTGGGCATTTTTGGCCCCCCATAAGCCGATCCCAGCCTGCTTGGTGTTCATGATCAGGTTGTTGATCATGATGCCGTCGATGTTTTCGTAATATTCAGGATTGGATTGGGTATCAAACCATTCTGCATCGGTGTAAAAACCCAGGTAAATCCCTCCTTCGCCACAATTGGTGATGGTGTTGCCTTCAATGCGGCAATTGCGCGCACCGCCCTTGGCGTAGATACCCGTGGTGGCAATGTCGTGGATTTTGCAACCTTTGACCAACATATCCGGGGCGTTCACGTTGTCGATGCCTTCGGCGTTGAAGTCCAATTGAGCACCCGGGCCTTTGCCGCTGTTGTAAATTTCACAGTTGAGGATTTTGATGCCCTTACAAGCGGGGGTGAGTTTGATGGCATCCCGCCCGGTATCGTGGATGATGCAGTTGCGCACGGTAATGTTACTGGTTCCTCGGCGTTTGGAAAAGGGTACGGAATTGTCCCAATCCCAATTGCTTTCAAATTTGAGTCCGTAGTAGTAGCCGCCCACAATTTCCAGGCGTTCGAGGGTGCCGCCATCGGTTTCCGGCTCGTTGTACCAAAGGCAGGAGCTGATGTCCTCCACATTGGTTACCGCGGTGATGATGGCCCATTCATTGGCGTAAGAGCGAATGGTCAGGTTGCTTTTGTTGATGCGGATTTCGTTGGAGGTGTATTTGCCGCCGCGTAGTTCGATGATGCTGCCCGGTGATGCGGCAGCAATGGCTTTGGTCAAGGTTCTAAAGGGGGCAGCCAGGGTGCCAGGATTGTTGTCGTTGCCAGTCGTTGCCACATAAAAGGTCGCGGCAGAGAGTGTCAAGGGTAAGGCAAAAAGCATAAAAATCAGGATACGTTTCATGTTTAGGGATTAAGGTTACGGGTTAAATACTTATTGTTTTTCATAAGTCGTTTCCACCCAAGCTTCTTTATACGGATAAATCTCAATGCGCTTCGAAACGAGATAGATGCGGGGCTTGGTGGCACCAGTCGGCTTCTCAAGACTGGAGATTTGTTGCCGCATCGAGCCATCTTGATCTATCCAAACTTGGCCGGCATTAGCTTTGGTGCCAGCTGAGGTGAGTGTCAAAACGCCATCTTCAATGTCTTTGGTTTCCAATTTTTTGACCTCCAATTTCCAGGTCCCCTTTTCAGATTCAGGTGTTCCGACCAATACATGGCTGATAAAAGTACCATCTGCAAAAAACTCGTAGGCAACTGTGCCTTCTTTCATGGTTGCGGTTTGTTTCTTTTCGCCTTTTTCATTGATGCCGAAGGAAGCACCACTTTTTAGCTTCCAATACCCGATTAAGGAGGTGAATTCTGGCTTAACCGGGGCGCTTGCAGCGTCCTCTTTGCTGCACATGAAGGCAGAACTGAAGACAAAGCTACAAGCCAATACAAGCAGCAGTGCAGGAAATCGATTTTTCATATCTTATTAAAGGTTTAAAGTGCTAAATGATGATTCAAAACTTCAGGGGATCACCCACAACTTTCATGTCATGCGCAGCAAAAGGATCTGTTCCGGCAGGTAAGGGCTTATTTCCACCAGCCGCTCGGAAAAAATCTTCCATTTTACCCGCAGGTGTGAAAAAGAAGAGCAATTTTCCGACGCCTGAAAGTTGGGCAAACGTATGAGGTACTGATCGGGGCAAAAAAATCATGTCGCCTTTTTGCAGTTCAAATTTTTCGTCGCCACACTGAAACAGGTACCGACCATCGGTCACGTAAAACACTTCATCCTGATGGGGATGAACATGCAAGGGTGGGCCTCCTTTCGTCGCTCCATGGTATTCAAAAATGGAGAGCTCGTTGGAAGTGTCTTTGCCAGAAACCTTGATGTCGTTGGCGTTTACTCCATCGATAAGGGTTGTTTCGTTGAAGCGGCTATTGCCAGCTCTCACGACAAAACCATTTTTAGGCTGATCTACCAGCGTGTGCTGATCTGTAGCAGCAATGGATGGCCCATGATTTTGAATGCCACAGTCCTTGCCTAATTTATCGTATTGCGCTTTGGTGGCTTTGCCGTCCCATTTGGTCAATTGCAGAAAAAATTCCTCCATCTTGCCCGCGGGCTGTAAAAAGTAGAACAGTTGCCCATGATCCGAGGTCTGCACCCAGGTATGGGGTATGGTGCGGGGCAAAAAGATCAAGTCTCCAGTCTTCAATAAAGTTTTTTCCGCCCCAACTTGAAATACATACTCGCCCTCTACCACAAAGAACATCTCGTCCTGAAACAGATGTGCATGGTAGCTTGGTCCCACTTTTTCCACGCCCACATAATCAAAGGTGGACAACTTGCCTTTGCTGTCTTTGGAGGACAACTTCAAATCATTGGGGTTTTTCCCCTGAAAAGGTGTAGGTTTATTAAAACGACTGGCCTTAGCTTTGATCACCAGTGCTTTTTGGGCGAAGCAGTCCATACCTCATTGGCCAGGGCGAAAGCGGGAACAGACAGCAGGCTGGTGTATACAAAAGCGCGGCGATTCATCGCAATCAATTTAAATGCGTTAACTGATGCTTCAAAAGTAGGGGGATGTTGCCCCCCGTTCAAGTTCCACTCGGTGAACTACTTTTTTTATCGGTAAACGACACCAAAAGCGAACTCAGATAGCTACTTTTGTAAACGTTGCTAACCTGGCATCGTGAATGTGAAAAACGAAGGAGAAACATGCTCAAACACACTTGTATCATTGTAGATGACGACACTGTAGACTTACTGATGAATGTATCGATGGTGCGTAAAGTGCCCTTTTTGGATTTGTTGGGTACCTTTTCTTCTAGCCTTGAGGCAGCTCAATTTTTGCAAAAAAACCAGGTCGAAGTCCTTTTTTTGGACATTGACATGCCCGAACAATCCGGCCTGGAGTTTTGGCAAAGCCTCGACCCTAAGCCACTCTGTGTTTTTATCACCGCCCACCCTGAATATGCTTTGGACAGCTACGAAAGCTCCGCTTTTGACTTTTTGGTAAAACCCCTCAAATCGGAACGTTTTGAGCGCTGCGTTGTACGTTTGCAGGAACATTTTACACTGAAGGAAAAATCGGGCTTGTTCGACCAGTTTATCGGTTCAGAAAGTTTTTTCATCAAAGAAGGCCACGAGCAGCAACGCATCAACTTCAAGGATGTATTGTACCTGGAGGCCTTAGGTGATTACACCAAAATAGTGACAACCCAGAAAAACCATTGCGTGTTGTCCACCCTTGGCAGTATATTGTCGATGCCCGAGTTTGGGAATTTCACCCGCATTCACCGCAGTTATGCGATTCAGAAGTTTTTTATTGAAAAAATTGGTGCTTCGGAAATCGTGGTGCGGGGCATTTCCTTGCCGATTGGCAGGAAATACAAACAAAACCTGTCCTTGCAATGATTAAAGCTCGCCACATGTACTTTCCCAGAAAATATTGCTTTGTCCTGATTCTGCTTTGCTTTGGCTGTTTTACCAGTGTTCAGGCCCAATCAGTGGCGGATTCCCTCATTCAACTTCTCCCTAAAACAAACGAAGACACGGCTCGTGCTCGCTTGTACAAAGCTATTGTGGATCAGTTGGGTGACCAACCAGATAGAGCCCTTCGTTATGCCAATATGGGCATGAAACACGTAAGCAAGATGGGCTGGGCAAAAGGAATAGGCGTGTACAATGGTATGATTGGAAGGATTTATAGTGACCAAGGCGCCTACGCTAAAGCAAAGCCTTATTTAATCGCAGAGTTGAAAATCCATCAAAAAAACCAGGATCAATTCAATCTCGCCAGTTGCCAGATTGCTCTGGGTACACTTTATTTGAGGCAAGGGCAATACAGCAAAGCGCTGGATGAATATTTGTCAGCCTTAAAGACTGCCGAGAAATCAGAATTAAAAACTTTGATACCAATCATTTACAACAACCTTTCTGCCCTGTATTTTGAACAAAATCATTTTGACAAATCTCTCGAGTACGACCAAAAAGCTTTGGCTTTGTATCAAGAATTCGGTGACACACTGGGCATTGCCACAACCTACTCAGGCATAGCCAATCAATTCCAGCTCAAAGCCGATACCTTACAAGCCATTCGCTACTATCAGCAGGCCTTAAGAGGTTTTCAATCCATCAAGGCGCACATAAAAATGGCTGAAGTATACCAAAACCAGGCTTTGTTAGTGAAACAATTGAAAGCAAGACTTCAACTACAGCTCAAGGCCCAGGCCATTTGGGATCAAAGTTACCCTGCTTATAAATTGTCCATTACCAACCTTGGGAATATTGGCTGGTCATTTCTCGACAGCGCCAGACAAAATTCAACAAGCAAAAAATTGGCACTAGACAAGGCTACTTATTATTATCGTAAAGCCGTGGCTCTGGTGGACACCGTGCAAGACGAGGGCAATCAACATTTTTTACTAGGGCTAAAAGCTGAACTGGAAGCAGCCAAAGGAAATTACGCCCAAGCCTATCAGGCCATGTACGCCTATCATGCCCAACATGACTCCATCTATTCTCAGGAAAGCAAAAACAAACTAGCCGAAGCCGAAAGCAATTTTTTCCTGGAAAAAAAAGACGCTGAAATCGCCATTCAAAAACTCACCATCAGCAATCAACGCAAAATTCAGTGGGCTTTTGCGCTGGGGAGTCTTTTGCTTTTGGTAATTGCCTTTTTGTTCTACCGCTTGAGCCTGATTCGCCGCAAATCCAATCAGCAACTGCTGCAACTCAACCAGTCGCTGGATCAGGCCAATCGCCAAAAGGCTCAACTGCTCGCGGTATTGAGTCATGATTTGCGTTATCCCCTAAGCAACTTAATTGGCTTATTGGATTTGCAAAAAAATGCTCCAGACCTAATGACCCCGGAGACATCGGCTCTGCATCAGGCCCGGATTACGGCAAATACCGAGGTGTTGCTGGAGAACCTTGAAAACATGCTGGTTTGGAGCAAAGAGCAAATGAATCAAGCTGGGATGGACAAACAAAATGTACAGGTAGTAGCAATATTTGAGCGCTTGCGTGCTACTTTTTCGGATCAGGATCAACTCTGTTGGTATTTTGACTGTCCACCGTATTTGCTGATCCACACCGATCCAAATTACCTATGGATCATGTTGCAAAATTTGAGTTCCAACGCAAGTAAGGCCCTGAAAAACATTCCTCAGGGAAAGATCCTGTGGAAAGCCTGGTCAGAGGGAGATCATGTTTTTATGAGCATTCAAGACAATGGCACTGGCTTTCCGGTAAGCATTCTTCAGCATTTTGATGGAGCGCAAAAAGAAATTTTGCACAGCGGATTCGGGTTGCAAGTGGTACAAGATTTTGCTTACAAACTGAACATACAACTGACCCTGGAAAACCTCGAAGAAGGTGGCGCCAAGGTATTGCTTGCGTTTGATTGAGGCTACAAAACAAAGATATACCCTTCGCCGTGCAATGGCAATAAAAATTCCGCTGATTGTTTAACTTTGTCCAGCGTGTCAAGTACCCGCTGCAACATCAACGCGCAAAGACAAAGTACCGGTATGAAACGAATACTACCTATATCCTTACTCGGATTGCTCAGCTGCCTATTTATCTCCTTCCTCTTCACCGATGTAGAACCTGCGGGTGATGATTGGCCCGAATACCTCGGCGGACCCGACCGCAACCACTATTCTACCCTGACCGACATTGGCCCCGACAACGTCACCAAACTCAAGATCGCCTGGCGGTATTCTACCCCCGATTCCGGACAAATGCAGGTCAGCCCCATCGTCATCAATGGCGTGTTGTACGGGGTAACCTCCAGTGTACAGGCCTTTGCGCTGAATGCCGCTACCGGCAAAGAAATCTGGCGATTTGGCGACCCACTCAAAAGTTGGGAGAGCACCAGTCGCGGCGTGACCTACTGGCGGGATGGCGAGGACGAGCGCATTCTCTACACCGTTGGGCCCAACCTCTGGGCACTCAACGCCAAAACGGGCAAACCCATCAGTGGTTTTGGCAATGGGGGCAAAGTAGACCTGCATACGGGATTGCCCGAGGTTTCACAAAAAAAGTCGATTGTTTCCAATACCCCAGGTACCTTGTTTGAAGACTTGATCATCATGCCCCTGCGGCTTTCCGAAGGAGCAGATGCGGCACCTGGCGACATTCGTGCCTTCAACGTACGCACCGGAAAATTGGAGTGGACTTTCCACACCATTCCTTATCCAGGTGAATACGGGTACAAAACCTTCCCCAAAGACGCCTACAAAAACACCTACACCGGAGCCGCCAACAACTGGTCTGGGATGTCCATCGACAGAAAGCGGGGTATTGTGTACGTCCCCACGGGTTCAGCGGGTTTTGATTTTTATGGGGGCAACCGCAAGGGACAAAACCTGTTTGCCAATTGCCTGCTGGCCCTGGATGCCCGCACGGGCAAACGAATCTGGCATTACCAAACGACCCACCACGACATCTGGGATCGGGATTTACCCGCTCCTCCCAATTTGGTCACGCTCCAAAAGGATGGCAAATCCGTTGATGCTGTGGCGCAAATTTCCAAACAGGGCTTTGTGTTTGTATTTGATCGCGTGACTGGTAAACCCCTGTTTCCCATCAACGAAGTGCCCGTAGCACCTTCTGATTTGAAAGGAGAAAAGGCCTGGAAAACACAACCTGTACCCAGCTTACCACTGCCCTATGCCCGTCAATCGAATGCCTTGACCGAAAACGACATCAATCCTTATTCTGAAAACCGGGAGGAGTTAGTGCAACGATTCAGAACCTACAAGAAAGGTTTTTACGATCCACCCAGCAAACAAGGAACGATCATTTTTCCAGGTTTTGACGGTGGTGGCGAATGGGGCGGTGCCGCTGCCGATCCGGATGGAATTTTGTACGTCAACAGCAACGAGATGGCCTGGATACTCACCATGGTTGACAAACCCGCCGCAACCCAAATGGCCAATGCCAGCCCAGGCGAACGAATCTACCTCACTACTTGTGCGTCTTGTCATGGGGTGGATCGAAAAGGAAACCCCCAAAGCAATTTTCCCTCCCTGCTGGGCATTGAAAAAAAACGTGACAAGGCTTATGTGACCCAAATCATTACCGCAGGCAAGGGGATGATGCCCGGCTTTACCGCCCTTTCAGCCGAGCAAAAACAGGCCTTGGTGGCCTATCTGTTTGGAGATGAAAAAAAGGAAATGGGCGCAGCCGCCGGGACTTACAAGCCGGTACAACTGCCTTACACCATTACGGGCTACAACAAATTTTTGGACAACAAGGGACTACCTGCCATCGGCCCGCCCTGGGGAACCCTTAACGCCATCAACCTGAATACGGGAGAATACCTCTGGCAAGTTCCACTCGGCGAAGAACCTGCACTGGTGGCCAAAGGCATCCGCAATACGGGGGTGGAAAACTACGGTGGCCCGGTGATCACCGCGAGTGGGTTGCTCTTCATTGCCGCTACGAAAGACGGCATGTTCCGGGCTTTCGACAAACGTACGGGTGAAGTACTCTGGGAAACCAAGTTGCCCGCGGCTTCTTTTGCCACGCCCGCTACCTATATGGCCGATGGCAAACAGTACATCGTGCTGGCTTGCGGGGGCACCAAGTTGGGTACACCAAAAGGAAATCAATACGTGGCTTTTGCCTTGCCTGATTAATTTAAGAAAGGTTGAGGAGGTTGAGAAGTTGAGGAGGTTGAGGCTACCGCAAGAATGTGTTTGAGTGTGATGTGTGCGTGTGAAGGTGTGCATGTCGCTCGCGGTAGCCTCAACTTCTCAACCTCCTCAACCTCCTCAACTATAACAAACATTCAACTTTATGAAAAAAACAATCCTCTGCCTGCTTTTTGCTGGCTTAGCCGCCGCAGGTTTTGCCCAATCCAAGGCCGAACAACAAGTGGCCGACGCCGTATCCGCCTGGCGCAAAGCCATGATCGACGCGGATAAAACCGCGCTGGACGCGCTTTTGGCCGCAGAACTCAGCTACGGCCATTCATCTGGCAAAATTGAAGACAAGGCCATGCTCCTTACCTCCATTTCCACCGGACAATCGGACTTCATCACGATGGACCTGACCGAACAAACCATCAAACTGGCCGGCAAAACGGCCATCGTACGCCACAAACTGGCTGGCGACATCAAGGATGGGGGTAAACCTGCCAGCGTCAAATTGTTGGTGTTGCAGATTTGGCAAAAACAAGGCGCGGGCTGGAAATTGCTGGCGCGGCAGGCCGTGCGGCAGCCGTAAAAAAACCAGGAGAGGCCGTACAAGAATCATGAATCTCCTTGTACGACCTCTCCTGATTTGGTTTAATTTTGCTTACGGTCTGAACTGGTGTGTCTTATGATGAAAACTGGTAAATTGCATTAAAAAAGGGACAGCACCTCACCATGTCTTTCGGGGAAACGGTAATTCCGTCATCTGATTCAACGTAGTGCTCGATGATACCCAGGAGGTCGCCAACGCTCACGATTTTATCAGTCAGTTCAATATCTTCATGGCTTGGCCGAAGGTGCCCCAATGGAGAATTTTTCTAACTCGGATAAAAAATGTCAGTCCTCAGTGGTATCAAGTACTTCCCAATACCCACCTTTATCCGCACCAATCCGTTCTATTCGGTGATCTTCTTTTAACTTAGCTATTTGTTTCTCTATGGTGCGCGTAGACATGGCTAAATTTTCTGCAAGCTCTGCAATGGTGATCAATCTATTGGCCTTCATCAATTCAAGGATTTTCTCCGAACCTTTCACCGAACTTTCCGAACTTTTTGAATTCCACCGAACCCAGAAGGATCATGAGAGAAAACAGGAGCTGGTAGCCCGGCATTTTGACATTCCCGGAGGATTTTTAGGGTGCCGCGCCCCCAGGCCTCGATCAAACCCGCTCTAAAAAATGCGGTGGCAATGTCCGGGTTAAAGGGAATAGAAGGGTGCTCTTTCAATAAATTGTCAACCGTCCAGGCTTCTGGGAGTTGCCCGGCATTCCAGAAAATGATGCCATGATCAGATACTTTGATCTGAATGGGGTTGCCGCTGCCATAGTCTTTATGGGCGATGGCGTTCAACAAGGCTTCGCGGATGGCTGGCTCAGGGTGGGGATATTCTCGACCCGGTTTGTCCCGCGTAGCGGATGGCGGCGCGGCCTTCTTTTCTTAACTTAAAACGAACTTATTGGGAACTTTTATCTAGTTAGAATTGTTACCAGGTTTACAACTCTTTAACAAAATAAATAAACTGAATATGGCAATTTTAACCCCTCCCAAATTTATTCGAACTGTCTTCATTGGTAACTCCAAGACATAGTTATTCGCCACCCTTATCAAGCGTTCATGATTATGAGCGTTGGCATTGAGTTTTGGGGAAGTGCCTCATAAATCGACCTTGGAGTAAAACAGGCAAATCTCAAAACTTTTTGAAAAGGGCGATCCAAGAAATTCCATCTCTTCAAAAATATGAGCAGCTGTTGGAAGAGTTTAATTTGTATGAGGAAAATTCGTTTGGCCTACTCCATGGCGCAAAACCTGAGCCTGGAATCACCTTATCTTCTAAAAACGAGAGGGCGCAGCACCTTGAGAGAGATGTTTTTTTGGGCAGGATTGTATCAACCTAAGTTGAAGATTTTATGCAGACTTCAAGGAGGCCTGTGAGTGGGTGATAGTGCAAGAATACGCCAAGCAGAAGACAAATTGAACGGAGGTTTCCTTATTTGTTCCTGATTTGGCATCAAGCGGTCTATATGGAAGTGAGAATTCTAGCCCAACATCAAGTGCAGGCATCCCGCCTGAATATAATTGGCGTTAGTTTTTGCCAAAACTTGCATATGCAATCAAGGAATGCCAAGAGATGCTTTTTTAGAAAATTTCCTGTATATTTGAATCATGAGTAAGAATTTTGAAAATGCACTGGAACAGGTTCAGCAGCTGACTAGATGGGAACAATTGGCTCTGATTGCATCCATCGCACAGCTAATCGGCGAGGATGAACCGGATATTTTTCCTGAATATGTCATTCAGGAAAACCGTCGCCGTCTGGCTGCTTATGATGCCGGAGAAACCCAAGGTATTCCGTATCAAGAGGCTCTGGCTTATGTTCGTGAGCAGATAAGCGGAACGTAGATGAGACGCTACAACTTGATCGTTCTTCCGGAAGCACGAGAGGACATTCCTCGATTGCGCTTTGTGGTATCTTGAGAACCATGACCCATCTGGCAATCTCACCGACGCATTTCTTGAAGCAGTAGCACAAACCCTGGAACGGCTAAAATTTAGCCCCGAATATCATTCTATCCGTCATGACGATGTGCACGCTTGTTCGGCCGTGATGCACCCAAAGGCCAGCCGCGTAATTTTCCACATTACTTACAGGTTCCAGGAGCCGGATATTGTTGTGGTTCAGGTTTTCCGATGAAAGATGATCCGGGGAAAGTGAGGTGATTAATCTTTCTTTTAACTGATGTTATAGCTGTGTTGTTGAGTAAGATTTCAAAACTGAAAGCTCAATGTAAATAGCATCTTCCATTGCAATTGGTAGTGATTTTTTATCAGTTCTCCTTTTGGGGTTGTCCCAATACATTGAACAGAATTGCGTTACTCGATGTGTTATTGGAATAGAGAGGAAGAAGAAAGGCTGGCGGCTTAGATGATGAAGGAGGTTATTCGCGTTTTGCGGGGAATCAGTTGGGAAATAATCCTTTCCTATGAGTTTTTAAGCTTATTTTCAAGTAGCTCCAGGGTTCTGAGGTAACTTTAATTATAAATGGGTAATACCCTCTGTAGTTTGTTATCAGCTATAAGTATAACATCCTATGTCTGCTCGTTTTACAAGGGGATTACTGTTTTTTTTGGATTCAATAACTCAAGCCACCTGAGTTTAGCGATGGCGTGGGGAGACAAACTTGATGTTGCTGTAAGCTCCACTTTAATGCCTGTTCAAAAAGCTTGATTTATTTTGTCAAAAAGGTCATTTATCAGGCTCGAACTTTACAAGTATTTAAGAGTCAACTTTTTAAATATTGAGAAACAAAAAAACTCTTTTTGTGAAAAAAGTCAGGGGTCCCTTTTCCTCCCCTGGCAAAGGCAAGAGTAAGAGGTCAAAAAAGCTGTACTTTTGTTTGTATTAAACAATAAAAATTTTAAAAAAAGAATCAATATCCATACCTCGGTATTTGTCGACGAACTCAACGTCTATTTTGTAGACCTATAAGGATTCGAACCTTAACAGGCTGAACCAAAATCAGATGTGCTACCGTTACACCATAGGTCTAAAACCAGTCTCAGAAAGCATTTTTTCCAAGAGTGACGCAAAAGTAAGGTCTCGTGGCATTATACGCAAGAGCTGAGGGCTTTTTTTTCAAATAAATTTCTCAGCCTACTTGCTTTCGGCCAACTGGATCTTTTTGAGGTTTTCCTTTTCCAGTTCGGTCAGGAATGGAGTGACGTCGGCATACTGGCCTTTGTACCAGTCTTGTTTGGCAAAATGGGCCTGCATTGCACCGCCGGATTTGAAGATAAAACCATAGCGGGCGTAGATTTCATTGCGCATCAACTGCAGGTCGGCTTTGGACATTTTGCTGAGTTCAACAGCATTGAGTGGGCGCAGTGAGGCTTGGGGGAATTGGCCATCAAAAAAGAGTTCCGCTTTGCCTGCCACAAAGCCGACCTCGTATTCGCCCTTTGCGGTCACGCCACTCCAGGGTTTGTATACCTTCAGGCATTGGGTGGTTTCGCCGCCGTTGGTGTACAGTACAAATTCGCCATTGGTTTTGTCAGAAAAAAACCGGTTGCCTTCGATGCGTACGTTGCTGAGGGTTTCAAAACGTTTGAGCCAGTTGGCACCGTCTGCCGACCATTCCCCCCAGGAGATTTGGGCGTAACACTTATCGGGACCGACCAGAACAACCAGATTGGATTCTGCTTCCGAATCACCAAAGTGGTAAGCAAACTGGTAACCCGTTTTGTCTTTAAGCAGCCAGGGTTTGAGTTTGCTGCCGTCGATGTCGTCGAAGCCCATTTTTTGGCTGAAAGCCCAAAGCGGAAAAAAAATCAGGGCCGTTAGGATGAGTGTATTGTTCATGCTGAAGTTCTGTTGTCTTTACTCCCAGCTTTTGACCACCATCAAACGATTGATCGCCCAGCTGATGAAAAACCCGATGATGAATGAAGAAACGAAGGGAATCCAGTAATAAATGCGAAAATACTCCAGCAAAAGCTGTATTGGGAAGTAAAAAAATGGATTACCCGTCGTTCTCGACCAGGCAAGGGAAAGAATGGATTGCCCATCTTCACGCAAAAAAAATGTGGTGACGATCAACACTGCGCTAGTCAACAAAGAAATTCCCCAAACTTCGCTGACCCACTCGCGCATCAAGGCGACGATGACCACTACAATCCCGATGGTCAGCGGTGCGGTGAGCAAAATCATTTTCCAGATGAGCACGATCCCCTCTGCGTCCAGGCTAAAATCGCCTTGTAGCACCGTAGACAAAATGCCGGGTAAAGAGAACGAAGTGAGGGTGGTGATCACAAAAACGGTGATCCCTCCGGCAGTGCTGATGTCTTTCAAAGCCTGCTTGAGGGTGTGCTTTTTTTCATCCGGTTTGGCTGCAGGGTTGGTGGTTTTTTGGCTTGCGTCCATCTTTTTTTTAGTAAATATAGGCTTTTGCAATTATTGTGGTTATCCTGAATGCCAAGGGGCTCACATAATTTTTTGTACAAACCGTCCCTGTTTATGCCGTCCTGTCCCGAATGAAATGAAAGGACCAGTACACCATGTTCAAAAACAGTCCCATAATAATCGTCATGCCCCAGGTGCGCGGGTGATCAAGTGGGTTGACCAGGCGGTCGCTGATGTCGTACAAGATGCCAAAGGGTTCCCGGAGAATGTCCCAGCTGTTCCAGCGTAGGTACCGCCCCAGATAGATGCCAAAACTGCCTAAAAACAAAAGTAATACCGAAACCACGGGGATGATCCTGGGTGGTAAAAAATTGCGCAACACCTTCTCGATGTCCCACAAACTCAGCAGGCCAAACAACAAACCCGTCCAGGCGAACGACAAAATCAAGGCCAAATCAAACCAGACGGGCATGGAAAACTGATGGCGCAAGTGAAACAGATCGGTAAGGATGTAGGGGGCGTTGGGAAAAAACAACAACCAGGTACACAGCAATACCGTCACCGCAATTTTACTCTGCTGAAGTTTGGGGTAAATGATCAACAAACTGCTGAAAAACCAGGGTAAAAACGCCAGAAACAAATTAACATTTAAAAAGATAAACACCAGGGTGTCGGAATAAATCAAACGAAACAGCGATAACGCGAAACAATAACAACTCAGCAAAAAAAGAAAGAGGGTTTCATAGTACCGCTGGTGTGTTTTGAGCCGCTGGAGCATGGAATATTTTTTAAATTCTTGTAAAACAATCATTTCTGTACAAGTTCAGCGCCCGGCTCTCTCGCTCGGAGCCTTCGGCTCTGTCGCGGTTTCTGGGACGCGGATGACGCGGATTTGCGGATTATACCTCATTCGACAAATAAATCCGCGTAAATCCGCTTAATCCGCGTCATCCGCGCTCCCATTGTTGTCGCTTTTTGTGAATAGGCATATCAATATTTTTGAACCATCAAGCCCAGGCCCGGCGCAAAAAGCGCAGCCAGTTGCCATGCATGATGCCCTTGATGTCTTCATCTGAATACCCGTGATGCTGGAGAATCGGCACCAATTTGTGCAAATCAGCGATGGTATCCAGGTCATGAGGACATTGCTCTTTGCCAAAAGCCCCGTCCAGGTCTGAGCCTATCCCCACATGATGGGCATTGCCCGCCAATTGACAAATGTGGTCAATGTGCCGCACCACTTTGTCCAGGTTGCAGTCCATCCCCAGCGGCGTGGATACCTGCCGAACCCAATTGGGGACGATCATCCAGGAGTCAAAAGCCGCACCAATCACGGCGCCTCGTTCAATCAAAACTTTCAGTTGTTCGTCGGAAAACTGGCGGTTGTGGTTCACAATGGCCCGGCAGTTGTTGTGGCTGGCCCATACTGGGCCCGAGAAATGATCCATGGCTTGCCAAAATGCATCATCACAAAGGTGCGTTGCATCCAGGATGATGTTGAGCGACTCCATTTTTTTCAAGAGATCGATGCCCATTTGCCCCATTTTTCCGGTCGAGTCCGTTCCGTTGGCATACCGTCCGGGGCCGTAATGAGCTGGCCCGATGGCCCGCAAACCATAAGCGTGGGCCATTTCAAGGTGTTCCAAACTGACCAGTGAATCGGCCCCTTCCAAGCTCAGGATAAAACCTACGGGTTTTTTTGCGGTGGCCTGGCCATCATTCCAGCTGCTCAAGTGTTGCTCCAAACCGGCTAGATCCCGGATTTGCACCATTTCCCCGGCAGCGACCATGGCTTGGTACCAGGCCAGTTGCGCTTGAGTATGTGCCCAGGCTTGTTCGGGTGAATGCCAGCCGGGCAGGAGATTATCGGGCGCTACAAAACGGGCAATTTGGGTGGCGACCACCAGGCCGACATTGCCTTTGCGCAATTCGGGCAGGCTGACTGTCCCCTGGGCGCGGTCGGGCTTGTCGGTTAAACCCATTTCACGGGCTTTGATTTCGGCGATAGAGCGGCGCAGGTCGCGGTTCCACTCCATGGCGTTCATGCTGAGGTCAAGGTGGGCGTCGATGACGAAGGAGGGTTCGGGGGTTTGGGGGTTCGAGGGTTCGGAGGTTCGGGAGTGAAGGTTCGAGGGTTTGAAGGTTGTTGGGTTTTAGGTTTTAAGTTTTAGGTTTTAAGTTTATCGATAACCTCAAAGGCTACCGACAACTTTTCAACTATAAACTTTTCAACTTTTCAACTTATTTCAAAGATTCCTTCGATTTCTACAGCCACATTTCCCGGCAAAGAACCCATGCCGACGGCACTGCGGACACCTTTGCCATTTTCATCGCCCCAGAGGTCGACAAATAAAGTACTACAGCCGTTGATGACCACGGGATGCTGGGTATAATTGGGGGTACTATTGACCATACCGAGCAGTTTGACTACTCTGGTGATGCGATCGAGGTCTCCCAGGTGTTTTTTTAGCGAAGCGAGCATGGCCAGCCCACATTGGCGGGCAGCAATTTGGCCTTCGGTTTCATCCAGGTCCTGACCCAGTTTTCCAGAGATGAAACTGCCATCGGTTTGTACCGAGACGTGGCCAGATACATACACCAGATTGCCCACGGTAAGGCAACTTTTATAAATTCCTTTTGAGCCCGGTAGGGTGGGTAGGGTCAGTCCCAGCGCTTCCAGTTTTTTTTCGATCTGTGTGCTTTCCATAATCATTTTGTTTTAAATTCAAACATTGTTGAAATCCTCCCCAAGATAGGAATACGTACAAAAGAGCCTACATATTTCGAGGTTTTTCTTGGTTTAAACGTGAAAAAATACCCTTTGGGCAATATCCAAAAAAGCAGCCTCGTTTAGTAGATATTTGTAATCAAAACTTCCTATCCATGAACACCAAATCATTAGTATTATCATTATCAGCACTATGTGCATTTACGTTCCTCTCATGCGAGAAAAATGAGACCGATGCAACCAAGGGCGCTGCCCGCATTGAAGTAACCGATGCACCCTTTGACGACGCCAATATCAAGGGCGCGTTTGTGACCATCGCCGACGTGAAACTAGATGGACAATCACTCGAAGGGTTCAACAAAACCACCATTGATCTGGCTGCTTTCCAAAAGGGAAACACCAAATTGTTGGGTATTTCCGAGCTGGATGCCAAAACCTACAGCAGCGTCACCTTGGTGTTGGATTATGAAAAAGACCAGAATGGAAACGCCCCTGGCTGTTACGTTCTAGAGGTCAACGATACCAAACACAAACTACTTTCCGCGGACACTGAGCTTACCTTAAACCACAACTACGCCATTGAAGCAGGGCAAGAGACGGCACTCGTTGTAGATTTTGATCTGCGCAAATCCATCAAACGGGAGCAAAATGCCACTGACCAATATGATTTTGTGTCGGAGGCAGAATTGGAAAGCGCCATTCGGGTAGTTGCCAAAAACAAAGCCAGCGTCATCAAAGGGAATTGCCAGGATTTGGTTTCCAACAGTGACAAACTGGTGGTGTATGCCTACAAAAAAGGACAATTCAACCTCAATACCGAAACCGATGGCCAGGGCGCAAGCGATATTGAATTCAGCAAAGCAGTAACCAGTGCCACGGTGGCTGCAAATGGAGACTACGAACTGCATTTTCTCGATCAAGGGGAGTACGAACTGCATTTTGCCGCTTATGACAAAAACGACAGCACGGGCAAAATGGAACTCAAAGGCACCCTGGTGGTCAGTTCTACGAACAGCCTCAACCTGTTAGGCATCGCCCTCAATGCCTCGACTACTTTGACGGTGGGTGTGCTGGTGGTGGCATTGCTTCCACTCTAAATTAGCATTGAAACAAGAGTGAAAAGGAGTGAAGGTTATTCTTTAGACTTGGTGTAACGAGAATCTAAGGGGTAGCCTTTCTCTTTTATACTTTGTAGCGATTTTACAAATCCAATTCCACTTCGTACACTTCCAGGTCACTTTTGTCAAAGCGGAAGCCCCGTTTTTCGAATAACTTGATCATTGGGCCGTTTTGCGACAACACAGAAGCGACAATTTTACTGATTTTGCGGTCGCGCGCGATATCGAGGATGTAATCGGTCATGATGTTGCCCAAACCCCGTCCTTGAAAATGGTCGGCAATGAGGATCGAATATTCCGCCGTTTCCCGCCAGGCATCTTCGATGATGCGTACAGAGCCTAGCAGCTCCCGACTTGCGCCCCGGCTGATTTCAGCCACAATGGCCATTTCCCGGTCGTAGTCGATGTGGGTAAACCGGATCATCCAGGCGTGCGTGATTTTGGGGATGTACCCAAAAAAGCGCATGTACAAGGAATCGTTGGATACCCCCTGCAGCATCCGTGCCAGTGCTGGTTCATCTTCCGGGCGAATGGGGCGCAAGGTTACCACTTCCCCACTTTTCAGGGTCACTATTTTGGTATATTTTTTTCCTGGATAAGGAGAAATGACCAGGTGGCGATACTCGGGACCACTTTGCTCCAGCTGGTTTTCTTCCAATACGACCGTTGCATCTACCACAATTCCCCCCTTGGCATCGGCCAACAAGGGATTCATTTCAATTTCTTTGATTTCGGGGAAATCCATCACCAGATAAGAAAACTTACAAAGCAGGTAATCCAGCTCAGCCAGGTTACTGCCGGGCAAACCTCGATAACCCCGCAACAAGGGGTACATCCGCGTTCCTTCAATCAGTCGCTGAGCCAGGGCCATGTTGAGCGGCGGTAGCCCCATCTGGGTATCTTTAAATACCTCCACGGCTATTCCACCCCGTCCAAATACAATCACCGGTCCAAAAACCGGATCTTTTTTGGCACCAATGATGATTTCAAACGGGCGGTAGATCATTTTTTCCACAATCACTCCTGCGGCCTTGGCTCCAGGTTTTAGCGTTTCCAGTTTGTGCAGGGTATTGCGAAAAGCCAAACGCAGGGCATTTTCGTCTTGTAAGTGCAGCGATACCCCTCCTACATCGGTTTTGTGGCCAATGTCGGGCGATACCAATTTCAGGGCCAGGGGGTACCCCAATTGTTTGCCTGCTTCGGCGGCCTCATCCACGGTTTGGCACAACACCCCCCGATTGACCGGAATCTGATACGCGGCCAGCAGGGCTTTGGCCTCGTGATCGAGTAGCACCTGGCGTTTTTGTACCCGGGTATTTTGGATGATGGTCAGGGCTTTGGCTACGTCGGGCTCAAAATCTTTAGGAATGGCGGGAGGCGTTTCATAGAGCAGTTCCAGGTCTCGCACGTAGCGGTGAATGCGAATAAAAGCATCCACGGCACTTTCGGGAAAGCGGTAATTGGGAATCCGCGCAGCCTCCAGAATTTTGCGGGCTGCTTTCACTTCACCTTCGCCCATCCAGGCGGTAAACAGGGGTTTATTGTTGTTGCGGGCCGCTTTGACCAGGGCCTCGGCTACCGCAATGGCCTGCTCCGTTGAATGGGGGGAAAGAATGGCCAATACGCCATCCGCGCCCTCGTCGCGCAGGCAGGTTTGAACGGCCAGTGCATATTGCTCGGGATTGAATTGGTCGGGAAGGTCAACTGGGTTGGCGTTGAATTGGCTCGTCTTCAAAATACCCGTGAGTGCCTGAATGCTGCGATCCGAAAGTTTGGCCAGTTGTCCCTGGTGCTGAATGAGGTGGTCGGTCGCCAGAACCCCTGGGCCACCACCATTGGTGACAATGGCCAGGTGATTGCCCCGCGGGCGAGGTTGCATGGCCAGTGCCTGTGCCAGATTGAACAATTGGGCAACAGTATTGACCCGAATTACGCCCGCCCGCCGAAATGCGGCATCAAAAGCCGCGTCATTACCCGTCAAGGTTGCCGTATGTGAAAAAGCCGCTTTGACGCCCTCTTCACTGCGCCCCGCTTTGAGCACAATGATGGGTTTGTAGCGGGCAAAAGCACGGGCAGCACTCATAAAACGGCGGGCATTATTGAGGCTTTCCATGTAAATCAGGATACATGAAGTTTGGGAGTCAGAGCCGAAATAGTCGATCAAGTCTGCAAAATCAATATTGGTCATCGCCCCCGGGCCTACGACGTAGCTAAATCCTACCCGTTGTTCGACCGACCAATCCAGAATTGAACTCAATAAAGCACCACTTTGTGAAATGAGGGCCAGATTGCCCGGCAGGGGCATTTTGGTAGAAAAACTGGCATTCAGTCTTTGATGGGGTGCAATGAAGCCCATGCTATTGGGGCCAAGCATCCGAATCTGGTGATGCCGACAGATTTTTTGGGCTTTTTGGCGGTACTCGTGTAAAACTTCCTCTGAAAAAAACTGATCAGAAGCGACCAAAGCCACACTGCCCACTCCAGCTTTACCACATTCATTAAGGTGCGCTTCCCACTGATCTGGAGGCGTACTGATCATCGCCAAATCGACCCTGGTGGGCAAATCAACAATGGCGGTAAATGAAGCAGAACCTCCTGGTGCTTGTCCACTCGGTGCAACCGTATATATTTGTCCACGAAACCCGGCCTGAGCCAGGTTATGTACCAGTCGATACCCGGGTGTATCCACCCCTACAAAGTCGCCAATCAAGGCCAGGGATTGAGGCTTGAAAATTTTATCGAGTTTTTGCTTCATGTCCCAGTGTGATTGTGATCAACTGAGTACGTCAACCATTTCCACCAAAGCACCGTCCATTTGTTGGTGCTCTTTGATGCACTGGTGAAAAGGTGTGTAAACAATTTGATTGTTGACAATGCCGATCATGACGTTGGATTTCCCGGCAATCAAAGCTTGAGTAGCGGCTACACCCATCCGGCTGGCGCGTACCCGTTCCATACAGGTAGGGCGACCACCGCGCTGGATGTGCCCCAAAATGGACACTTTGATTTCATAATGGCTCAATCTGGCCTTGACCATTTCAGCAATCTTGTGCGCACCCCCGGCCTCGTCGCCCTCGGCTACCACGACAATGCTGGAATTTTTTTTGTTTTCCCAGCCCCATTCCAATTTTTTGATCAGGCCTTCAATATCGGTATGGGTTTCGGGAACCAAGATCGCTTCTGCGCCGGTGGCGATGCCTGCAGCCATGGCAATAAATCCGGCATCACGGCCCATCACTTCAATAAAAAACAAACGATCGTGGGCATTGGCTGTATCCCGTATTTTATCAATGGCTTCCATGGCCGTATTGATGGCGGTATCATAACCAATGGTGTAATCTGTGCCCAAAAGATCGTTGTCGATGGTACCTGGGCAGCCGACGAATTTGATTTCGGGATGTTCTTGCATGAAAATGTTGGCTCCCGTGAAGGTACCATCCCCACCAATGGCGACTATCCCATCGATGCCAAATTTGGCCAGGTTTTCATAGGCTTGTTGCCGTCCTTCCAGGGTATGAAATTCCGCACAACGTGCAGAACGCAGGATTGTCCCCCTTGTTGAATGATGTTGCTCACCGAATGGTGATCCATATCGTAGATGTCGCCATCAATAAAACCTTGATAGCCACGACGAATACCGGCTACCGCAAGCCCTTCGTGTAATGCAGTACGTACCACTGCCCGGATACAGGCGTTCATGCCCGGAGAGTCTCCGCCAGAGGTGAATACACCAATCTTTTTCATTTTTGTACGGGTTGTCGGCAATTTTAGGAAGCCGGCCTTCCGCGCCTTGCCAAATAAATAGTCGAATCTTTATCACAAAACCGGCGGCGCACCAGTTTGATGAAAGACTGGGCAATTTCACTGCGTTCCTCCTGACTCCAATTGTATTGTGCAGCAATACCCATGAGGTAACTTTTGGCACTCTCGAGACTTGGAAAATTATTGAGTGCGCGCAGTACTTCATCCAGTTTCGACATGTCCCGGCCAAATAATTCATTCATGTACAACAATCGGTCGTTGATGGACATCCCCTTCGTCAGGTCAGCGATGGGCATTTCACTCAATTTCTCCGAAAGTTCCGTGGCCTTTTTAAAGGAAAACAAGGATTCCAGTCCATGGGTATTTGTTCCCGTGGGCTGAGGACTTGGTTCCGGCTTAGGTGGTTCCGGTATTGGTTTTACCTCTGGAACCACTGGAGGAGGAGGAGGCGTTTCCACTGGAGGGATGTATACTTTAGGTTCTTCACGCTGTTCAACCTGAGGGGGCACTTCCACTTTGGGAGGCTCCACAATCGTCATTACAGGTGGAACGTATGGCTTGGGCGTCTCAAATATCGGGGTGCTTGGTTCCGGCTTGGTGGGAGTGCTCGGTGTACTCACCGGTATTTCAACCACTGGAGCAGTTACAGTAACTTTATGGGCATCTGTAGCATCTGCCAAAAAGGCCTGGTACAATTGGCGCAGATAACTGAGCATCAGGTCGCGCTCAATCGGGGTCGGCTGCGGTGAGCCATCCATTTCCATACTCTTGAAGAGCGAATTGATTTTCCTGACGAGAATTCGGGCTTGTTGTAAATCCATTGCTATTCGTTCATTTTGGGTTAAAAATACGGAAATGTTTGGTACAGATGTTAAAAAACGTCAGTTCTAGTCCCTGTAATATGTCACTATATTTTTTATCATTTTGCCACAAAGACACAAAGGCACCAAGCAGCGACCGATCAAAAACTTAGTGATCTTTGTGTCTTTGTGGTGAAATACAAGATTGCTTTCAAAATCAGGCTGGCGCGCTCCGGCCCTACCGAGATAATGGTAATGGGCAGTCCCAGGTAACGTTCCAAGGCTTCGAGGTAAGTCCGTGCGGCTACCGGAAGATCGGCATAAGCGCTGCCTGCTTCCAGTGATTGGTTCCAGCCTTCAAAAGCTTCATAAATCGGCTCGACTTCCACGTCACAAAGGTCGAATGGCAGCTCATCCGTCACTTGTCCATCGATTTTGTAATGGGTAGCAGCATAAATGGTATCAAAGATGTTGAGTACATCCAACTTGGTGACGTTCAATTGGGTTACCCCATTGAGGATGATGGTGTATTTGAGCTGCGGCAAATCGATCCAGCCGCAACGCCGTGGCCGACCCGTAGTGGCCCCAAATTCAGCTCCTTCTTTGCGCAACAATTCACCCGTTTCATCGTGCAATTCGGTGGGAAATGGTCCCGAACCTACCCGTGTACAATACGCTTTGGTAATGCCGATTACTTCTTTGATGGTTTGAGGCGCGACCCCCAAACCCGTACATACCCCGGCAGTAATGGTATTGGAGGAGGTAACAAAGGGATAAGTGCCAAAATCAATATCCAGCATCGAACCCTGTGCGCCTTCGGCAAGAATCCGTTTGCCCTCAGACAAGGCCTTGTTCATGAAATATTCACAATCGACAAGGTTTAGTGAACGCAACAATTCCAGACTGGCCATCCATTTTTGTTCTTCCCCTTCCAAGTCAAATTCTACTGCCGGGTATTGCCCCAACAAGGTCAAGTGCTTTTGCTTGAGGGTTTCGTATTTTTCGACAAAGTTGGGTGACATGACATCTCCAACCCGCAGGCCATTGCGGCCAGTTTTGTCCATATAGGTAGGACCGATGCCGCGCAGGGTAGAACCAATTTTGGCTTTACCTTTGGCATTTTCAGAGGCTGCGTCCAGGTAACGATGCGTGGGTAAAATCAGGTGAGCCTTACGGGCGATGAAGAGCCGATCTTTAAAATTCACGCCCACTTCTTCCAGCTTCTGGATTTCTTTTTCCAGGGTGATGGGGTCCAAAACGACCCCGTTGCCAATCAGGTTGGTCAATTCTTCCCGGAAAATACCCGAGGGAATGGTGTGCAATACAAATTTTTTGCCATCAAACTTGAGGGTATGCCCAGCGTTGGGTCCTCCCTGGAAGCGGGCGACAATGTTGTATTTTGGGGCCAGGTAATCCACAATTTTACCTTTTCCTTCGTCGCCCCATTGGAGGCCCAAGAGTACATCGATTCCCATAAGGTTGTGTATAAATTATAAAAACCTAACTGACCAAGTGATGGTCGGTTAGGTTCTCAATGGTTAGTACTTAGGCTGAAGAGCCATTTTGTGCTGAATAAATTTAACGGCGCAATGTAGGGAGAATAGTTGAAAAGTTTCTAGTTTAAAGGTTTAAAAGTTGTGGGTAGTGCCACATCAGAAATCCTCTTTTGGGCTTTTACATGGCGCAAGAGCCATTGTAAAATGGTCTTATCAACTTCCCAACTTTTAGACTTCGCTTCAACTTTTCAACTCCAAACTCTTCAACTTCTCTTCACAAGCGCCTTCACAATGCCCGTATAGATTGAAGGAATGGTGCAACACATTAAACTTCAACAAATCCCCCATCATGTTTTTGATGTTCTGAATCCTTGGGTCACAAAACTCCAGCACTTTGCCACAATCCACACAAATCAGGTGGTCGTGTTGCTTGAAGCCATAAGATTTTTCGTACTGGGCCAGGTTTTTCCCAAACTGGTGTTTTTTCACCAAATCACAACTCACCAACAACTCCAGGGTATTGTACACCGTGGCACGGCTCACCCGATAGTTTTGGTTTTTCATGTGGATGTATAGGGTATCCGCGTCGAAGTGGTCACTGCGCTTGTAAATTTCTTCCAGGATGACGTAGCGTTCCGGGGTTTTGCGCAGGGCGTGTTTCTCCAAATGCGCAGAAAAAATACTTTTTACCTCGCGGAGGATATCGTCGAGTTTGTTGTCAGACATGTCTTATTATTTAGGTTCCAAGGTTCCAAAGTTCCAGGGTTCCAGGGTTCAACCAACCTTGGAACTCTGGAACTTTGGAACCTTGGAACTTTTTAGCTCACCCTTGTAACAGTTGAAATGTTCTCCAGGTTGCCCAGTTCTTGAATGGCGCGCTCCAATTGGGCGGTATTTTTCACCATCAATTTGATTGTGCCTTCAAAATAACCTTCGTCCCCTTCGATGGTAAACTTGCGGATGTTGAGCCCCATTTGGCTGGACAATTGGTGGGTCAATCTTTCGATCACACCTACCCCTTCATCCACACCCGTTATTTTGAGTTCAGCCACAAAACTGGCATCTTCGGTCATGACCCATTCGGCCTTCATGATCCGATAGCCATATTGGGCCATCAAATGTAAGGCATTTGGGCATTTTGAACGGTGAATTTTTAAACCTGCACTAGCGGTAAGGTAGGCAAAAATATCGTCGCCCTGTACCGGGTTGCAACAGGTGGCAAAAGTATATTCAAACCTTTCGGCGGGTTCGGCATTGATCATCAAACGGGCTTTGACCCCCGGTTTGCGGAATTGCTCCTGATGTACTTCCGTGACGTGGTCGGTAACGTGTTTGGCCACTTCCGGGGCAATTTCCACCAGTTTACTTGCTTCCACCTTGAATTTGCGGAAAATGTCGGCAATACTTTTGTCTTCCACCGCAATCATGTAGAAGAGGTCGATTTTGGAATTCAGTTGGAAGTACTTGAGTAGCACTTCTACCCCCTCTTCAAAATCCACCTTGAGGTTGCGCATTTTGCGCTCCAGCGCTTCTTTGCCAATTTCACCCTTGCGGCGACGCTCCTCCTTCATCACCGAACGGATTTTGGCTTTGGCCTTGCCCGTGGCGACCATTTTCAGCCAATCTTCGCTGGGTTTTTGATTTTTGCTGGTAAAAATCTGCACCTGATCGCCATTCACCAGCTTATAGCCCATAGGTACCAACTTGTTGTTTACCTTGATGGAGATGCAGTGGTAGCCAATATCGGTATGGATGTTGAAGGCAAAATCCAAAGCCGTAGCCCCTTTGGGCAACATTTTCATGTCGCCTTTGGGTGTATAAACATAGACCTCCTCCTGGAACAAACTATTGTTCTTGAAGTCGGTCATGAATTCGATGGCATCACTATTGGGGTCGTCCAGTACTTCGCGTACACTGTCCAGCCAGCGCTCGTACACGTCGGGTTGGTTGTTCACCCCTTTGTACTTCCAGTGGGCCGCATAGCCGCGTTCCGAAATTTCGTCCATTCGCTCCGTCCGAATCTGCACTTCCACATACCGCCCGCCGGGGCCAATCACCGTGGTATGCAGTGACTCGTAACCATTGGATTTAGGCATGGTGATCCAGTCCTTCAAGCGTTCAGGAAGGGGGGTATGCACATCCGTTACAATGGAATACGCCTGCCAGCACTTGAGTTTTTCCTTTTCGGGCGGAGCATCGATCACAATGCGGATGGCAAAAAGGTCGTAAATTTCTTCAAAAGGGACCTTTTTGGTGTTCAGTTTGTTCCAAATGGAGTAGATGGACTTTGGGTCGCCCGTAAATCTGTGCTTTGATTTTGGCCTCCTCCAGTTTTTGGTTCAAGGGGGCGATGAATTCCTGAATGTATTGTTCCCGGTCTTTTTTGGTGACCTTGAGTTTATCGGCTACCAGGCGATAGTTGTCGGGATCAATGATTTTCATACACAGATCCTGAAACTCGGTTTTGATGTTGTACAAACCCAGGCGGTGTGCCAGTGGAGCGTACATGTAGCTGGTTTCCGCCGCAATTTTTAGTTGTTTGTGGCGGGGCATGGAACCCAGTGTCCGCATGTTGTGCAGGCGGTCGGCCATTTTAATCAAGACCACCCGGACGTCTTCTACGAGGGTCGACAATACCTTTTTAAAGTTTTCGGCTTGTGGGCTTTCCGCGTTGTAGGCGTTGTCCAATTTGGTCAAACCATCTACAATTTTGCGTACCCGTTGGCCAAATTCCAGTTCAATTTCATCCAGGGTAATGTCGGTATCTTCCACAACATCGTGCAAAAGCGCACAAGCGACGGCGGTAGGGCCCAGACCAATTTCCTCTGAGCAAATGCGCGCCACGGCAATGGGGTGCAAAATGTAAGGCTCACCCGATTTGCGCCGTTGTTCAGCGTGGGCTTGCACCGCCATTTCATAAGCTTTGCGAATCATTTTGCTGTCGTCCTCATCCATATCGGATTTAATGGACCGCAACAACTGTCGATAGGCATCCTGAATCAGCTTCTTTTCCTCGTCGTGTATTGTCAGTAGTTCTGCCATAGTGGCTCTCTTTTTCCTGGTTTTCTAATCATGGGATTGCTCAATAGGCTAAGTGTACAAAGCTAACAAAAAAATCAGCCTTTTATGCACCGTCGCAAAAACAAATATTCGTGCAAGAATCACTGAAATTACAAAAAAGATTTTATCTTTGCAACGCTTTTTTAAAAAGGGGTGCCCAAAGGAGGGCATAACGTTTAAAAATCGGCTTTTAACGTCCAACCAGCGGGTATGGCGAAATTGGTAGACGCGCCAGACTTAGGATCTGGTGCCGCAAGGCATGGGGGTTCGAGTCCCTCTACCCGCACATTATTCATGAGAACGTTTAAAAGAGCAAAATTGCTGATTGCTCGGCAGGAAAGTAATCTTTTTATGCGCTTCTCATAGGCTTGTTGCGACGAGTCTATTCACCTGCACATTATTTGACTTTCTTTAAATCTATTGCGATTATGCCGAATGTTGTCAGAGAGGAGATCGACAATCTAAATTCCGTACTTACCATAACCCTGGAAAAGGCGGAGGTTGAAAACAAACTGAAATCCGAACTCGCTAAATATCGTGAAAAAGCGCAAATGAAGGGTTTCCGCAAAGGGAAAACACCGGACGGAATGTTGCGCAAGCTTTATGGTAAAGGCTTGTTGGCAGATATCGTAAATGATTCGCTGCAACGCCAGCTCTACGATCACATCATTGAAAACAAACTGGAAGTATTGGGCCAGCCGCTGCCTTCTGAAAATCATCCGGAAGTAGATCTTGATCCCATCCAGGTTACCGACTATATTTTCAAATTTGATTTGGGTTTAGCGCCTGAATTTGAAATTAAAGGCTTGGATGCCAGTAGTGTATACGAAAAATACGCGGTGGAAATCTCGGACGAACGGGTAGAAGAAGAGTTGCTGAAAGCCCGCAAACGTTTTGGCAAACGTATTGTATCGGAAGCAGAAATTCAGCGTGAAGACATGCTGAAGCTACAGCTGGTGGAGTTGGAAGGTGACAGCGCAAAGAAGGTGGCATCGAGCACAATTTCAGCTTGTTGCTCGACAATGCTGAAGACGGATCCAAAGCCATTCTGCTGGGCCATAAAGTTGGAGACACCCTGAAAATGGATGTTTTCGCCCTCGAAAAAGACCGTGACGAAGATTTTGTGCGCCGCTATTTTCTTGGATTGGAAAAAGAGGACGAACGCGAAATCAATGAGCGGGTGTTCCAGATTACCATCGAGGAAGCGAGCCGGATTGAAGCCGCCGAAATGGGTGAAGAGTTTTACAATACCTATTTCGGTGAAGGCCGCGTAACCAGTGAAGAAGAAGCGCGTGAAGCCATCCGTTTGGATTATGGCCAATATTTCGATCAACAGGCCAATGCCTTGTTGTTCCGCGATTTGCAGGAGCGTTTGTTGGAATTGAATCAATTGCCATTGCCGGAAGCTTTCCTCAAGCGTTGGGTACTTTCCTCAAATGAAAATGCTACTGTTGAAAGTGTTGAAAAGGGCTTTGAGTCTTTCACCAAAAGTTTGCAGTGGTCGTTGATCCGCAATAAAGCGGCGCGTTTGTTTGGCATTCAGGTGACTGAAGATGATTTGAAAGCTTATTTTGCCAATCGGGTCTTGTCTTACTTCGGCGGACAGCTGAACGACATGAACTTGATCAATGGTATGGTCGAGCGTTTGATGCAAGACGAAAAGCAAGTGGACCAAGCGGGCGACGAAGTATTGCTCGACAAATTACAAGCAGCCATCAACGCCGTGGTAACCATCAATCTGAAGCCAATTCCAGAAGAAGAATTCGTTGAAATCATTCGCCAGGCCCAAGCGGAAGCCCAAACGCAACAGGCCGAAGCAGACATTCTGGGAGAAGAAGAATAAATTTTATTTGAAAGCCACAAACGCTGCATCTGTAACCTTTGTGAGCCCGCAACGTGTCTATGCAGATGCGAAATATCTGATCTAACTTCAACCCTTGTATGTTGGGCGATGTTATATCCTGAAAAAATTACAACTTATGTTTCACAAGGATGAATTCATGAAGTATGCTACCAAACACCTTGGTATGAGTAGCATGCACCTTGAAAAGTACGCGGAACTATCAACCGCTTATGCCTACCCCAACATCCAAGCTTTTACGCCTAACGTGATTGAAGAGCGTCAGATGAATATAGTGGGACTGGATGTATTCTCTCGTTTGATGATGGACCGCATCATCTTTCTGGGGGTTCAGGTTACCGATTATGTAGCCAACGTCATCCAGGCCCAGTTGCTGTTCCTCGAATCTACCGACCCCAAGCGTGATGTGCAAATGTTCATCAACAGCCCCGGTGGTTCGGTATTTGCTGGTTTAGGCATGTACGATACCATGCAGTATGTACAGCCTGACGTAGCCACTATCTGTACTGGTATTGCCGCCTCTATGGGTGCAGTGCTGCTTTGTGCGGGTACCAAAGGCAAACGTTCTGCGCTGAGCCACAGCCGCGTGATGATTCACCAACCGCTGGGCGGAATGCAAGGCCAAGTGACGGAAATGGAAATCTACTACAAGCTGATCAAAGAGAATCAAAAGGAGTTGTACGAAATCATGGCCCAACACACTGGTCAAACTTACGAGACCATTGAGAAGGATTGTGACCGCGACAACTGGATGACTTCTACCGAGGCGAAAGCGTATGGTTTGATTGATGAAGTATTGGTTCGCAATAATCCGCGGAATAATTCTTAATTTTAGTTTTGGAGCACGACAAACCTTTCGTGCCCCAAAACTAATCAGTGATGAAAATGCGCAACAAAGGCAGACAAACCTATAGCTGTTCTTTCTGTGGTCGGGACAAAGCCGAAACGCAAATGCTTATTGCAGGCATTAACGCGCATATCTGTGAAGTATGCGTAGAGCAAGCTTACGATATCATACAGGAAGAACTCTACGATCGCAAAAACCCCAATGCGGAGGCTCCGGCCCCTAAAGAAAAGGGCAGTAATTTCCAATTCAACCCGGCGATTACCCCCAAAGACATCAAGGTACACCTGGATCAATACGTCATTGGCCAGGATGATGCCAAAAAGTTTCTTTCGGTAGCGGTGTATAACCACTACAAAAGATTAGGTCAACACATCAGCGATGATGTGGAAATCGAAAAATCCAATATTGTCTTGGTTGGACGCACGGGTACTGGTAAAACCCTCCTGGCCAAAACCATTGCCAAGTACCTCAACGTTCCCTTTGCCATTGTAGATGCTACGGTGTTTACCGAAGCGGGTTACGTGGGCGAAGATGTAGAAAGTATCCTCAGTCGTTTGTTGCAAGTTTGTGATTACGATGTAGCATCTGCCGAGCGCGGCATTGTGTACATCGATGAGATTGACAAAATTGCCCGCAAAGGTGACAATCCCTCGATCACCCGCGACGTATCGGGAGAAGGCGTACAACAAGCCCTGCTCAAGATGCTGGAGGGAACGGATGTAAACGTACCCCCACAAGGTGGCCGCAAACACCCGGAACAAAAACTGGTTAAAGTCAATACCGAAAACATCCTCTTCATTTGTGGGGGTGCTTTCGACGGCATCGAAAAAATCATTGCCCGGCGGGTGAATACCCAGGTCATTGGGTTTAAGGCCAGCGAAAAAGAGCGGATTGACCGCGATAACCTCTTGCAATACATCACGCACCAGGATTTGAAAGGTTTTGGCCTCATTCCTGAGTTGATTGGTCGTTTGCCTGTGCTTACCTACCTGGACCCCCTTGACTTGCCAACGCTCAAGCGCATCCTTTCCGAGCCACGTAACTCCTTGCTGCGCCAGTACCAAAAATTGTTTGAACTGGAAGGCATTGAGCTGAGCTTTGCCGACGATGCTATCGAGTTTATTGCCACCAAGGCGCTGGAATTCAACCTGGGTGCCCGGGGGCTGCGCTCCATTTGTGAAGCGATTATGACTGATGCTATGTTTGAGTTGCCTTCTACACCGGATGTGCGCAAGTTGATGATCGATGCGGATTACGCGCTGGAGAAATTGAGTCGGTCTAAATTGGGACAGTTGAAGGCCGCATAACAGTAAAAGTATACCGATAAAATATAAAATAGGAAGTAAGACAGTTGTTTTACTTCCTATTTTTTTGGGCCAATCGGCATCAAGTGACGAATAAAATCCCGCTAATTCAACTTCTCCAGCGGATATTCACCGATCTGCACCCGCAACCTTGGTGAAGGCTGATAAGACCCATTGGCAGTTTTTTCAAAAACACGAATGACATCTTGCGCAACCCCACCTGCCGGAGCGCTGATCTGGCGCACAATGATTTCAGTTTTTCCATCCTTGTCGAGATCCCTAAGCCAGGCATCCTGCTGGATGTTTACCGAAGGTTCATCATTGGCCAAGGCCAAGGGCATTTCAACCACGAGTTTGTTGCCTTTGAGTGTGTACAAAGTAATCGAGTTTGATCCTTTATTTCCCGGTACCCTCAGGATGTACATGTCTTCCAATTTGCCGATGGCATAGGCACCAAGCATCGTCGCTTGTCGAAATACAGAAGCGCTGTTTGGATCAAAAAGTTCGTACATATTGGGTTGGATGGTTTCTCCAACAAAAGGATAAACATCAATATTGGTGCCCACCAAAATACTGTACAGGTGCATCTGGTTGGGGGCCAGATTGGGGAACAAATTGAGCAAATCATCCAAAGGAGCAGCATTGGCAGCTTCACTACCCGTGATGCTGGCCAGGGTGCGTTTGCTGAAGCTCAGCTTGGTTCCATTGGTACAAATAAGCGTAAGAAGTTCACCTGACACTTCACAAGTTGCCGCCGTTTTAACAGCACTTAAAAAGCGGGCATCCCAATTTTCATTGTCGCAGAATTTTTCTGTCGCAGAAACCTCGCCTACTTTAATTTCTTCATCCACAATAGTATAGGGCGCTGAATAATTGTTGCAAGTAGCAATTCCATTCAATCTACCCTCTAAAAAAGCCATGTTTATTTTGAGACCCGCAGGAGCAGTTTCTTTTTTCCCCTTTTCTTCAATCATATAGAAATCCCAGTCCGTTCCATCCAGGGTTTGGGCAAGGCCGACTTGTTGCTTTTCCTTGGGGATATTGTTGTTAACACAGCCCGAAATCAAGCTGGCAAACAGCAAAAAAGAACAGATATAAAAAGAATAGGTGCGCATGGTATCGATTTTCATGCGCAAAAGTAGGGGCTTCCATTTGAAAAACCAAACCTACTAGACTTTATAAACAGGACGTTGCTCGGTCATAAAGCTTTGGGGACTTCTACTATTTCACTACCAAAGTGGAAATGGTTTGGTTCAAGGTCAATAATTTTTCCGTAACACTACCCAAGAGCAACAATTCAACCTTTGAATGCCCTTTGGCTCCAAGTACAATCAGATCGGCATGGCGGTCTTCACAGAATTGGTGCAAATAGGGACCAACATTGCCATATCCCTGCTCGATCAACTCCATTTCAACATTGGGTTCCTCTTTTGCATAGGTATTGATGAAATCCTGAAAGGCGGCCTTCCGGTCTTCTTCCATCACTTGTTTGAGGGCTTCATAAGAATGACGTACCTTATAGGAAAACACGGCAGGCAATTCAAAAATATTTACACAAATGATTTTGGCTTTTTCAGACAAACTCCGATTGAGGTTGATGGCCGTTTCCAGTGCACGTACCGAGTGTGGTGAAAAATCGACCGGAACCACGATGGTCTTGAGTTGAGCCTGGCTTTGTTCAGGAATGATCAGGGTATGGCCAACTGATTTTCGAACCAAATTGCGGGCAAGAATCCCGTGATTACCCGTACCTGAACGTTGTCCCACCAGGAGCAAGTCCGCCCCGGAAAGTCGCGCCTCCTGCAAAACCTCTTCCAGCGGATTGCCTTCCCGGATGGAAAAATGCAAGCGTGGACCGTTTTCGGCATTTATAAATGAGGACACTTTATTGCGCATCTCTTCAAGTACTTCGTCCTGATGGCCGTAGTTCTTGATCAGATTTTGCATGTTTTGAGTAAAATCATTGAAAAACAAATCAACTTTAGGCAAAACGTGCACAAAAGTAATCCCTTTAAGGGGCAGTGTTTGGGTCAGGAAATGTACAAAATGCAGCACCGACTCATCTGCTTTGCCCATTTCCAAAGCGACCAGCAAATAATCGACTTCCAAGGAACTCGATGCTAGCCTGCTGACTTCCTGTTCTTTCATCGCGGACATATCTGCATTGTTTTGTTGAACCTGAATTAATTTCATAACCCAAATTACCCGCAGAAAAAAAACGCGACACTGAGCGAAATCAGGCAAGATATTGATTTTGCTCAATCTGTTAACGGGGCGCTTGGTCTAAATGGTTTTCCTCATGCACTTGTTTGAGCTACGGACGTCAAACACGTGTAAAAACCTGCGGCTCTCAATAAGGCTAATCACGCCGGCTCACCTTTAACCGGCCCCAACAGCATCACCCCTGCCGCCCACCCGGCAAAAAAGTGGATTGTGCCAACATCATTTTTTCCATAACGGGGATCCATTTGCGATTGCGGTTCACCAACAGCAGATCGGTATAATTGCTGGTTTCGCCGTCTTCGGCAGTCATCTCTTGCATGGCTTGAATGTCCTGCTGTTTGTAGATTTCAACCAATTGGTCAAATTGGGAATCACTAGATTCTGTTCCGCCCTTAATGCTTTCAAGCAACATTTGAGCCTGTACTTTGTAGGGAATGCTGTCGAACATGCTCATCTGAAATGCCGCAGTTTCCAGCCCTTCAACCGGTTTTTTTTGTGCCTGGGCCATTTCTAAAAACTCCATTTCGTAGGATACAATGTCTTCTTTTTGCCCATCTCCTCCAGCCATTGCTTTAGGATCCATTGCCGACAAAAACATGGGTTTGATGCGGTTCAAAAACATCAACGGAAGGCCTACTTTTTTGAAATGGGCTTCAACCAGCGCATAATCCTCCACACTGAATAAATCACGTAAGGTGGTATCGTTTTTCATGAACGATTGCATCAGCAACGGGATGAGGCTCATGATGTCGCTCATTTCTTCCATGTCAATTTCAAAAGTGACCTGTTTGGCCCGGTCGAAGGATTTTTTGGTGCCCTCGGTGAGGAAAAAATCCTTTTTCCCGATCATATGGATGGTTCCATACAAAAAGGAGGCTTGATTGAGGTTTTTTCCTTTGATTTCCCACATCAAGGATTTTTCCAAAGGAATGTGTTCAGCCGCATTTTGGGCATAAACCCAGCAGCAGCCCAAAACGAACATGACAGCAGTGATTGCTTTTTTCATTTAATGTGTTTTATCAAAGTCTTCAACAATGGCCAATAACAGCGATACGTCTTCTAAAAAACTGCGAATGAGTTCAAAACTGAGGTTGGACCTCCAAATGTAGGGTTCCATCATGTCGCGTGGCTCGGTGACAGCCAGAAAAATATGTTTACCCAAAAAGAAAAATACAGTTCTTTTCCTGTGGCGTGGCAATAATCAACAACGGATTCCTGCATGGGCTCGGAAAGAATTCCGGCCACATGTGTATTCATGGAAGCATAAGTTACAAACATTTCCCGAAAAGGCTCGTAAAGGATTTCGTCGTCCATATTGTAGGCATCCAACCAGGTAAATTCCTTGATCGAACGCAGAAAAAAATGCTTGAGGTGTCGAGGCCAACAGGCGACCTGTCCGTAAGTTTCTTCGGGAAAAATGGCGTGCAAAAAGATACCTTTGAATACATTCTGCAACCCTGTTCCTACGGTGGCTTCTTCTTCAACCGTCAATTCACACAAATCAAAGTCCATTTCCCCGACCCGTCCACTGATGAAGTCTTCTCCTTCAAAAATGATGGGTTTACAGGCAAAGAGTTTGCTTTCAAAAAATGTTTTTTGAGGGATGGATCTTTCCGGCTCATACTTCAATTGGCCGATATTGGGTTCCTCTTGAAGAAAATTGAGCACCAATTTCATCACATTGGGCTTAAACGTTTGTAAAAACTTACGGATGCGGTAACTCAAAAACAGCAGATAAAACACAATTGGAATGGCCAATACCAGCGTAAAAAGGAGGATGTTGACATAAAACTCAAACAACACGACACCCAACAACAGCAAACCGGATAAAATCAACAAGCGCAGTAACCTAATCCGCTTGCGTTCCATCCGCATCAATTCCGGATGAATGGTATGGTTGTAATAGATCCTAAATTTATCGAGTTGTCGCATACAATATTCCCAAAGTGTAGGATCAAAGCTAAAAAGAAAACGGCTAAGTTCTCACCCCTCAACGCTTCAACGCGTCAACTTCTCAACTCTTTCGTACCTTTGTCCTCAAAATGCAAACGAACAATGAGTTGTCTTAATTATTTCCCGAGAATCACATTCCTGCTTTACTTTGTTTTTATCAGCTTCCTCTCACTCAACGCACAAATAAGGTTTTTCAATCGAGACAGCAGCCTGTTTTTCCGCCTGGATACGGTAATCGAACAGCAGCGCAGCGAACAGGAAGTCATTGGAATGGCGGTTACCGTCGTGCGCGATGAAAAAATAATCTATTCCAAAGGTTTTGGATACGCAGATTGGGAGACCTTGCGCCCGGTTACTACCGAGTCAGTCTTTCGTTGGGCTTCTATGTCCAAGTCCATCACCTCATTGGTAGCATTCAAGCTCCAGGAAGAAAAATTGCTGGATCTGGAAAGCTCGGTGTCAACCTACCTTCCTGAATACCCTTTCCCGATGGTGAAACTTCAAGTATCTTTTCCAAAACCGCAGTGGGCTGGGGCATTACACCGAAATGAACCGGCTGTATCCCCAATGGAGCAAACGATTGTTGAGTTATCCTTCGCGTGATACCTTTAATGCCAAAGCCACGGTAGACATTTTTCAGGGAGGCTCCCCTCGATTTTCAACCCGGTGAGCGCTTTATGTACTCAACTTTTGGTTTTATCCTGGCGGGAGCGACCTTGGATCAAATCGGCAAAAACAGCGTAGGGCTGGGTTATCTCGGCTTGGTCAACGAAGTTGATTCGTAAACCTTTTGAAATGAATACGCTGGAGGTGGATTACCTCTTCAACAACAACCCCAATGAAGTGTCGGGTTATTATCTCGATAGTGATTGCGACATCCAAACCCGCCGTGATGACGACATCAGTTGGAAACTATCGGGCGGTGGGTTTCAATCTACCATTGGTGACCTCGGCAATTACATTCGTGGCTTAATGGAACACAAGTTGCTCACCAAAGAGAGTTTTGAACAACTCTGGAGCAAACAACCCGATGCTGATTATGCTTTTGGATTTGACGTTAGGGGCGAGGGAAAAAACTTACGCGTGGGGCACGCCGGGAGTCAAAACAAAACCCGAACCATTTTCATCATGTATCCTGAATTAAAAATCGGGGTAGGTGTAATGTGTAATTCCGAATGGGCGGAACCCGAACTCATCGCACTGAAAGTATTAAAAGAACTGGGTGTGGAGGTTGAAGAGCAAGAATATGTGCGCAATTGTAATGAAAAATCTAAATCCGGGTATCGGTACCTGGGGGTGTGGCAAGAAGGAACGCAGCCCCAAATACTGCGTAAAGGATACGGAACCCGACAGTTTCAAGCCGAGGCAAATCATTTGAGCAGCCTGGGCTACAACCTCAGCGATGCCGATTCTTACCTCGACAAAAAAAATGTGCGCCGTTGGGATGGTGTATTCCAGCAAAATGCCTTAAAAGCCCAATTCATTGCCCACCAAAGTCTGGATAGTTTTCAATTAAAGGTGAATGCCCTGGCCAAAACGGGCGCGCATTTGATCGATATAGAAACTTATATTGCTAGCAATCGTCGCCTCTGGGCGGGGGTCGTGGCGCAAAATGCGCCCAAGGCGACTTTTGTAGTAGGTTTGGAAGCTGACCCTTTTCAGAAAAAATATGAAGAACTAAACCGCAAGGGGCAACGCCTGGCCGATTTTAAAACCTATTGGAATGGTCAAAAAAGACAATGGGCAGGCGTATTTGTTCCCGGAAATGATAGCCATGCCTTTTTTAAATCCTTGACCAGTGAGGCTTTTGTGCAAAAAAATACGGAGTTGAATGCACAAGGTTTACAACTCCACGACATCGAAGTATATACCCTTAACAGCAAAGAATATTGGTCTGGCGTGTGGCGACAGGAAAAAGACAAGTACCAATTGCTGCGTGAAATCAACTATTGTACGCAGGAGCGCAAAGGAAAAAGCCTGGCCAAGCAGGGGATGGAATTGGTGGATTGGGAACGTTATTAGAAAAGATGAAAGATGAAAGATAAACTCAGTGCCTCTCTCATCTTTCATCTTTCATCTCTTTTTAAAATTTTACGCCAAGCGTAAAAACGATATTTCCAAAACTATATTCGTGTTCCACCTCTTGCAGTGGTGCATCTGCGGTAATGTAAGGATAATAAGTCTCCGTAACAGAGGTGCGTCGATAGGCCAAGTCCAGGTAGTATTCATCTTTTCGGAAGCCGACTCCAGCGCTGATGACCGTGCCGCGGGTATCGTCGTTTTGGAACAAGGAAGGCAGAATGCCGTAACCTGCTCTAAACCGCAGGGCATCAAAAACCAGTTCGCCGCCAATGCGGACATTGGTTACCGAACGGAGTTGATCCTTGATTTCGCCATTTATTTCGTCTTGTGCATCTTGGTATTCGTCATAGCCAAATTTGTTGCTACCGTAGCTTACATGCTCTACTTCTGTACTGATGAAGCCACTTTTACCAATGATCAAACCAGCTCCCGCCATGATGCGCCAAGGGGTAGTTTGGGTGTATTCAAAAGTGCCCTCCCGAATGGCTTCTTTGCCCAGAAAAGCACCTTGCTCCCGGCGGTCTTCGTAATAATTGTTGGTCAAACGGTAGTTGTAATCATCGTTCAGGGCATAGATCGTGGGCGTATGGACGGCTGCGGACAGGCGTAAAATTTGATTGGGTTTGATGATCACCCCGATCTTGGCATTGACGCCCGTACCACTAGTCCTCAATTGTTCGCGGTATTCTAAATCGCTGAAATAGTCAATTGCGCCACCTGCTGCCGTGCTGTCGTCGCGTTCGGTATAAATTTTCTCAGAAGAATAATTGGCGATGGGCACTCCTAGTGAAATTCCGAAGGCGAACTTGTCATCATAGTTGCCCGCAAAGGAAAAACTGACTTCCGACAAGGATCCTCGACTGAATGAGGTTTGCCCGCGGCTCAGGTTTGCTATTGGGTTAGAATCATAATCAACATCGTAAAACCCATCTTCGGGAAAATCATAGATAGAACTGGCTTCATAAGCCAGGCCGGTTTCAAATCCTTCGATGCCTTCTCCGCCATTGGCCAGTTCCTGGAAGCGCTGAGACAAGGAACCTTGTGAACGTCCTTGATAGGTAAAGGCCCGGTTGAAATTGGCCAAATGGTTTACCGAGATGCCAAAATTCAGATTGATCCAGTTGGCCGACAATGGCCGTGTGGCAAATACCACCCCAAAATTGTGTAGGTTGAACGCCGTGCGGGTGTCCGCAATCACGGGATTGTTTCGGCCACTCAGCAATTGTGAATTGGTATTGTTTGACAATAAACTGGGGGTGATGGTATATTCTGAACGACGAAACATCCCTAAACCAGCCGGGTTACTACTGATTGCCGACATGTCGGCACCGATTGCCCCCATGGTATTGCCGACCCCAATATTACGGGCAGTACCTCCGTATTCGAATTGAGAATAACGAACGGCATCACCAACATTTTGAGCGAAAAGCATAGTAGTCATTAGCGAGAAGAAGACGCTCCACGCTACAATGCGGGTTTGCGAATTACGCTTCATAGAAGAGATTTTTAAAAACCGAGGATAAAAAAAGGTGGACACCAGCGAACCCGATCTCCACCTCCCAATTATTTAAGGCCTGGTCAAATAACTATAAACAGTTCAACCAGATTAGTTTTGTCTGCCGCCAGAAGAAGAAGAACTTCTACCACCGGAAGAAGAGCCTGAGCCACTAGGACTAGAACTGCCTCCACTAGGACTGCCTCCACTTGAACTACCACCGCTGTCGATGCTCCGTGGTGCTGAGTTAGAGCGACCAGAGTCGAAGCTGTTGTTGGAGCGGGGGAAACTATTGCTTGGCGAAGGAGTGTTGCGGGGGGTATCATAGGATCTTGGGGTTTCACGGCTGCGCTCGTAAGAACGATCAGGCGTGTAACTCCGCGAACGCTCCAATGATCCGTTGTCTAACGAACGTGGTGCCGAGTTGGTACGGGGAACTGTGCTGTTGCGTGGGTCACTATAGCTGCGCTCAGGCGTTTCAATGGTGCGCGCACGGCTATTGTCTTGTACCGTAGGACGACGACCGCCACTAAATGGGTCACTTACCTCCGGGCGACGAGTCGTGTTGTAATCCGGACGATTGAGGTTTTCCCGTGCGTCACGGTAGCGATCATAGTTCTCTGGAGTCGCAGGATTCGTAGGGTGCGGCGCTCCGTATCCGTAATGACGCGCGGATTGCCTGCACCGGGTACAGTTCTGTCGCGATCATAAGCTGGTGCTTCATCCAGTTTGCGGCCTCCACTGTAGTCTGGTCTGGATACTCCAGGATTCACCGGATTCGCAGGATTCGATTTGATATCCGGACCATTGGTTAAACGTGGTGAACGACCATTTGGATTGTCGATACCCGGTTGAGTACCTACACCACCACCACCCGTACGTGGCCCGTAGTAGATGTTGCGGTTGTTGTCGTTGTTGTTGCCGTTGTTGTTATTGGAATAATAATTTACGTTGTTGTAGTAGTAGTTATTACCCCAGGTTGGCGTAGAGAACCAGCTGTTGCCTCCGTAGTAGGAATTACCATATCCCCCCCAGGAGTTCCAGTTGTTAAACCCGCCGAAATTGTTCCAACGGTTCCAGCCCAATCCAAAGGACAAGCCCGGACTAAACCATGGATCATAAGACCCAAAGGAGTTCCAGCGGTTCCAGCGATTGAAACCACCCCCGAAAGAATTAAAATTGTTGAAGCGGTTGAAGCGGCTAAAACGATTGAAGCTGTAATAACCGAATGGATCATCATAGATGAGCACGGTTACTCCTGGACGTGCAAAAGCATCGTAATAGTACGCATCTACATAGATGGGGTCAAAATAATCGAACCCAGTATACGGCCGGTGAAACCGGCGAATGCGGGATGTGTAATAGTAGTCGTATTCTTCATCATCGTACCCTTCGTCGTAGTTTTGCTCTTCGGCGTAGGTAGGCGTAGTTTTTGGTTGTACTTGGCGGCGATCCGTGGAAGTACGGCTGTTGTTTCGTTCAGGATCGTAGTACACATCGTCGTATTGAGCGAGTGCAGCAGTTGAACTTATCCCGAAGACCAACAACAACATTGAAAGATTCATCAGCAATTTCATATTTAAAAGTTTTGCTTGCGGAATTATTGATGTCATAGTCACGTTATTTACAACACCGAAATTATTACTTTTGCGCCACACTTGCTGTTAAAAGAATGATAAAGTGTAGCTTGGACGGCGTTAAAGTTTCTTTTTGACGCCTTAACAAGTGTTAAGATACAACTTTTATGGGTTCGAAGGCTCGAAAAGTTCGAGAGTTCGTAGTTTTTTTGGGTTATCCCTCAAATCTTCGAACCCCGAACCTTCGAACCTTCGAACCCTCGAACACTTACAACTATGGCAAAAGAGATTACGTCAAGGAGTGAAAATTATTCCGACTGGTACATCGACATCGTGAAGCGTGCCAATCTGGCCGATAATTCCGCCGTACGTGGATGTATGGTAATCAAACCCTATGGATTTGCAATTTGGGAAAACATCCGAGATCAGTTGGACAAAATGTTCAAAGAGACGGGGCACGTCAATGCCTACTTCCCTTTGTTCATCCCCAAAAGTTTTTTAAGCAAGGAAGCCCAGCACGTAGCTGGTTTTGCCAAAGAATGTGCCGTGGTTACGCACCACCGCCTCATGAACGACCCTGATGGTGGTGGGATCATCGTGGATCCTGATTCCAAATTGGAAGAGGAACTCATTGTACGGCCTACTTCCGAGACCATTATTTGGGATACCTACCGCACCTGGATCAATTCTTATCGAGACTTGCCTCTGCTCATCAATCAATGGGCCAACGTAGTGCGCTGGGAGATGCGGACACGTTTGTTCCTGCGCACCACCGAATTCCTTTGGCAGGAAGGCCATACGGCACATGCCACCAAAGAGGAAGCGGTGGAAGAGACCCTCAAAATTCTGGACATCTACGCAACTTTTGCCGAAGAGTACATGGCCATGCCAGTGATTCGGGGCATTAAAACGGCGAATGAACGGTTTGCGGGGGCAGAAGAAACCTATTGTATCGAGGCTTTGATGCAAGATGGAAAGGCACTACAAGCGGGTACTTCACATTTTTTGGGTCAAAATTTTGCCAAAGCTTTTGATGTAAAATTCCTCAACGAAAACAACCAGCAGGAATACGTTTGGGCAACATCCTGGGGGGTTTCTACCCGTTTGATGGGGGGCTTGATCATGACCCATTCCGATGACGACGGTTTAGTGGTTCCACCCAAGTTGGCGCCGACCCAGGTGGTGATTGTACCCATTCCCAAACCTAGTCCGGTCATTGACGAAGTGGTTCACAAAATCATGGCCGCGCTCAAAGCCAAAGGGATTCGGGTCAAGTACGACATGGACATGAAAAACCGTCCAGGTTTTAAATTTGCCGAACATGAGATGCATGGCATTCCGGTACGATTGGCCATCGGCGAGCGCGATTTGGCCAACGGACAGGTTGAAGTAGCCCGCCGCGACACCAAGGAAAAAACGCAACAAGCACTCGAAGGCATTGAACAATACATTGAAGATTTGCTGGTTGAAATCCAGGCCAACCTCTTCAATCGTGCCAAAGCCATGCGCGATCAATACATCACCAAGGTTGACAACTTCAAAGATTTTGAAGAGATCATCAACCGCGATATTCCCGGTTTTATTTCGGCCCATTGGGACGGTACCACCGAAACGGAAGAAAAAATCAAAGAACTGACCAAGGCCACGATTCGCTGTATTCCCTTGGATGCCGAAGCAGAAGATGGCTCTTGTGTACTGACGGGCAAGCCTTCACAAAGAAGGGTATTGTTTGCTAAAGCATATTGAGGAAATAGGTTGATATAAAGGTTGATGAGGGTTGATGAAGGGTTGATAAGACGGTCGCTGAGGCAAAGTCAGATGCGCGGCTATCAACCTCATCAACCCTCACTTCCCCCATTATCAACTTATTATCAACTTACCCTCAGATATTCTGCGATCTGCGCAGCCAATTTTGCGTTATTGAACACCAATTCTACATTGGCATCTAGGCTTTTGCCCCCGGTAATTTGCTCGATACTCGCCAACAAAAACGGGGTGATTTCCTTGCCCTTAATGTTTTTCTTTTCCGCCTTTGCCAAAGCCTGTTGAATGGCCTGTTCCATCACGGCATATTCCAACTGGAATTCCAGGGGGATTGGATTGGCAATGACAGCCCCTCCCGTCAAGCCCAGTTGCCATTTGATGGTGAGGATATCGGCTAATTCTTCAGCAGAATCAACGGATTGATCCACTTTAAATCCACTGTTGCGGGTATAAAAAGCCGGGAATTCGCTAGTTTGATACCCCAAAACGGGAACGCCCTGGGTTTCGAGGTACTCCAGGGTAAGCCCAAGGTCAAGAATTGATTTTGCTCCGGCACATACTACAGCGACGTTGGTTCGGGCCAACTCTTGTAAATCGGCAGATACGTCCATCGACTCCGATGCTCCGCGGTGTACACCACCAATACCGCCCGTGGCAAAGATGGAAATGCCCGCCAAATCAGCAATAATCATGGTAGCTGCAACCGTGGTTGCGCCGTTTTGGCCCTGCGCGATGACGACTGGTAAATCGCGACGACTTACCTTTAATACCGCAGTCCCTAACTTTCCTAAATTGGTTATCTCTTGCTTGCTCAGTCCTACCTTCATACGGCCGTTGATCACGGCAATGGTTGCAGGTATCGCTCCATTCTTGCGCACTATTGCCTCGACCTGCAGGGCGGTTTCCACATTGCGCGGGTAAGGCATCCCATGGGAAATAATGGTGCTTTCCAGTGCGACAACGGGTTGTTTGGAGCGCAATGCCGAGGAAACTTCTGGAGACAAATCGAGATAGGGTATCATAAGAATTCACAAGTTTAGAAACAAATGTATCTAAACTTGCGAATCTTTTGGGTCTAAGATACGACTGCAAGTTAAAAATGCTCAGCTTCCTGCCATGTCAAGCGCTGGCGACCCCACACCCTAACCCACACTCACACCCACACCCATCTAGTTCATATCCTTATTTTCCTTCAACTTCGCAATCGCAGCTTCCATCTGTGATTTTTGCTGAGCATTCGCCGCTTTGGGCAAAGCTAAGTTGGCGTATTTTAAGGCATTTTTATAGTCTCCTACCCCGGAATAGCCGCGCACCAGGCCAAAAAGCGTCATGAAATCATCAGGGTAACGCTGATTGTTTAGTTTAAAAATTTCCAGGGCTTCTTGTGGCTTCTTGCTGGCCTGCAAACTACGCGCAAACATGTGGATGTCTTGCATACCGGCAGTTGGCTCCTTGATCGCTTCTTTCATCAGCGCAGAAGCTTCCGCATCACGACCCATTGCAGTCAGTACTTGGGCTTTGTTGGAAAGGGTTTGGAAATTCTTCAGCCCAATGTATTTTTTGCTGATGGCATCTTCCGCCCAGGCCAGACCCTGTTCCAAGGCTACTTTGTTTTGTACACAAAATCGGGAAGCACTCACATAACTGTTGTAGTCAAACCCAGGTTCAGTGCGCAACTCTTCCCTGATGTTGGCCAAATACAGTTCATTGATGTTGGGCACACTTACCTTGAAGGGTACGGCAATTTTTTCCCAGCGCAAACGCACCGTACAAGAAGCCGGCTTACGGTCATCAAACTCGTAAGTCAGCCATTCCGTGTAGGCAGTAGCTTGAGGTTTCACGGTTACCCGCAACGCATCCTCACTTTGTTGGTAGAAGTAACTACCCCATGAGGTGTGGTTTTTGGAAAAAATAATGACCCATTCGTCTTTACCTGGAATCATGTGCAGGCCATACTTACCCGCAGGTAGTGGTTTGCCCTCAATCTGTACATCGTGAGAAACCGCAAAAACGGTGTTTTCGTTGGCACCAGCGCGCCAGGGCATGAGGTGATTTTCATCGCTCAATCCAAAATCCAGGTTACTCAGGCCATAAGGAACCAGCTCGCCCCAAACTTTCCCAGTGCGGTCTTCCCCACCGGGTCCATGTACATCGGGGCTACCCCACATTAAGGCAACTTTGACCAGTCCAATGTACTGAGCCACTTCGCACTTTTGGTTGTCGCCACTAGGTGGGAGCGTGATTTGGGCTTTCAATAAAGTTAAACTTGTAACAGTCAACAACAAGAGGGTGATTAAATTCTTGTGCATAACACATCTATATTTAGGTGAAAAAATAACGCACCTAATCCCTCATGCAGCAGTTTAACACAACTATATTCATCCTAGAGATGGTAAAAATAAATATTTTTTATGAACAAGATTTTAAAAAAGAAAGATCAGTGCCGCTCCAGAGCATAATATTGTTTCAGTGTGATGATCGTCCAGGCCCGCAATACCTGTTCCACATGTGCCTCTTGTTTGGCCGCAATGGCGATCAATAGATCTTCTTCCGTCTTTTGAAATATGTCTCCGCTATAAAACTCCTGTAACTCATCCCGATAGACCTGTTTTTGCACCTTAGCCGCTTTGGACCAAACTTCAAAGCCCAAATTGGCTTCTATACAAAGCCGCTCCAGCGTTTTGACATCCTTTTGAGCAGGAGTCTCTAACCAACATGAAAACGTAAAATAGGCTGAACGTTGAAGCAATCCAAGTTCCGCATGTACCGGATAGCGCCTCCGGTTGGCCACATTGTAGCCAATTACTTGACGGTCAAAAATCACGGTGTCTAAAAAGTGGCGATCACTATCGGGATGGGGAATGCTGGTGATTTGTGCCCGTGCAGGATCGAGTGGTTTGGCCCAGATCATTTCAAAAATGCCGCTGTGGGTAAGCTGTAGTGAAATGAGGGCGGCGCGAGGGTTACTTGGCCCAAATTTTGACCAAACGGAATTGGCCAACCGGGCTTTGCCCAAGGCTACAGCCGTGATGCCCAAAGTCCACCAGGTATCAGCCAGACTAGCATCCAGTGAAAGGGCTTTTTTAGCGTAATACAGGGCGGGTTTCCACTCTGCACGTTTTTTGTAAATCTCCGCCAAATACACATAAGGCTCCACCCACTCTGGAAGCAGCTTGATGCAGCGCTTGTACAACTTTACCGCGTTGTACACATCGCCTTGCGCGTCGTATTCGCGCGCTTTTGCCAAGAGTAGGGTGTGGTCGGACATGAGTACGTTTAACGGTTTTAAGTTTTAAGTTTTAGGTTATCGACTCCTCAGCTTGAAATCAGTGCCCAACTTAAAACTTAAAACCTAAAACGTAAAACTGTTTACAAATTTACTTTCAAACTCAATTCTTTCAACTGCACGTCCGCAATCCCCGAAGGCGCATCAATCATCATATCCCTGCCCTGGTTATTTTTCGGGAAAGCAATGAAATCGCGGATCGAGTTTTGGCCGTTCATCACCGAGCAAAGGCGATCGAAGCCAAAAGCGATGCCCCCGTGAGGTGGAGCGCCAAACTCAAATGCTCCCAGCAAGAAACCGAACTGGGCTTCGGCTTCTTCGGCGCTAAAGCCCAACAGGCTGAAGTTTTTCATTTGCAGGTCGCGGTCGTAGATCCTGATGGATCCACCGCCAATTTCTACCCCATTCAACACCAGGTCGTAGGCATCGGCACGCAAACCTTTGAGTACGTTGCGATCGTCACTCGCCATTTTGACTACGTCATCGGGCTTGGGCGAAGTGAAAGGGTGATGCATGGCGTAAAAACGCTCAGTATCTTCATCCCATTCCAAAAGTGGGAAGTCCAGCACCCACAGCGGTTTGAAGTCCCCTGGTTTCATCAAGCCCAAACGGCGGCCCATTTCCAGGCGTAACTCACCAAGTTGTTTGCGGGTTTTTTCTTCTTCACCAGCCATGATGAGCATCAAGTCACCGGGTTCAGCCTCCAGGTGTTGAGCCCAATCGCGCAGTTGATCTTCGGTAAAAAATTTATCTACAGAAGACTTCAACGTTCCGTCAGCATTGTAACGAACGTATATTAATCCTTTAGCACCAATTTGAGGGCGTTTTACCCATTCGGTCAGCTCATCTACTTGCTTGCGGGTATAATCAGCCTGGCCTTTGGCGTTGATGCCAATTACGGTTTCTGCACTATCAAACACCACAAATCCACGGCCTTTGGTCAAGTCTGTCAGCTCAGCAAAAGGCATACCAAAGCGCAGATCGGGTTTGTCAGAGCCATAAAGCCGCAGGGCGTCGTCGTAAGACATCCGTGGAAAATCTCCCAACTCCAGGCCGAGGGTATGTAAAAACAGATGGCGGGTCAGCGCTTCAAAAGTATTCAGAATGTCTTCGCGGGTCACGAAGGCCATTTCGCAGTCGATTTGGGTGAACTCAGGCTGACGGTCGGCGCGCAAGTCCTCATCCCGAAAACATTTCACGATCTGGAAGTAGCGGTCAAATCCTGCTACCATCAAGATCTGTTTGAAGGTTTGGGGGGATTGGGGCAAGGCGTAAAACTGCCCTGGGTTCATGCGGCTGGGCACCACAAAGTCGCGGGCACCTTCGGGGGTACTTTTGATCAGGAAGGGCGTTTCTACTTCGATAAAGCTTTGCTCCGACAGAAATTTGCGGACTTCCAGCGCCAGTTTGGATCTAAAAATCAAGTTGTTTTGTACCGGGCTACGGCGCAAATCCAGGTAGCGGTACTTCATGCGCAGGTCGTCACCACCATCGGTTTCGTCTTCAATGGTAAACGGAGGTACTTTTGAAGCATTGAGCACCTTCATACTTTGTGCAACTATCTCTATTTCTCCGGTATCGCGGTTGAGGTTTTTATTGCTGCGTTCACGAACTTTTCCTTCAATTTCAATGACATACTCCCGTCCAAGTTTGCGTGCTCGCTCGCATAAGTCGGCATTTTCTTCCATACTGAACACCAACTGGGTGATGCCGTAGCGGTCTCGTAAATCCAGGAAGGTCATTGCGCCAAAATCACGGGTTGTTTGCACCCAACCACTTAGTTTCACTGTCTTGTCGACATCGGTCATGCGAAGTTCGCCGCAGGTATGTGTACGGTACATAAAAAAGGTTTGATCGTTCGAGGGTTTGAGGGTTCGAGTTTGAGGGTTCGGGGGTTCGAGGGTTCGTAAGTTGGAGGGAAAACCTCGAACCTTCGAACCCCCGAACCCTTGAACCTTCGAACTCTCGAACCCCAAAATGTCGTTAGTGGCGCAAAAGTAAGTCTTTACGTCATAACAAGGTCAAAATACTTGTCGAAATGACAAATTTGAATTTGTTTTTGCTTAAAACCGAATCCGAGGCGAAATTTATTGCGTTTATATCAGCGAAAGGGAGTGACTTTTATCAGTGCCTGCAATAAAACGAGGGTGTTTTTTTGCAGGATGAAACGCAGGAAAATCAGGGCATTGACAATTCAGTTTAGAATTCATCTAAATAGTTAAATTGTTTGATGTTGTTACAGAACCGTGACATTATTTCCCAATCCGCATCCTATTTTTGCAGCAATTCAACAGTAGGCACCGTAAGTACCGGATCAAAAGTCAATCATCCCAAAACCTTGCGAGAATTAACCGCTTAATAATTCAACAGTGTCATTTTTTTTAAGCAACAAAGGTTATGTTAGACAATTACAAAATCCTTACGGTCACCCACAAACGTGTAAACTTACACAGCATCAGCGATTTTGTGGTGAAGACCTCCGATCCTTCGGCGTTGAAGATGCGCCTCCAGGACCTTAAGGAACAGTTTGGTTTGGATGAACTTTTGTATTTGTCTACTTGCAATCGGGTCATGTACTTCTTTCATACCGAACGCCAACTTGATCTGGTTTTTGCAGTCGAATTCTTCAAACAAGTCAATCCACAAATCGAAGACGATATTTTGGCCACTTTGGACGACAGTGTTCAAATTCTGGAAGGCATGGATGCACTGGAGCATTACTTCACCGTTTCTGCCTCAATGGATTCTATGGTCATTGGTGAGCGCCAAATTTTAGGGCAATTGCGTGATGCTTACGATCAATGTAAGGATTGGAATCTGATTGGTGACAATCTGCGTATGGCCATGGATCAAGCGGTGGCTGTGGCCAAGTCGATCTATTCGAATACCCGCATTGGCGACAAACCCGTTTCGATTGCTTCTTTGGCCATTCAAAAAATGATGCGTCATCACTTACCCAAAGATGCGCGCATTTTGATCATCGGTGCTGGTCAAACCAATGCATTGGTGGCCAAATTTTTGGACAAGCATCATTTCACGCAGGTTTCTGTATTTAACCGCACGGTCTCCAAAGCGGAAGAAATTGCCGCAATATTCCCCCAGGGACGGGCCTATGACCTGAATGCTTTACAGCACCACCAAGAGGGTTTCGACGCGTTGATCGTATGTACTGCTGCTACTGAACCTGTGATTACCCCCGCTTTATACCCTCAATTGCTCAATGGCGAGACGGGGCCAAAAATATTGATCGACCTATCCATCCCTCACAATATCTCCCCTAAAGTAATTGCCAATTTTGATAATCATTACATCGAAATTGAAGGCTTACGCGCTTTGGCCAAAGAAAACCTCGCTTTCCGCGAACAGGAAGTACAAAAAGCCAAAGTAATGCTGGCCGAATTCATCGAGGAGCTACCCAAAGTATTCCAACAGCGTCGCTTGGAAATTGCCATGCGCCAGGTTCCCGTAGAAATCAAAGCAGTAAAAGATCGGGCACTCAACGAGGTCTTCCACAAGGAAGTGGCTCAGTTGGATACCAACACCCGCGCATTGGTAGAACGTATGCTGGAGTATATGGAGAAAAAATGCATTGGCATTCCGATGAAAGCTGCAAAAGAAGTTATTTTCTAGTATCTACCTTTCTAAACAATATTTATTACCTCCTTTGCATTCAACATGCAAAGGCTGTTCCTGTTTAATTTAGACTGGTAACCATGAAACATGTTTTCACCCTTCTGCTTTTCTTGTTGGTACTTGCTCGGGGAATTGCCCAGGAGAGCGATAAAGGAAAAGTGACCATCAAAGGTCAAACTTACGATTACATCATTGATGCTGCCGGGGATACCTTGATTATGGCAGGTTTGGGCGAGGTTTCAATCACCTCCTTACGCTCGTTTGATTCGGAAGAAGACTATAAAAAATACCGTAAATATCGCCGATATGCTTATTCTGTATACCCATATGCGGTAGAAGCGGTGCGCATCTTTAAAGAGGTTGACGCCATTACCAATGACATCAAAAAGGGTCAGAAACGCAAATACATCAAAACCTTACAAGAAGACCTGGAGGAGAAATTTGAAGCCCCCCTCAAAAAACTTACCCGTACCCAAGGCATGCTCCTCATCAAAATGATTGAAAGGGAACTCGATACCCCCATGTACGACCTCGTCAAAGGGTTGCGCGGAGGCTGGACGGCTACTTATTGGAACGTTTTGGGTGGTTTTTATGGCCATCACCTCAAGGATGGGTATATCCGGGGCAAAGACCCAATGCTGGACATCGTGTTGGATGATTTGAATTTGACCTACGGGCAGAAAAAAAATTAATGTGCTAATGGGTAAATATGGTGATGTGTTAATTATCATCACATTAGCATATTAGCTATTGTAACCGGAATTGCACATATTTTATCGTCTTCTGTTCCGCCAAATGCATCCGTTCATAATAGGTTTTGATCTCCAACTCCGGAAGAGGTAAGTCCTTGGCATAGATGTCATCATCCGTATACAATAAGGTAGCCTGGGGATAATCCCGAATGACCATCAGGGTAAATTCATACAAAGTTGGATCATCGGTTTTAAGGTGAACAATCCCTCCATTCGGCATCATTTGGCGGTAACGATCCAAAAAAGCCGGGGAAGTAAGCCGCCGATTCGTTTTGCTGTTGCGCAAGAATGGATCAGGAAACGTAATCCAGATTTCATTCACCTCTCCCAAGGCAAAAAAATACATGATTTGTTCGATACGGGTACGCAAAAAAGCCACATTGTGCAGGCCCTCTTGCAAGGCGGCTTGCGCGCCTTTCCATATTCGCGCCCCTTTGATGTCAACGCCGATAAAATTGCGTTCAGGATACATTTTGCCAAGGGCAACCGAATACTCCCCACGACCACAAGCCAACTCCAAAGTCAAGGGTGCATTGTTTTTAAAATGCGCAGCGCACCATTGCCCTTTCAAGTCCACAATTTGCCCATGCTCGCCCGCCAATTGTGGATTCCCTGAATCAAAGTTTTCGTATACATTCGGGAACGACAACAACTCTGCAAATTTCTGTAACTTGTTTCGCTTACTCATATTCGGTATTGTCCTATTTTGGGGCGTAAAAGTAAAAACATCAGCGCATGAAAGCACCTCATTTCCTCTTTTTTATCCTATTTCTTTGCACAAGCATGAGTGCAAATGCTCAAGAAGCAAAATTGAAGAAGATTTTCAACGGTAAAAACCTGAAAGGCTGGGTCGCTCCTGTTAACAAGGATTGTTGGACGGCTTCCAAAGGGATACTGTATGTGAAAAATGAACCCACGAAAAAAGGAGAGATTCTATGGACGGAAAAATCGTACCAGGATTTTGTCTTTCAAGCCGATTTTTTGATGGGCGAAGGCACCGTTGACTCGGGCATTTTCCTTCGTTCCGAAAACGATCAGGTTCAAATTGGCATTTCGGGCTCTTTAAAAAGAGACATGACCGGATCGCCGTATGTGCCTAAACTGCGTTATCCCGTAGAAGCAAGCGGGGTAAAAGACATTCTGAAGCTCAAAGACTGGAACACCTTAAAAATAAAGCTGGTGGGCAAGACCTATACCGCGTACCTCAATGGCAAAGAAGTGATGACCTACACCTCTGCGGATATTCCTGTTTCAGGCCCCATTGGTATTCAATTGCATCCGGGCAACGAGATGTCAATCAGCTATCGCAAGATCCTGATGGCTGAGCTTTAATGGTCATCTGGTTTCTTTTACTGTGCGAGGGCTGACAAATTCTACAGAAATTTCAGCCATAATCTAAATTCAATTGTTATTTTTAGATTAAACCATCAGGTATGAGACATCTATTGCTTCTTTTTGTGTTGTTGACCACCTTTCAGCTTTCTGCCCAGCGGGTAGTGGTTTCTGAAGAATTGCCCCTCCGCAACGATATTTCCTATGATGTCATCGGTGAATTAAAAGGCCGTGTGCTCTTGTTTCGCAATCGGACAGATAAATTCGAAATCCAGGCCTTTGACGAAAACATGCGCTCCAGCTGGAGCAAAGAGATTGAATTGGAAAAACGGCAACCTTCCATCATTGGCGTGAACAGTCTGCGGGATAGCTTCACCGTCATTTATCACCATCGCGACAAAGGCAATACCATCGTTCGAGCCGATCATTTTGATCCCTCTGCCAACAAACGCCAAACCTTGCTGCTCAAGGATTATGGCTTCACTTTTTTCACCCCAACCTTTCGCCTCGAGCGTAGTGAAGACCGCAGCAAGGTACTCATCTATCACATCGACCGCAGCACCTTTAATGTATTGGTGTTTGACAATGCCTCGTTTACGTTGTTGTGGGAAAAAAGCTTTCAAATTGATGATTTTACCGATGGAGTTGATGTGATGCACATGTTGGTCAGCAATGATGGGGAAATGTTCATGGTGCTTGAAAAAGACAATGTAATGAGTCGGAGGGAAAAACACCGCTTCGATCTTTTTGTCTGTAGTCCTGCATCGCCCAGCATCAATCAATTCGCCATTTTTATGCAGGACAAGGTGACCTATGATGTAAAGTTTATCATCGATAACCTCAACCACCGTTTCTGTGGAGGTGGCTTGTATTTTGAACGAAACATTGAGCGCGCCGAAGGCTATTTTCACCTCAGTCTACCCCGCAATGATTTACTCAGTCACCGGCTGCGTTTCCATCCATTTGACGACAGCTTTGTTTCGGATTTAGAAGGAAAGGAAATTCGGCAAAATCGGGGCCTTGTGGAAATTGGCATCAACAATATCGTGTTGCGTAAAGATGGCGGAATGCTCATTTTTGGAGAAGAAAATCGCAACTCTACCCGGTTTTCTACCAACGTTCCACGTATGGGCTTCGACAACGTCAGCCGCAATACCATTGATTATTACTACAATGACATTTTTGCCATTTCCGTACATCCCGACGGGGAAGAGCACTGGAAAAAAGTGTTGTACAAAAAACAATACTCGCAAGATGACGATGGTGCCTATTCGTCCTTTTTCTTATTCAAAACGCCTTCCAATCTGCGTTTAATTTTCAATGATGAAATCAAATTTGAAAATACAGTCAGTGAATACTTGATCAAGGGCACTGGCGACAATGAACGGCATAGCTTGCTGAGTACGGAGTTATTGAAGCTCCGCCTCCGGTTTCGGGATGCCATCCAGATTTCGGGAGATAAGATGGTGGTGCCCAGCGAAAGGAGAGGACAACTACGTGTAGCCAAAATTATTTTGTAGACTAAAACTTTAACACGCTCTAAAACTTTAACAGCGGATTCGTCGTTTTTTTGAACACAGACTCTACAATAAACCTGTATTTTTGCCCTAACGATTCAAAATGAAGTATCAAATGAAAAAAACGATGCTGGTTGCCAGTTTGGCCTTCTGTTTTTTGTGGGCTGGAAGCTCAAGTGTAATTGCCCAAGACAATAAAAGTCTTTGGACAACCCTGGCCAAGGTTACCTTTAAAAAGCAATACGATGAAATGCTGGGCTTTAAAGTAGACGTGCCTATTTTTAGCCCTGAGATTAAAGCACTCGAAGGTAAATCGGTCGAAATCAAGGGGTACATCATTCCCGTGGAAGGTTATCGTGGGCAAAAAGAGTTCGTCTTTTCCGCTTTCCCTTACAACATGTGCTTCTTTTGTGGCGGTGCTGGTCCTGAATCAGTAATGGAAGTTATTTCCAAAGAACCCATCAAATACACTACGGAAGCCATCACCATCAAAGGAAAACTGGATTTGAACGCCAATGACATCAATCGGCTCATGTACGGGCTCACCGATGCGGAATTGGTAAAAAGTGCCAAATAGGGCCAAGGCCTTAGCCCCCTACCAGACAATCGGGTATGAAAAACCTACTGTTCCTTTTATGGGGATTGGTTTTAGGCTGTGCTGTCCATGCGCAAAGTACTACTGAGTTCCCCCCAAAATGGCTCGGCCATTGGGAAGGCAAACTCAGTTGGTATGCCGGCAATGCCAAGACTCCAAAAAAGGTCGTGATGCAACTTAAAATCCAGGCGGCCGATACCCTTGGTCATTATACTTGGCAACTGATTTATGGCGATCAGTCGGAAGACAATCGTCCTTACGTCCTTAAACCAGTAGATGCAGGCAAAGGCCATTGGGCGATTGATGAGCGAAATGGCATTGTCTTGGATCAATTTCTGGTCGGAGACCTTTTGCCGGGGCGTTTACCGTTCAAAACAGTACCATCGTCAACAATTATCGCCTGGAAAAAGACCACCTCATAGTGGAGTTTTATGGACTCTCCGCCAAGCCAATACGCCAAAGTGGTGCAGGTACTGAAGATTCCCCGAAGGTAGACAGCTACAGCGTACGCAGCTACCAAAAAGCCATCCTGAAACGCAAAAGAAATAATGCGCCTAGTCATCCAACGAGTATCGGAAGGATCAGTCACCATAGAGGGTCAAATCAAGTCAGCGATTGGTACTGGTTTATTGATTTTGGTAGGCATTGAAGACGCCGATACCGCTGAAGACATCGAATGGCTGTGCAATAAAGTGGTCAATCTCCGCATTTTTCCCGATGAAAATGGAGTGATGAACTGCTCCGTACTGGAAGCCAAAGGTGGTTTGTTGGTGGTCAGCCAATTCACCCTGCATGCCAGCACCAAAAAAGGCAATCGACCTTCCTACATCAAGGCTTCCAAACCCGATTTTGCCATTCCCATGTACGAGGCTTTTGTCAAAAAACTGGAAGCATGCGCTGGCATCCCCGTTGGTACAGGCGAATTTGGTGCCGACATGAAAGTACGTTTGCTCAACGACGGCCCGGTCACCATTATCATCGACAGCAAAAATAAAGAATGATGCAGCAACTGCTACTTTCGGAAGCCCAAACCACGGTAGATGAGTGGATCAAGACCGTTGGCATCCGCTATTACCACGAGCTTACCAATACCGCCATCCTGATGGAGGAAGTAGGCGAAGTGGCCAGGTTGATGTCGCGGATGTACGGCGAACAGTCGTTCAAAAACCCGGACGATGCCCTGACTGCCAAAGAAGACCTGGCGGATGAAATGGCGGATGTGCTGTTTGTATTGATTTGTTTGGCCAATCAGACCGGGATCGATTTAACCGAAGCCCTGCATAAAAACCTGGAAAAGAAAACGAAAAGAGACGCGGAACGGCACGCGAACAATGAAAAATTACGGTAGGGGCAACCCGGTGGTAGCCCCATACAAAGGGTTGCTGCTACACGATTCCTTCCCGGATCAAATCGTGTAAATGCACCACACCCACATATTTTTGCGCCTCATCCACCACCAGCAATTGTGAAATACTGTAGTTGCGCATGATTTCCAGGGCATGTACTGCCATCGCATGCGCAAAAATTGTTTTTGGATGCGCACTCATAATGTCTTGCGCACATACCTCTGCCCAATTGTCCAATCGTTCCAACATGCGGCGCAAGTCGCCATCGGTCACGATGCCCAACACTTTTTCATCCGTATCTACTACTGCTGTTGCACCCAGGCGTTTGGATGTGATTTCCAAAATGGTGCGTTTGATACCCGTGGTGGGTTCAACCATGGGCCGGGCGTTGTGGATGTAAAGGTCGCTAACCCGCAAGTATAGTTGCTTGCCCAATGATCCTCCGGGATGAAACTGCGCAAAATCCTTGGGTGAAAAACCCCGCAATGCACAAAGAGAAGTGGCCAGGGCATCACCCATTGCCATTTGAGCGGTGGTGCTTGCTGTTGGTGCCAGATTGTTCGGATCCGCCTCCTTGTCAATCGGGGTATGGAGGATAAATTGGGCTTGTTTGGCCAAATAAGAATCTTTATTGCTGACCATGCCGATCAACACAGTGCCCAGGTTTTTGATGAGTGGCACCAGGACTTTGATTTCGGGTGTCTCCCCGCTTTTAGACAAACAAATGACCACATCTTGAGCCTGGATCATGCCTAAGTCGCCGTGGATGGCATCAGCCGCGTGCAAAAAAATTGCCGGGGTTCCGGTGGAGTTGAGGGTAGCCACAATTTTTTGGGCAATGATGGCACTTTTGCCTATTCCCGTCAGAATTACTCGACCCGTAGCTGCGTATATTGCCTCCACTGTGGTCACAAAGCCCTCATCCAAGCTATTCCTTAAGTCTTGAAGCGTTGCCACCTCAATTTCTATGGTCTGACGGGCAGTACTCAAAATTATGTTTTCAAGGGTGTCCATTCGTTTGTTTCTACTGGTGATGCTTTTTCAAAAGCATTTAGTTAATTGGTTAAAATTCAATTGTTTTTGTAAATTATTTATTATCTTCGCGTGCTTTTCCTCAAAGGGGAAAAAAACCAGACAAATTGCACTAAAAAACCAGAGAGGTATATGATTAATCCTAATTTCTGGTTATATTTAGTTTTTAGAATTCACAAAAACTACTGAAACGTATCCGCAACAAGCAATTGTGTGCGGCGCTGCGCAAAAGTACGCTAAAATCAAAAGATCAAAGCACGAGAGCCATGACAGTGACGCAAGAAACATTGCAAGAGGCTTTGCAGAAATACTTCGGCTTTGACGCGTTCAAAGGCAATCAGGAAGCAATCATCCAGAACTTACTCAATCGGGACGACACTTTTGTCATTATGCCTACCGGAGGAGGAAAATCGCTGTGTTATCAATTGCCAGCCCTCATGCTTGAAGGAACAGCCATCGTTATTTCTCCACTCATCGCCCTGATGAAAAACCAGGTGGACTCCATTCGCGGATATAGTCAAAGCGACGATGTAGCACATTTTTTAAACTCCTCGCTGACCAAAGCACAAATGAAACTGGTAAAGCAAGCCATCAATGATGGACACACCAAATTGCTTTACATCGCACCCGAAACGCTCACGAAGGACGAAAACATCGAGTTCTTCCGAACGGTCAATGTCTCCTTTGTAGCCGTAGATGAAGCCCACTGTATTTCCGAATGGGGGCACGATTTCCGTCCGGAATACCGGCGCATTCGTTCCATGCTGGATGGCATCGGCCAGGAAGTTCCCATCATCGCCCTTACGGCTACTGCTACACCTAAAGTACAATCCGATATTCTGAAAAACCTGGGACTGCGCAGCGAACACGCGTTCATGTCTTCCTTCAACCGCGAAAATCTTTATTACGAGGTTCGCCCCAAAGGAAAGCCAGAGCAAGCCGTTCGCCAGATCATCCAGGTGATCAAGGGCATGCCCGGACAATCGGGAATCATCTATGTGCAAAGCCGCAAAGCAGCCGAGGAGATTGCCAAAGTGCTCCAGGTCAACGACATCAAAGCCGCGCCTTATCATGCGGGACTGGATGCAAAAACACGTACCAGAACCCAGGACGAATTCCTCATGGAAGATGTGGACGTCATTGTAGCGACCATTGCTTTTGGGATGGGCATCGACAAACCAGATGTGCGTTTTGTGATCCACTTCGACATGCCCAAAAGCATCGAGAACTACTACCAGGAAACCGGTCGCGCTGGCCGCGATGGCCTCGAAGGCCGTTGTATTGCCTTTTACGCGTACAAGGACATGCTCAAGTTGGAAAAATTCCTGCGCGACAAGCCGGTAGCTGAACGCGAAATGGGCTCCCAACTGATGCAAGAAGTAATGGCGTATGCCGAAACTACGGCTTGCCGGCGCCAGTTTTTATTGCACTATTTTGGAGAAGAATACGATCAGGCTCATTGTGGCTTATGTGACAATTGCCGCTATCCCAAAGAGAAAATCGAAGTCACCAAAGAAATGCAGGACGCACTCAAGGTGGTGGATGAACTGGATGAAAACTTCACGATCAAAACCTTGCTCGATTTTGTACAAGGTGCTGAGACCAAAGAAATCAAGGATTACGCTTTCAATAAAAAACCTTCTTACGGGGTTGGTAAAGGCAAAGACATTAATTTTTGGGAATCGGTATACCGACATGCCCTCTTGCAAGACCTGCTTTACAAAGATGTGGAGAGCTACGGTTTGCTGAAATTGACCGAAAAAGGCCGTGATTTTCTGAAAAAGACTTACCCTGTACAAATTCCGCTCAACCACGATTACGAAAAAGAACAGATCGACGCAAACAACGAGGATGTAGGCCGTACGGCCGTATTGGACGAAACCCTGGTCAGTTTGCTCAAAGATTTGCGCCGCCGGGAAGCCAAACGCCACAATGTACCACCTTATGTAATTTTTCAGGATCCTTCCCTGGAAGACATGGCTACCCAATATCCCATTTCGATGGATGATATGGTGCACATCTCCGGGGTTAGCCGAGGCAAAGCCATTCGTTATGGCAAGGCCTTCGTGGAAATGATCAAAAAGTACGTTGAAGAGAATGAGATTGACCGGCCTACCGATTTTGTGGTCAAGCAGGTAGCCAATAAATCCAAAATCAAAGTCAACATCATTCAGAGCATCGACCGTAAAGTGCCGTTGGAAGACATTGCCGAAGCCAACGACATCACCATGGATGAAATTCTGGAAGAACTTTACGCGATTGTCCTCTCCGGCACCAAGGTCAATATTGATTATTACCTGGACGAAACCATGGACGAAGCCATCCGTGACGACATTTACGACTACTTCATGAGTGTGGATACCGACGATGCCAAAGTAGCCTACAAAGCCCTGAAAGATGACGACATCACCATGGACGAAATCTTGATGGTCAGGATTAAATTTTTGTCAGAACTCGCTAATTAAGCGAAAAGTGAATAGTGAAAAGCGAATAACTTTAGGGTTCGTTTTTGCTATTCACTTTTCGCTATTCGCTATGAAGCTGCTTATCCTCAACGGTCCCAACCTCAACCTCCTCGGTGTACGCGAACCCGAAGTGTACGGCACCCAAACCTTTCAGGCTTATTTTGATACCTTGGTACAGGCTTTTCCTGATCAGGATTTGCACTATTTCCAAAGCAACCACGAAGGAGCCATCATTGACAAAATACACGAAGTAGGATTTTCTTTTGATGGCATCATCATCAATGCCGGAGCTTACACCCACACTTCAGTTGCCATCGCCGATGCCATTAGCGCCGTTAAGACGCCGGTTGTTGAGGTGCACATTTCCAATATTCACGCTCGCGAGGCTTTTCGGCACCACTCTTACCTGGCCTCACGTTGTGTGGGGAGCATCGTAGGATTGGGCTTGAATGGCTATCGATTAGCCATCGAATATTTTTTGGTCAAATAAAATGCGCTTAGCGCTCCGAGGGCCGTGTGTCCATGATGCGCAAGCGTTTGCGTTTGCCTAATTCCACAATTTTGTATTTGAAAATTCGGGGCAAAAGAAAACCCGTGAGACAAGCAGAGCCGGTTACAATGGCATCACTCAATTCGTAATTGGTCTCGGGATTTTTATCCGTAAGTGTTCCCACCAAAGCAATGGCCGACCAACTCAGTCCGAATAAACTCAAAGACTTACCAATTCCTTTAGACCAGTTCTTATCGTAGCGTAGCGCCGAAATTTCTCTGAGCGGAATGGCGATTTTTGGAAAAATGACCAGGGTATCCTTGTAGTTGAGGTCTACCACCTCGGCGGTGTACCACCCTTGCCCATCGCGCAATTGATACGTTAGTACTGTGCCAATTGGGATGCGAATATTTTTGACTTTGCCGTAACGTTCCAGGGCCAAAAATTTTTGACCAAAAGCAGGAACCAACGTGCAACACGCCAATACGAAACCTAAAAATATGTTGAGTAGTCTCTTATTCATTTTGTAATAGTTCAAGTAAGAAATAAAGGAGTTTCAATCCTCCTTATGCGTTGGTTGATTCTGTTGATCACGCAAAATTTTTCCCAATCTGCGCAATCCTCGATTCATGTTGGTTTCAATCTCGGTATATTCCAAAGCTTCTTTGGCCACATAAATCACCATCAGAGCATACACTTTTTGCGATGGATCCAAGTTGCGGTAAAGGAGTTGTTTATTGAGTCGATAAGCCTCGCGAATTTGACGGCGCAGACGGTTGCGGTCTACCGCTTTTTTGAATTTCTTTTTGGGAACACTCACGGTGAACTGCGCAGGAAAACTTGCGTTTTCTTGCTCCACGGGTAACCACACAAAGCGCAATGGATACTGGCCAAAAGACTGCCCTTCCTTGAACATCCGCCCAATTGCCGACCAGCTTTTGAGTCGTTCTTCCCGCCTAAACCGCAAATCTTTTTCCACTTTTCAAAAATATCTTCTAAATTAGCTCAAACATAAGGAACAGAAATGGAAATTGTTTCTGTTCCCCGCATTTGCCTTTCACTTTTACATAGCCTTTGGATTCATTTTGTTTGCTCATCGTTTCAATAGTTGTGTTATGTACCACGATCCAAAGGAAAGAATAAGCATTAAAGGCTGGGCCGAGGAGGATCGCCCACGCGAGAAACTGCTACTCAAGGGAAAAAAACAACTGACGGATGCCGAGTTATTGGCCATCATTCTGGGTTCTGGCAACCGGGATGAGTCGGCTTTGGGTTTGGCTCAACGGATTTTGCATGCCTACGCCGCCGATTTGAATGAACTGGGTCGCTGCAGCATCAAAGAACTCACCGAGCGCTTTAATGGTGTGGGTGAAGCCAAGGCCATTTCCATCATTGCAGCGCTGGAGTTGGGGCAGCGTCGACAACTGCTGCCCTTACAAAAACGCCCCCTGATCAGCAGCAGTAAGGACGCATATCTGGCGCTGGCGCCACTGGTGCTCGATTTAAGCACCGAGGAGTTTTGGATCCTCCTGCTCAATCAGGCCAACCGCATGATTGGGCGGGAAAAAATCAGCGCCGGAGGGCTCTCCAGCACCGTGGTAGACGCCCGGGTGATCTTTAAAAAGGCATTGGAATACAATGCAGCCAGTATTGTGCTGTGCCACAATCATCCTTCCGGGAGTTTGCGTCCCAGCCAGGCCGATCTCGATCTTACCCAAAGCCTCCGCAAGGCGGGTTTGCAACTGGACATCCTGGTGCAGGATCACCTGATTGTGAGCGAGGCCGGTTATTACAGTTTTGCCGATGAAGGAGTCTTTTGACAACCGACAGAAAAATAACATTCCGCCTGCGGCGGGACTTGTTTTTAACCGACTTTAATAAAACCACAACCAATGAAGTTTTCTCCATTTTTATTGATGTTCAGTGTATTCTGCACCCTGGGCCACGCACAAACAGATGAACGTGCGGCCGTGATTGCCTGCATTCAACAAATGTTCGATGGCATGCGGGCCAATGATAGTGTTCGCATTAAAGCCATCATGCACCCCGATGCCCATTTGCAAACAACCCTCATCGATCGGGAAGGCAAGCCCCAACTCCGGTCAGAGTCCATTAGCCGCTTTATCACCTCAGTGGGCAAACCGTCTCCAAAAATGCTCGATGAACGGATCTGGAGTTATGATGTGCGCATTGATCAAAATCTGGCTACGGCATGGACTGAGTATACTTTTTTCTTGGGCGACCAAATGAGCCACTGTGGGGTCAATGCTTTCCAGCTGATGAAAACCACCGAGGGTTGGAAAATCATCCACATCACCGACACGCGTCGCAAAGACAATTGTATCACGGCTACCCCCGATCACCAGAAGGAAATTGCCAGCTTCATCGAGGCCTGGCACCGCGCTGCGGCTACCGCCGATGAAGAGAAATTCTTTGGTGCGATGAGTGCTGATGCGGTTTTCCTTGGCACTGATGCGACAGAACGTTGGCTGACTGATGCCATGCGCAAAGACCTGCAAAAGGCTTTTGAAAAAGAGGTCGCTTGGGACTTTAAGGCCAAAAACCGCAATGTCGCGGTAACCGCCGATGGCCGTTACGCCTGGTGGGACGAAGTGCTGGATACCTGGATGGGCCCATGCCGGGGCTCAGGTGTGCTCGAAAAAAGCGGACTAAGCTGGAAAATCAAGCAGTACAATTTGGCGCTGCTGGTACCGAATGACAAGATTCAACAGGTGATGAAAGGTGATCAAGTAGGCGTTCTGCAAATCCCACAGATTCACACAGATTTTATTCACTTAAAAGGATGCCTCCCCTGCGGCAACGCCGCCAAGGGGTGGTATTCCCCCTTCAACCCCAACACCTCTGCCTCCCGAATGCTGTGTACCAACTCAATCGAAGGTGCAGCAGCATCCAGGCCAAAGCCTCGGCCCGCCAAAATCTCTCGATAGCTCTCGGTATGCAGATCGGTGAAGCCCTCACTAAACTCCAATTCCTGGCCATTGATGCGTATGGAGCGAAAGGTACGACCGCCTTTTTCGTGCACGGATTGAGGGAGCGTGTTTTCATCGATGCTCAAAAACCAGCGCACTCGAGCGCGCTCCAATTCCAGATACCCCGCAGCCCGATCATGGCTGTGCAGGTGTACTTCACTTTTTTGCACCGCGCCAAAAATCCAGATCAACATGTCGAAAAAGTGAATACCGATATTGGTTGCTATTCCTCCTGATTTGGACAATTCCCCCTTCCAACTGGCGTAATACCAATTGCCCCTGGCAGTGATGTAACTCAGGTCAACGTCGTGTTTTTGCACAACTTGCTGAACCATCCGGGTTTTTAAAGCTTGAATGGCTGGGTGTAAGCGCAATTGCAGAATGGTGTACACCCGTTGGCCCGTTTCTGCTTCGTTGCGTTGCAATGCTTCCGCATTCCAGGGGTTGAGCACCAGTGGTTTTTCACAAATGACGTCAGCTTGCTGGCGTAGCCCAAAGCGGATATGGGCGTCGTGCAGGTAATTGGGTGAACAGATGCTGACGAAGTGAAGCTTTTGCCCATTTTGGCGGAGTTTCTCCAGGTGTCGATCAAAACGTTCAAATTCTACAAAAAAAGCCGCGTCAGGAAAATAGGCATCCATCACGCCTACTGAATCATTGGGGTCTAGCGCCGCAATCAAACGATTTTCGGTATCCTTGATGGCCCGTAAATGCCGGGGCGCCACGTATCCAGCTACCCCGATCAGGGCAAAATTCAGGTCTTTCATATTTTTGTTACCTGCCCATGCTCCAGTCGATACTGTTCGCCAGAGCCGGGGCAAAGTGCCAGGTTTTGTTCATCAAAATACAAACGCTCTCCATATTCACTCATCCAACCGATGTGCCGGGCTGGATTGCCCACCAATAGTGCATAAGGCAACACATCTTCTAGTACTACTGCTCCCGCGCCAATAAAGGCATAAGCACCGATGCGGATGCCGCATAAAATGGTCGCATTCGCCCCAATGGTCACGCCTCGTTCTACCCAGGTTTGGCGGTACTCCCCTTTGCGGTTGACGGCACTGCGGGGGTTGTGTACGTTGGTAAACACCATCGATGGCCCCAGGAAAACATCGTCTGCACAGATGACCCCCGAATACAGCGATACGTTGTTTTGCACTTTGACATTTTTTCCCAAAATCACCCCATCGGCTACAAATACATTTTGCCCCAAACTGCAATTTTCACCAATTACCGCACCTGCCATTACGTGACAAAAGTGCCAGATCTTGGTATCTGCACCAATTTGGGCACCTGCGTCGACAATGGCTGTGGGATGCTGGAAATTCATAAAGTTGAAAGGTTGAAAGGTTGAAAAGTTGAGGAGTTGAAAGTTTCGTTAGAAGCAGTTGTCGCTCGCGAGCCTCCACTTCAACGCTAAACTTTTCAACTCTTCAACTATTACAAGGCATCGAATTTCGAAATCGCGCCCGTTTTTTCAAACAGCTCCGTCAAGGACATTTGGGTATGGCGGATGTCTTGCCAATCTTTGAGGATAATGCCCAGGGTGGATTCTACGGTTTCTTTATCCAAATGATCGATGTGCAAATTGGCCAAAGCGGTTGCCCAATCAAGGGTCTCGGCCACGCCAGGCACTTTATCCAGGCGCAATTGGCGCAGTTCCCGCATGAAGGCACAAATCTGTTGTCCCAGTTTTTCATCAATTTCGGGCACTTTGCTGCGCACAATTTGCAGTTCTTTGTCAAAGTCGGGATAATCGATGTACAGGTACAAACACCGTCGCCGCAGTGCTTCCGACAGCTCTCGCACCCGGTTGCTGGTCACAATGACGTGTGGGCGATGGGTCGCGTGGATGGTGCCTATTTCTGGAATGGTGATTTGCCAATCGGAAAGCACCTCCAATAAAAAGCTCTCAAATTCCTCATCAGCCCGGTCAATCTCGTCGATCAGCAATACCGGAGCTTTGTGGTGGGTGATGGCTTGCAGGAGAGGCCTTTTGAGTAAAAATTTCTCACTGAAGATGTTCTTCTCCCGCTCGGCCAGGTCCATCGAAAGCCCTTCTTCCAATTTGAGGTAAAGCAGTTGTTGTTGGTAATTCCACTCGTACAGGGCGTGATTGGCATCGAGGCCCTCGTAGCACTGCAGCCTGATCAAATCGGTATTCAAAGCTTTGGCCATCACCTTGGCGATCTCCGTTTTGCCCACACCCGCAGGGCCTTCGATCAGTAGTGGTTTGCCCAAACGCATCGAAAGAAACATCGAAAGTACAATCGGTTTTTCCGTGATGTAGCCTTGTGCAGCGAGCAGATTTTGGACTTGTTCGAGAGAAACCATTCCGTTTTATTTGTGGATCAAAGGCGTAAATTCATTTTCACTTTTGGCCACTACGATGGTGGCTACCGCATTGCCAATCAGGTTCGTAATGGCTCGGGCTTCCGACATAAAGCGGTCTACGCCCACCAAGAGACCCAGACCCTCAATCGGGATTTGAGGAAAAGACGACAAGGTAGAAGCCAGTACAATAAACCCACTTCCGGTCACGCCCGCCGCACCTTTAGAGGTCAAAATCAGGATACCAATGATGTACAACTGCTCCTGCAAACTGAGGTGTACCCCAAAAACCTGGGCAATAAACAGCACCGACATCGACAGGTAAATGCTGGTGCCATCCAGATTGAAGGAATACCCCGTGGGAATAATCAAACCCGCCGCCTGTTTGGAAGCGCCGTAACGCTCCATTTTTTCGATCATGCGGGGTAAAACCGATTCAGAAGAAGAAGTTCCCAGTACAATCAAAATCTCTTCTTTGATGAACCCCAACAATTTCCACAAATTAATCTTTGAAAAATAACAAATCAGATTTAACACCACAAAAATGAACAGGAACATCGTGATGTACACCGTGAGCATCAACATCGCCAGGGGTTTTAAAGTACCCAGTCCGTACTTGCCCACCGTATAGGCCATCCCTCCAAAAGCCCCCAGCGGGGCGAGCACCATGATCATGGCCATGATTTTGAAGAGCACTTGTAAAATCTTGTCAAAGGTTTTGAGCAGGTTTTGCCCGGAATCACCGATTTGGGCGATCCCAATGCCAAACAGGATGGAAAAAAACAACACTTGCAACAAGTTGCCTTCTGCAAAAGCCCCCAGAACGTTCGGAGGCACAATTTCGGTGATGTGGTCCACCCAGGTTTTTTCCTTACTCATTTCAACATACTCGCTGACATCTCCTTTGTTGAGATGAGCGGTGTCCAGTCCAGCGCCGGGCTTAACGAGGTTCCCCACCACCAATCCAATAAACAAGGCCAGGGTCGTCACCGTAATGAAGTACAACAGCGCTTTACCCCCAATGCGCCCAAATTGCCGAATGTCGCTGACCTTGCCGATCCCCGTGACGATGGTGAGGAAAATGATCGGCGCAATCACCATCTTGATCATGTTGATGAAGGTCTTGGCGATGGGCTGCATGGCTTCTCCCGTTTTTGGGAAAAATGCACCCAGCAACACCCCCAAGCTAATCGCTACCAGCACCCGAAAGGTGAGGTTGTTGTAAAAACGCCGGGGTGGCGTGTGTTGTACCACCGGGCCTTCCGCATCCGGATCGGGGATAAATTCTTTAATCATGGTAGCTGATGCTTGTTTTAAATGTCCTCTTAGCCGTAAATATAACCGAAAAACTCAGGGTTTTGCCATCTCTCTGGAAATTGCCTGGTCATTTTTCATCCTTTCCATGTTGGATTTGTTGTACTTTAGTCAGCTCTTCAAAAATGATTCAACCATGAAACCATTCAGATCCATTTTATGCTTTTGCCTCCTAGTGTTTGTATTTTTTGCCTGTGGCCCCTTTAATCCGCCGCCACCCAAAATCTTCAACAATACTCCTGCTTCAAAATTGCCCTTGAGCCAGATCAAACTACCGGAAGGCTTCAAAATAGCCGTGTACGCCGAAAACGTCAAAAATGCCCGTTCCATGTGCCTTTCGCCCAACGGCACGCTCTTCGTGGGCACCCGCGACAAAGGGGATGTCTATGCCATACAAGACACCGATGGCGACTTTGTGGCGGATAAAATGTTCACCATCGCCACCGGCCTCAACATGCCCAACGGGGTAGCTCTGCGCGATGGCGACTTGTACATTGCCGAGGTCAGCCGCATCATCAAATTGGAAAACATTGAAGCCAAGCTGGCCAATCCGCCCCAACCCGTGGTGGTATACGACCAATATCCGACCGAAAAACACCATGGCTGGAAGTACATTGCCTTTGGTCCGGATGGAAAGTTGTACGTACCCGTGGGCGCACCTTGCAACATTTGTGAGTCCGATAAAGACAGTTACGCTTCCATTACCCGCCTGGACATTGAGACCAAAAAAGTAGAAGTGGTACAACACGGCATCCGCAATACCGTAGGTTTTACCTGGCACCCCGAGAATAATGAACTCTGGTTTACCGACAATGGCCGCGACATGATGGGCGACGATGTACCCCCCTGTGAGTTGAACCACGCCAGTAAGGATGGTCAACATTTTGGGTATCCGTATTGCCATGCGGGCGACGTACCCGACCCAGAGTTTAAAGGAATCCGCCCTTGTAGTGATGAATTTACTGATCCGGTGCAAAAATTGGGTGCCCATGTAGCGCCGCTCGGGGTCGAATTTTACACGGGAAAAATGTTTCCCGGTTCCTACAAAAATCAAATCCTGCTGGCCGAGCACGGCTCCTGGAACCGCAGCAAAAAGAACGGCTACCGCATCATGATGGTGACGCTCAACAGCAATGGACAAGCCACCAGCTACAAACCCTTTGCCGAAGGTTGGCTCAATCAGGAATCACAAGACGTGTGGGGAAGACCTGTAGATCTGGAGTTTTTGCCGGATGGCTCGATGCTGATTTCCGATGATTACGCGGATGTGGTGTATCGGGTGAGTTATGTGGAGAAGTAAGTAAGGGAATTAGAAGACTAAGGCCGGCTCATCAAATCCGGCATACACATGGCCTCCAACTCTTTTTTAGTACCCTGGAAAACATTCATGTCTACTGCGCCTTCGATGCCGGCGAGTTTGCCCGTATCGCGGCGTTGCCAAAACTTCCATTCCCGGCCATCGGCCAGGCGGGGTTGCCGCGTGCCATGGTAACGCGCTATCCACAAGGGATAGTCAGCAAACTGCCCGGAAAGGTAGGTGTTGTAGAATTTTTGATTGGTATAAATGACGGGTTTGACGCCGTAAGCGATTTCGACCATGTACAACCAGGTATACATTCCGGCCAATAGCTGAATTTTGCCCGCGCCATCCAGCGTTTCTACGTCAAGCACCGGCGGCAAATCGCCCGCTTCCATTTTGACGTTGCGGATAAAGTTCAAAGCTTGTTGTTCGGGGGATACATTGGCCCGGTAAAAATGGTAGGCGCCCCGGCGCAGCCCTTCTGTTTTGATGGCTTCCCAGTTGTCACAAAACAATTTATCGTTGAGGGTAACGCCTTCGGTAGCTTTTACAAAAACAAAGTCCAATTGTTGACTGGCAACCTTACTCCAATCGATAGCTGATTGATAGTGAGATACATCGATGCCACGAATGGCGTACTCTCCCGACCAGGACGAGGGTCCTTTGAGGTAGAAAAGTAGAGTGGAAATCAAAATGCACACCAGTAACATTGCTTGTTTCATGGGACTAACATCTTAACAAACGCATACACAAATCTTGCTTTTATTGGGTTCGCGTTCAATGATACAGAAATAATTTTGTTTTTGCAAAGCATTTTCGAGCTTTAATTTTTTGGTAACAAATGAGCTGTCAGCAATCAGCTATGAGCTCCATTGCTGACAGCTCATAGCTGATTGCTGACAGCTCATTTTACGATACGACAAAATAATTGGCAGAGTTGGGGTTTCCAAGTAACTTTTTTGAGAATTTTGTCACGCTCAAGGCACATATCAAGTTTAATTCTGGACCTGTAGCGCATACAGAACCCCCAAACCCCCCAACCCCCGAACTCTGGAACCCCTGAACCTTCGAACCCACAAACCCTCCCCACATGAACCCACGACAACTTTTCCTCCAACACCTTGCCCCCACCAGCCCCAGCCCCTTGATGTTGGAAATTGAACGGGCCGAAGGCATGTACCTGTACGATCCTGCGGGCAAAGCTTACCTCGACCTGATTGCGGGCATCAGCGTCAGCAATCTGGGGCATCGGCATCCTCGGGTATTAGCCGCTATTCAGGCACAGGTGGATCGGTATTTGCACACCCTGGTTTACGGCGAATACGTGCTTGATCCCCAGGTGCAACTCGCCAAACTCCTGGCCGATAATTTACCCGATCCACTGGAGTCGGTCTATTTTGTCAATTCGGGCACTGAGGCCACCGAAGGAGCCATGAAGCTCGCCAAACGCTACACTGGCCGTGCCGAAATTGTGGCCTGCAAACGGGCTTACCACGGCAGTACCCAAGGTGCCGCGAGCTTGATGTGGCCCAAAGAATTTACCCAGGCTTACCACCCGCTCCTGCCCGGTATCCGACACATTGAATTCAACTGCACCTGGTGTTTACAGGAAATCACCGAAAATACCGCTGCGGTTATTGTCGAAACGGTTCAGGCGGAATGGGGCGTGCGTCCGCCAGTGAATGACTACCTCAAAAAGCTCCGCGAACGCTGCACCGAAGTCGGCGCTTTGTTGATTTTGGATGAGATTCAGGTGGGTTTTGGGCGTACGGGCAGCCTGTTTGCTTTTGTACAATACGGCATCGTGCCCGATGTGCTGCTTTTGGCCAAAGCAATGGGCGGTGGCATGCCGATTGGGGCCTTTGTGTCCTCCAAAGCCATCATGCAGGTGTTGTCGGAAAATCCCATCCTGGGGCACATCACTACTTTTGGCGGGCATCCGGTGTGTTGTGCGGCCGCGTTGGCGAATTTACAAACCTTGTTGGATACGTCTTACATCGCCGAAGTGAAGGCTAAAGAAGCTTTGTTTCATCAATTGTTGCAACACCCCAAAATTCGCGAAGTGCGCAGTGCCGGCCTGTTGATGGCGATGGATTTGGGGTCTTTTGACGCCGTCATGAAGGTCATTCAGTATTGTTTGGCCCAAGGACTGATCAGCGATTGGTTTTTGTTCAATACAGAATCGGTACGGATTGCCCCGCCGCTGATCATCACTGAAGCGGAAATTAAGCAAGCTTGCGGAGTGATTTTGGAAGCTTTGGATAAGCTTTGATTTTTTCTCCCGCAGATCAACGCAGATAATATCCGTTTTGAAAAATCTACGTTGATCTGCGAGATCTGCGGAGAAAATTAAAAAATTCGAACTCGCCGTAGGCGGGTGAGCAATCTTTATTGATTGTTTACAAAACAAGGGAGAGATACGTGGCGTTTTGTTTTCATAGTTTTCAATAAATTTTGAAAGAATGAATCCCTCATTTACACTCCCGACTGAATCTGCACTAAAAAATCATTGGAAAAGCCAAGAATCCAGCCCATTTGCTTATCCTGAAGTGGGTGCTTCGGCTCAAGAATTCCCGCTTGGATACAACCACGACCGCGAGTCCACCCTGCTCGGCTTTGGCGACCCCGTTTTTGAAGCCGCTGCCCGCGCTTTGCGCCAGTGGGCGATGTTTCCTCCCAACTGGACGCAGATTTACCCCCACGATGCCCCCCTGGAAGCCGGAAAAGAAGTCCTGGTCTTATTTCGTTTGTTTGGCTTATGGTGGTGGCGCAACAGTTCGCGCATTGTGTACCTGATTGACGAGCCTGCACGCTTCGGTTTTGCATACGGCACTTTGCCAGCACACATTGAAAAAGGAGAAGAGATTTTTATGGTGGAATTACGAGACGATGGCAGTGTGGTGGTACTCTATCCAGGCCTTTTCGCGCCCCAATCGTTGGTATGTTTGGTTGGGATATCCTTTCGCCAGGGCTTATCAACGGAAGTTTAGACGGGATTCTTTGGCCGCCATGGAGGAGAAAGTGAAAAGTGAAAAACTAAAAGTGAAAAGCGAATAGCGAAAAACTAAAAGCGAAAAAGATCACCCGCTCATCCCGCGTGGAGTATTCATCGGAGAAATACGCACTTTTCTCTAGACCAGCCTTTTTTTTATCGAATAAAATGAAGCTTAGTTTGCTTTTTAAACTAAGTATTTGTATATTTGAATCATTGAAGGTTAGTTTAGAATCAAAACTAAGTATATGGCTCCGCAAGAACTCATCAACAAAATCAACAACGCTACCCACCTGGGGGATGTGTTGGACTTGACGGACTGGCGAAAACACTACGGTGACATCGCCAGAGTACTCCACCCCGACGTGTGCAAAATCCTCGGTGCCGCCGATGCTTTTGCCCGCTTGAATGCCTTGAAGGAAGGTTGGGAAAAGGGCTACCGTTTTACCGATGACGCCGGAGCGGTACGTGCCCAAAACCTGACGATCACCTTTGTGGGTGACCCTAAACTGCTGCTACAATCCTACCGCAATTACGGTTACCTGATGAGCTTGAACAGCCCGGCTGCGCAACACTTTAAACGCTACCTGCCGGAATCGATGTCCCTGGATGCGGAGGTGCTTACCTTGAATCTTCGCCACCGGGCAGCTCCCTTGGCCGGACTCATCCTGCAACAAGGCCACGCCAACTGGATTTTGTCGCGTTTGTTAGAAGTTACATCCTGGCTGGCGCAGGAAGGTTGGACGCACTGTGGCATCAACCCCGAAAGTGTGTTTGTCGTACCCGAAACCCACGGCATTATTCTGACTTCGTTTTATCACCTCACGCCCCGCGAAGGGATGGTCAAAACGATCTCCGCCAAATACAAGAACTGGTACCCTGATGCTCTTTTTGCAAAAAAAATTGCCGAACCCCTTATCGACATGGAGCTTTGCAAACGTACCACTGCTGCAATTCTGGGTGACCCATCCGGTTTGGGCATGAAACTGAAACTGACGCACAACAAAGCATTCATCGACTTCCTGCTTACCGCACACCCCGACGCATTTGATTGCTACGACAAGTACCGCAAGTTGCTGGACAAGCAATTTCCGAAGAAATTTTTACCCTTAAATCTATAATTCTATAATCCTCAAAAAACATACAACATGGGCTACACTTCATGGTCTAGCGATGCGTATTCGCATCTAAAATCAAGTTACTCCGGCAAATCTGCCGACCAAATCTTCAGCAGCGGCATGAATGCTGCCATGGATCCCAAAGGCCTCGTATTTCGCGAAAGCCGCGATTCCGACGCTCACCCCAACGCTCTGGCCATTGCCGTATTTTTGGACGTGACGGGCTCAATGGGCCAAATCCCGGAAATGCTGATTCGCCACAAACTGGGTTCGCTGATGGACACCTTGTTGGCGCACGGCGTAGAAGACCCACAGGTGATGTTTTCGGCCATTGGTGACCACCATACCGACCGCGCCCCGCTACAAATGGGTCAGTTTGAATCTGGTACCGATGAGTTGAACGAGTGCCTCTCCAAAGTGTACATCGAAGGCGGCGGCGGCGGCCAAAACATGGAATCTTACCTCTTGGCCTGGCTGGTTGCTGGCCGCCACACCAGCATCGATTGTTTTGAAAAAAGAGGCCACAAAGGGTTTTTATTCACCATCGGTGATGAAAAAAGCTGGGACTCCGTAGCCGCTGATCGCCTCAAGGACTTGATGGGCTACGCCCAAACCGATCCGATTACGGACGCTCAGGTATTGGCGCAGGCACAACGCATGTACCACGTTTTCCACATCCACATCAATGAAACGGGCTACAAAGACAACCCCGACATCATTGGCTATTGGAAAAAACTCCTGGGTGAACGCGCCCTGATCCTGGACAACCACATGGCAGTAGCCGAATTGATTGCTTCTACGGTTGCGGTGATCAACGGTGCCAATCTGGACAAAGTTGCCGCTGAATTTGATACTGCCACGGCCAATTCAGTCAAGAACGCCCTGATGAAGGTGCATACTGGTGTGCTGAAGGTGAGCGGTGATAGTGGGGTAGTGAGACTCTAATTCAGGAATGACGAATATAAGAATGACGAGTGACGATTTTGGTGCGTTGCCATCAACGATTATCCAAAACTTTAGACATAACCTGGATTCAAAAATATCGAATTCAGTTAAATGTCCAACATTGCAGACAATTCGTCACTCGTCATTCTTTATTCGTCATTTTATCAAAATGTATTCAATCAATGAAAACACAGATTGTACTCGGTCTTGGTTACGGCGACGAAGGAAAAGGGTTGACTACCGATTTTCTTTGTCGGCAAGCCAATCTGCCACTGGTGATCCGGTTTTCGGGCGGGCACCAGGCGGGTCATACGGTGGTGGATGCAAAGGGCACACGGCACGTGTTTTCCAGCATTGGTGCCGGAAGTATGGCCGGGGCGGCCACGTATTGGAGCCGGTATTGTGCCTTTGCACCGGAGAATTTTTTGAATGAACATCGGGCATTCGTAGGTGATGGACTAGCCCCTGCCCCTGCGGTTTTTGTCGATGCCCTGGCTCAGGTCACCACCCCTTACGACGTCTTCCACAACCGCGCCTCTGAAAAAATCAATGCCCACGGCAGTTGTGGCATGGGCTTTGGCGCAACGATGGAACGCAACGAAACCACTCCCTACCGCTTGTACGTGCAGGATCTTTTTTACCCCAGCGTGTTGGAACAAAAACTCATGGCCATCGGCGAATACTACCGCCGCAAGGTGCACAACCCCATGTTGATGGTCGATCTGCAAGAACTGGTGGCTGCGTTCAAATCCGCCGTTGCCCAAGTTTTGCCGCTGATTGAAGTGGTAGAAGAAAAGGTTTTTTTGGAAAAACGCATTTACCAATTGGGGTACGATGCCCTGATTTTTGAAGGCAGCCAGGGCATTTTGCTGGATCGCGATTTTGGCTTTTTCCCCAACGTCACCCGGGCTTACACCACCTCACGCAACGCCATGGAGTTGGTCGGCACCTATCGCTTGCCCCTGCCTGAACTGTATTACATCACGCGGGCTTACCAAACCCGCCACGGCATCGGTTTTTTATCGAATGAAGGCCTTAAGTTGGATTACACCCCCAATCCCCGCGAAACCAACGTGTACAACGAATGGCAAGGCCATCAACGGGTGGCGCCACTTGATGTCGACCTGTTGAACTACGCACTGGACAGCGACCGTAACTTTGCGGGCAGCGCCCCCAAAAACCTGGTGATTACCTGTCTGGACCAATTGAATGGGCCGCTGGAGGCGAGTATTGATGGACAAATACAGGCCTTTGATGCACCGGAGGCTTTATTGTCTCATTTGAAAATGAAGCCGAGGCATTTGTTTTTGTCGTATGCGGATCATGCGGGAGGGGTGCAGGAATGCCAGAGCCATTTGATCATCCACTCAACATGAGTTTATTTTTTTTAAGGCTTAGAAAAGATTATTAATAGCGCCATCCATTTTTCCTCGCCCACTTCAACTTTCAAGGAACAAATTTCATCCTCATTTCAATATTTTTCACCAATTTTGCAGCTTTGAACAAAAGCCATCCGACTGATGCACCACGTGGATATTGAAGCGCTAAACCAACAGATCTACATCGACAGCGCCTTTGTAGAAAAATTACATGCAGAAACGGCCAAAGTGATCGTTGGGCAGGAGCGCATGATTGAACGCCTGATGCTGGGTTTGCTCAGTAGAGGACACGTCCTTTTGGAAGGCTTGCCTGGCTTGGCCAAAACGCTGGCCATCAAGACCCTTTCACAAGCCATTGATGCCCGCTTTAGCCGCATCCAGTTCACCCCCGATCTTTTGCCCGCCGACATCATCGGCACCATGATTTACAATCCGGCGCAAAACGAATTCACCGTCCGCAAAGGACCCATTTTTGCCAACTTCATCCTCGCCGACGAAATCAACCGCGCCCCGGCCAAAGTACAAAGTGCCCTGCTCGAAGCGATGCAAGAGCGCCAAGTGACCATTGGTACCGATACTTTCAAACTGGGAGAACCTTTTTTGGTGTTGGCCACCCAAAACCCCATTGAGCAGGAAGGCACCTATCCACTTCCCGAAGCCCAGGTAGACCGGTTTATGCTCAAAGTAAAAATTGGTTACCCCAGCAAAGAGGAAGAACGCGAAATCATGCGCCGCAACCTCAACGATGAAACCTTTGGTCAACTCATCCAACCCGTAGTCTCACCGGAAGAAATCCTCCGCGCCCGAAAATCCGTCCGCAATGTGTATATGGACGAAAAAATCGAGCGTTACATCCTCGATATCGTTTTTGCCACCAGAAATCCGGCTGAATATGGCCTGCGCAATTTGCAGCCCCTGATCAGCTACGGTGCATCACCACGGGCCAGCATCAACCTGGCATTGGCCGCCAAAGCCTACGCCTTCCTCAAGCGCCGTGGTTACGTGATCCCCGAAGACGTACGCAACATCTGTATGGATGTGCTGCGCCACCGCATGGGCCTCACGTACGAAGCAGAAGCGGAGAATACCACGCAAGAGGACATCGTGAATAAGATTTTGAATACTGTTGAAGTACCGTAAAGTTTAGGTTTTAAGAGTTTAGTCGAGACGGTTTCAGAAACTTTTTCTTGTGTAAGATTGTGTGCAACCTAAAACCTAAGACCTTCAAACATAAAACCTTTCCATGGAGACCAGCGAATTGCTCAAAAAAGTCCGCAAGATCGAAATCAAGATGAAAGGCTTGAGTAAACACCTGTTTTCGGGTGAATACCACAGCGCTTTCAAGGGCCGGGGCATGTCGTTCAGTGAGGTACGCAATTATCAGTACGGCGACGATGTGCGCAACATCGACTGGAACGTAACGGCGCGTACGGGAGAGCCACACATCAAAATTTTTGAGGAGGAGCGTGAACTTACGGTGATTTTGCTGGTCGACATCAGCCGTTCGGCGCATTTTGGTACAGTGCAGCAGTTCAAATCCGAAATCATCACCGAAATCAGCGCCCTGGTGGCATTTTCGGCCATCACCAACAACGATAAAGTAGGCTTGATCCTTTTTACCGACCAAATCGAGTTGTTCATTCCGGCTCAAAAAGGCAAACAACACATCCTGCGCATCATCCGCGAGTTGATTGATTTTCAGCCCAAGGGTAAAGGCACTCAAATCGGCAAAGCCTTACAGTATTTCCAAAGCATCATCAAAAAACGCAGCATCTGTTTTTTGATCAGTGACTTCATGGGAGAGGGGTACGAAGAACCCCTGCGGATAGCTTCGCGCAAACACGATTTGGTGGGGGTGCGCATCGCCGATCCGGCGGAGGCAACTTTGCCCAATATTGGTTTGGTACACGCGCTCGATGCAGAAACCGGAGCGCTCAATTGGCTGGATACCTCCTCGAGCAAAGTAAGAAATACTTATGCCGACTGGTACGAACGCAATTACCAATACTACCGCAACGCTTTCCTGAAATGTGGTGCCGACAATTTGGACATCCTCACGACCGAATCCTACACCACGGCTTTGCATCAGTTTTTTAAAAAACGTTCTGGCTCATGAGTGCAAAGTGGTTTAACATCTTTTCCTTTTGCCTAGTCACCCTGGTTGTTGGTAGCACTAGCTTATTGGCGCAAGTCAATGTCACCGCTCAGCTCAAAAGCCAGGAAATTCTGATTGGCGATCAAGTGCGCTTGACGATACAAATCAGTATGCCGAGCGACCTGAAATTCAAAGAAGTCAAGTTAAAAGAAGCACTACAGGCGGTGCCCAAAATAGAGTTGGTTGATCGTGGCTCGGTGCTCAGCATTGCCCAATCTCCCCAACAAATCCTAGAGCAGCAGTTTGTACTTACCAGTTTTGAAGCTGGAGATTACAACATCCCGATCATTGCTGTAGACTATGAAGAGGATGGATTGACCAAGAGTGCCAATACCCCTGCGCCCCTCCAACTCAAGGTCACTTCTATCCCGGTCAACTCAGAAAGAGACACCCTGCGTGCCATCAAAAACATCAACCGGGAAGAAGTCAAAATGAGTGATTTCATCTTTCCACTACTCATTGTATTGGTTTTGCTTACGCTCGTGGGATTGAGTATTTATTACATCGTGCGCAAAAAACGCAGACAACAACCGGCAATCGTATTGCCTCCACCTCCACCCCCCCCTGCCCATGAAACTGCGTTGGCCAAATTGGCGGAGTTGGAGCGCTCTGACCTACTTGATCGCGGAGAAATAAATACTTTCCAAACCGAACTCACCTATATTTTGCGCGAGTACCTGGAAGGCCGTTACGGCATCCATGCATTGGAATCAACCACCGATGACATTTTGGAATCTCTGCGCAGCATTCAGATTCCAGAAGACTGGCGCTTGCAGTTGCGGCAGATGTTGCAAACCGCCGATTTGGTGAAATTTGCCAAAGCAGAGCCACCACTGAGTTTTCACCTGGAAGCGCTACAAAGTGTAAAAACGTTTGTAGAACAAACCAAAGCAGACTTACAACCGACAACAACCTAAGCGACGATGAAATTTCTACATCCTTATTTCTTACTGCTGCTTTTGTTGCTGCCCATCCTGGCCAGATGGTACTGGCAACAGCAAAAGCAAAGGCACGCTGCAGTGACCCTGCCGAGCCTGCAAGGGATTGCCGGGGTAGAAACATTAAAGGCAAAGTTGCGCCGCTGGTTGCCGATTTTTCGTGCCTTGGGGTTTGCTGCCCTGGTGATTGCTCTTGCACGCCCTCAACTGGTACTCAAAGAGGAAAAAATCAAAGCCAATGGCATCGACATTATGTTGTCAATGGACTTATCGAGTAGCATGCTGGCCCAGGATTTTGAGCCCAACCGCTTGGAGGTCAGTAAAAAAATGGCGGCTGAATTTGTTAAAGGGCGCCCACATGACCGCATTGGTCTGGTGGTTTTTGCCGGAGAAGCCTTCACCCAATGCCCACTGACAACCGATCACAAGATTCTGGAAACCTTCCTGGAACAACTCGAATGCGGCAATCTGGAGGATGGTACTGCCATCGGCATGGGGCTAGCCGGAGCAGTCAACCGCTTGAAAAAAAGCCCGGCCAAAAGTAAAGTCATCATCTTGCTCACCGACGGGGTCAACAATGTGGGCTATTTCAAACCCCTCACTGCGGGTGAATTGGCCAAAGAATTGGGCATCAAAGTGTATTCCATCGGCGTCGGAACCATTGGCGAAGCCCTTACCCCGGTGAGCCGCCTCAGCGATGGCAGTTTCTTTTTGGACTATGCCCAGGTGGAAATTGACGAAGAACTGCTGCGCGAAATTGCCCGCATGACCGGTGGACAATATTTTCGGGCCAAAAACAACCAGGATTTGCGGGAAATTTACAATACCATCGACCGCTTGGAAAAAACCGAAATCCAGGTAACCCGCATCAAAAAATACAGCGAGGAGTTTCATCGTTGGGTATTTTTAGGATTGATCTTTTTACTTGCCGAGTTTGTTTTGCGACAAACCTGGTTGAGGAGTTTGCCATAAGATGGTTGAGAAGTTGAGAAGTTGAGGCTACCGCAGCGACTTACTCAAGTACTCAACTACTCAACTTTCAAATTATGTTTCGTTTTGAGCACCCGGTTTATTTGTACGCATTGGCCTTACTGCCCATCCTGATTTTGCTGATGGTGGGAGCTTCCTATGCGCGCAAAAAAGCCTTGGCGCGCATGGGGAACCCAGAGTTGATTCAACGCCTGATGCCTGACCGTTCGCCGGACAGACTGCGCAGCAAAAATATCCTGTTCCTCATTGGCTTGTTTTTCATCGCCATCGCCCTGGCCAATCCACAATGGGGAACCAAAACCCAGGCTGTTCGGCGGCAAAGCATCGACATCATTTTTGCCCTGGATATTTCGCAGAGTATGTTGTGCCAGGACATTGCCCCCAGTCGACTGATTCAGGGGCAGCGCTTGTGCCTGCAATTGATTGAAAAATTGAGTGGTAACCGTTTGGGCGTGATCCTTTTTGCCGGCGAAGCGTATATGCAAGTGCCCCTGACGACCGATTACGAAGCAGTGAGCCTGTTGCTACAGAGCGCCAATCCGGACATGATCAGCAGCCAAGGGACCTCTATTGGTGAAGCCTTAGCCATAGCACAACAAAATACCAGCAAAAGCAACGGTAACCGGGTGGTATTGGTCATTACCGATGGCGAAGACCACGAAGCTCGGGCAGAAACCCAGGCACGCCAGGCTGCCCGCGCAGGAATGAAAATCTTTACCATTGGTATCGGTAGTGAAGAAGGAGGGTTTGTGCCCTTCATGGATGAAAATGGCATGGCCGATTACAAACGCGACATCAGCGGCAAACCTGTACTGTCCAAGCTAAATGCTGCGGTATTGCGCAAACTGGCAACTTTGGGTGGCGGTAGTTTTTTTCGCTTGAGTGCGGAGCCCGATGTCTTGGTAGATGCCTTACTTGACAAATTGAACAAGGTAGAGAAACGCGAGTACGAACAACGGGTAGTATCCGAATACCGTAGCCATTTTCAGGTTTTTTTGCTCATTGGTCTTGGGTTTTTACTGGGCGAGTTTTTGATGCATTATCGCCAACGTGCAAAAACTACTTCAAAAGGTGTTTTGTTTAAAAAAGGAGTAAAGACTGGCTTATGAAAACAATGCGCACTTTTGTTTCTTTGTTGATGTTGGGTTTGGGAATACTCCAAACCAATAGCCTGGCTGCGCAAACCGCCCACTCCCTATTGCGCCGAGGGGATCAGGAATACCTGGAAAAACGCTACGCTGACTCGGAAAGTAATTACCGTAAAGCCCTGGAGCGCAAAAATAGCCCCAAAGGGCAGTACAACCTCGGCAACGCCATTTACCAACAAAAACGCTACCAGGAGGCCGTTACTCGGTATGAAAATGCCGCCAAAAAAGCCACGACACCCAGTGACAAAGCTGCGGCTTACCACAACCTGGGCAATACCCATTTTCAGTTGAACGATTTGGAAAAAAGTGTGGCGGCCTACAAACAAGCCTTGCGTTTAAACCCCGCCGATAAAGAAACCAAATTCAATCTCGCACTGGCGCAACAACGCAAAAAACAAGAAGAACAAAAAAAGCAACGTTCTTCCAGTGAGGATCAAAAGCAAAACCAGAACCAACCGCCACCGCAGTCGAACCAGGGCCAAAAACCCAACCAGGACCCCAAGCAAGGAAAAAATCCGCAGCAAAATCAAGGCCAACCCCAAGACCAGCAACAGAAACAAGCGCCGCCCCCCAACCTCAGCCAAAAGGAAGCCGAAAACCTGCTGAAAATTATGGATGAGGAGGAACGAAAAGTGCAAGGAAAAATGAAAAAAGCCCAAGGAAAACCAAAGTCCGGGAAAGACTGGTAAATTAGAGGGTTGAAAAGTTTAGCGTTGAAAAGTTGAAAAGTTTAGCGCAGGCAATGTGCATGAATGCTGGACATCACAAACTTGGGAACCTTACCGAACCTCGACAACCACCCAAACTTAAAATCTTCTAAAAAGCTCATGCAAAAGCTGATCTTGTTCTCCCTCGCACTGCTGTTCAGCACTGCAATGATGGCTCAGAAAAATGCTACCTTTACCGTGAAGGTAAGCAGCGACTCGATCCTTTTGGGCAATGATGTCAAAGTGTCTTTCATCTTGGAAAATGGCGAAGGGCGCAATTTTGAAGCACCCAAATTCGAGCCACATTTCATGGTCGTCAGCGGACCCAATACGTTCTCCAGTGTCTCGATGGCCAATGGGGAAATCAACCAAACCATTGAATACAGCTTTTACATTCAACCCAAGGAAACCGGGTCTTTTTTTATTCCCATTGCATCCATTGACGTCAATGGAAAAGCCTTAGAAACCAAAGCGCTGGAGGTGCACGTATGGCCCAATCCGGAAGGTATTAAAATAGATCCTCGGGAGAAGGAAGGTCAAGATGACTTTTTTGGTTTAGACCGCAATTTTCCCTCGTTTCGTGATTTTCCCTCGTTTCGCGATTTCCAATTTCCTGGATTAGAACCAGCGCCAAAGCCCGGTGAAGAACCCAAGAAAAAACGCAAAACGTACAAGCTATAACTGTGATGAGCCCGTTAAGACCTTTTTTTATCATTTTTGGATTGCTCTTTTGTGCCAACCTGTCTTGGGCTCAGCGCGATAAACCTGATTTTCGTGCTTTTGCGGATGCCAAACAAGTGCTCGAAGGGAGTTTCTTTGAGGTAACTTTTGCCTTGAGCAACGCCGAGGGCACCAACTTCAAAGCCCCTTCTTTTGGCACGGCCTTTACCCTGATATCTGGTCCTTCGCGCAGTGCCAGCACGACCATTGTCAACGGACGTATGTCGAGCGAAATGGCTTTTTCTTATGCGTTGCAAGCCAAAAAAATTGGAACGTATAGTTTTGGCCCCGCTACTGTCGAAGTAAATGGCAAAATTCTGCGCAGCAACAGCGTGACCGTAGAGGTGGTAAAAAATGAAAATGTAAGCCGCACAGGAAAAGCTCAAAAAGGAGAAGAACTATTTGTCAAAGCCATCCTCAATGCCCGCGAAGCTTATCTGGGGCAGCAAGTTCGACTCGATTATAAAGTGTACACCCGGGTTGACCTGGAAAATTTCAACTTCGTCGAAGAGTCCGATTACGTGGGTTTTTATGTGGAAGAAATTCAGCACCCCGATTCTCGGATGGAGGAGGAAATTGTAGCCGGAGTGCGGTACAACACCCGCATTTTGCGCAGCATTGCCCTGTATCCTCAAAAAGTAGGTCAGCTCAACATCGATGCGGCTACTTTACAGGTGGCGGTCGTTGCCGGAGGTAGCCCCGATCCTTTGACTGGATTGACTTTTGGTGCTGAAATTCGTCGGGTTCCCCTACGTACTGAAGCAGTTGCCCTTTTGGTAAAACCATTGCCGCCCAACCCTCCGGCTAGTTTCAGTGGTGGGGTAGGGATTTTCAACATGAACAGCGCCATCAACCGCACCGAGGTCACCACGGATGACGCCCTGACCTTACGCCTCACCCTCACTGGGGATGGCGACATGAAGCGCGTGCGGGCGCCGAACCTGAACCTGGGCGATAACTTTGAAGTATACGATCCGCGTACGCTGGATGAAGAGGCCAGTGAAACAGGGGGCTTGCGGGTGTCCCGTAAAACAGTGGAATACCTGATCATGCCCAAAAAAGCTGGACAGTATACCATCCAGCCGGAGTTTTCCTTTTTCAATTCCGAATCAAAACAATACGAGACGCTTAAAGACTACTCCTACCAGCTGCGCATACGCAAAGGCAGCGGCAAGGGTATCAGCGCCAGCCGAGATGGTTTGGAAGGACTGGGAGACCTGCGCCCACTCAAGTCGATTGCCCACTTGAGTAAGGGCAAGTCACCTTTGTTCAACAATCCACTGTTTTGGTTCATCGCCTTGGCACCCTTTTTGGCCTGGAGCGGTACTTGGGCTTATCAATATTTGCGCGCCTTTGGCAAGGAACGCCGCGATCAGATGCGGCTGCAAAAAAGTGCCCGCAAAGTTGCCCTCGACCACCTCAATCACGCCGAACAACACCTGCAAGCCAAACAAAGTCGCGATTTTTACGATGCGGTTTCGAAAGCCATTTTGGGGTATTTGGGCGATAAGCTCAACATTCCCAAAGCCGATTGGTCCAAAGAAAACATCAGTGCAGGAATGGCTCAATTGAATGTGCAGCCCGAATTGGTAGAACGCCTGCAAAAATTACTACAAAACTGTGAAATGGCACTTTTTGCAGGCCAAGCCAATGCCACCGCCATGCAAGAAACGTACACCAATGCGCTGGAGATTTTAACGGCGGTAGAAGACAATAATTAGTATATTGCAGCGAATATTCGCTAATTTTTTAATAAAATCATCATGACGCTCGACGCAATTACCGAACAATTCAAAGCACTGGCAGGCAAAGCACCTTCCATTGGCAAAACCCTCAAATTCGCTTTTGACGAAGGAACTGTTTTTGTAGACCTCAGTGGCGATACACCCAGTGTTAGCAACGAAGACAAAGACGCGGATTGTACCATTATTACCAGTCTGGAAACCCTGATGAAGCTACGCAGCGGTGACCTGAATCCCATGATGGCGGTAATGAGCGGCAAAGTGAAGATCAAAGGAGACATGGGTGTGGCGATGAAGCTACAGTCTTTGTTTAGTTGATAAAATACGGATGAGGGACATTGAATTCAAGTGTTCCTCATCCGTAAATTCAACTTTATTCTTCTTTTCATCAACATTCTTCCATCAATCACTTATTTTCATGCTTATAAACTATAAACATGAAAAAACTGATTGCAAGCCTATTCCTGAGCTATGCCTGCCTGGCATTGGCCCAAACGCCTACCGAAACCTATCCAGGCGATCCTGCCTCTACCGAACAAGCCGGAGTACCCAAGGGTGAAATCCTGAAATTTACGTTTGAAGAGTCCAAAATCTTCCCCGGAACCTCGCGTGAAGTTTCCATATACATTCCTGCTCAATACCGTGCCGATAAACTCGCTTGTGTGTACGTCAACCAGGACGGCATCCAGTGGAAAGCCCCCACGGTATTCGACAATTTGATCCATGCCAAAGAAATGCCCATCACGATTGGGGTATTCATCACGCCGGGACAAGTCAAAGCCGCCAATCCCGATGCTGCGCTCAATCGCTTCAACCGCAGTTTTGAATACGATGGCCTGGGTGATGCCTATGCCCGGTTTGTGCTGGAAGAAATTTTGCCCGAAGTAGAAAAAAGAAAAACCAGCGATGGCCGAACCATAAAGCTATCGCAAAACGGCAACGACCGCGCCATTGGTGGTTCCAGCAGTGGCGCAGTGTGTGCCTTTACGGCGGCCTGGGGAGCGCCCTGATGCCTTTTCACGGGTGTTCAGCGCCATTGGCACCTACGTCAACTTGCGGGGCGCCGATCGCTACCCTTCGCTGATCCGCAAGTACGAACCAAAACCCATCCGCATTTTCCTGCAAGACGGCAGCAACGACCTCAACATCTACGCTGGCGACTGGTGGAAAGCCAACGAAACCATGGAACGGGCATTGGTCTTCGCGGGGTATGAGGTCAATCACGTGTGGGGTGAAGGTGGCCACAACGGGCAACATGGCACCGCCCTTTTCCCGCAAGCCATGCGTTGGTTGTGGAAAGATTACCCAAAACCAGTGGCCAAAGGGATTTCCAAAAACCAGTTTTTGAGCGATATTTTGGTAGAAAATACCGAGTGGGAATTGGTAGGCGAAGGCTATACCTTCACCGAAGGAACGGCGACCAATGCCCAGGGCGAGGTGTTTTTTCAGGACATTCCTACGTCTAAAACCTACAAAATAGACCTTAACGGAAAATTGACTACCCTCAACATTGATGCCAAACGAGCCAGTGGAACGGCCTTTGGACCCGATGGAAAACGGTATACGGTAGCTGGGGGCAGCAAACAAATCCTGAGCTACGATGCCAATGGCAAAGAGGCGATTGTCGCTGACAGCATTACGGGCAATGACATCACGGTAGCCAAAAACGGCAACATCTACCTCACTTCGCCCGATGGACGGGAAAAACCGAGTAAACTGTATTTGATTCGCCCCAATGGGGAAAAAGTAGTGGTAGATGAAGGCTTGAAATTTGCCAATGGCTTGTGTTTATCGCCTGACCAAACCCAATTGTACGTCACCGAATCGGCTTCACACTGGGTATGGGTGTACCAAATTCAGGCCGATGGCAAACTGGCCTACAAACAACGCTTTGGCTGGCTACACGTGCGCGACATCGATGAAAATGCCTGGTCGGATGGCCTGAAATGTGATCGGGACGGGCGCATTTATGTCACTTCGCTCACGGGGATCCAGGTGCTCGACCAGTTAGGCCGCGTCAATGCCATTTTACCGACCCCCAAAACCAAAGGGCAGGTCTCGAATTTGTGCTTTGGTGGCAAGGATTTTGATACCATGTACATCACTTGTCACGATAAAGTGTTCAAGCGGAAATTCAAGGTGCCGGGGGTGAATGCATTTGAGGTGCCGGTGAAGCCGAAGGCGCCGAGATTGTAAAAACGATTTATGCCTGGAGAAAAAGACCTAAACACTTTGCTCAAAACCATGCGCCCCGCCCTTAACCCCGGCGACTTCGTTTTTTGTGTCCTCCCCAGTCTCCATGTAATTGACCTGAATGAGGTGCTGCTGCTTTTCAAAGAGGCAGAAGGATATACCGTAATCGTCAGCAAGGAACTGGCCGATGACCTCCAGTTGGAGTATTCGTTTGTAGCGGCATGGATCACACTAAGTGTCCATTCTGCCCTTGATGCGGTTGGACTGACTGCAGCCTTTTCCCATGCACTCGCTGCAGGAGGCATCAGTTGCAATGTGGTGGCTGCTTTTTACCACGACCATATTTTTGTGGACAAAAAAGACGCGGAAAAAGCAATGGAAATACTTTGGCAGCTGGCTCAACTAGCAGCTTGATGGATTCTTTGTATTTTACCAGTAAAACATGAAAACTGGTTTTGTCCTTTACATAGCCTTGGTGTTCAGCCAGTTCATTGTAGCCTTCATCTGTGGGCCACCACTCCTTGCGAATGGGGAAATACCGTTTACTTTGGGTATGGTTTCATTGGCTTGCTGCTCATTTTTTTCTTCCCGTTTTTTAAGGCTGAATGGAGCTTGACCCAGCGGTTTGGCTATGCTTTTGGGTTTTCCCTTTTATGGCTCCTGATGTGGGTGCTCGGGTTTATTGCGGGTGATTTACGCATCATGTGCAGGTTGTTTTAAGCAAAAGTATACCTGCTGACGAGCCGTTCATTTTACGGTCCAAATCCCCAAAAACAGCTATCTTGGCAAGGATTAGTTCACGCAAAAAATTCTTCCAATCACATGAAACGTCGTGATTTCCTCCATCAGATGGCTTATGCTGCGACTGGTTTAGCCGTAGCTCCATTGAGCAGCTTTGACCTGGATAGCAGCAAAAAAATGTTTTTTGAGATCTCTCTGGCCGAATGGTCATTGCACAATGCGCTATTTAAGAAAGAAATGACCAACCTCGATTTCCCCGTCATGGCCCGCAAAGAGTTTGGCGTCGGGGTGGTTGAGTACGTCAACCAGTTCTTCAAAGACAAAGCCAAAGACACTACCTACCTCAACGAGTTGCTGATGCGCTGCAAGGATAACGGGATCAAGAACCACCTGATCATGATTGATGGGGAAGGTGATTTGGGGTCGACCACTAAAGCTGCACTGGACAAGGCCATTGACCAGCACAAACAATGGGTAGAATGTGCCAAATACCTGGGTTGCGCCACCATTCGGGTCAACGCTGCGGGCAAAGGTACAGCCGAAGAAGTGGGCAAAGGTGCGGTAGAAGGCTTAAGTAGACTGGGTGATTTTGCCGCCACCATGGGCATCAATGTCATTGTCGAAAACCACGGTGGGTATTCTTCTAATGGAAAATGGTTGTCTGGTGTGATGAAGCAAGTCAACAAGAAAAACGTTGGTACGCTGCCCGACTTCGGCAACTTCTGCATCACTCGCAAACAAGGCTCTTATGATTGTGCCGAGGAATACGACCGTTACATGGGTGTACAGGAACTGATGCCTTTCGCCAAGGGAGTCAGCGCCAAGAGCCACGATTTTGATGCTCAAGGCAACGAAACCCATACCGATTACGTCAAAATGTTGAAAATCGTGAAAAAAGCGAAGTTCAAAGGATATGTCGGTATTGAATTTGAAGGAGGTAAAATTGGTGAAAAAGAGGGAATCAAATTGACCAAAGCGCTACTGGAAAAGGTAGGCAAAATGGTGTAATTTAACCACCTCAGACACCTAAGTTCACCTTAAATTCACCCATCTAAGGTGAACTTAGGTGTCTAAGGTGCTTAAAAAACAACCCATGCACATTGATCAAATTGATGCATTCATCGCCGCTGGCCTTAAAGAAGATGTGGGTACTGGCGATGTCACCTGTTTGGCATGTATTCCTCACGCCCGCAACCGCGCCCGGTTGTTGGTGAAAGATGAAGGAATATTGGCCGGGATGGAAATTGCCGAGCGCATTTTAAAACCGTAGACCCCAATTGCCACTTTGAAAAAATATTGGATGATGGTGCCAACATCAAATATGGTGACGTTGCTTTCATTGTAGAATGCCAAACCCAAGCCTTACTGCAAGCAGAGCGTCTGGTACTCAATACCATGCAGCGCATGAGTGCTATTGCCACCTTGAGCAGGCAATACCGCGATGCCGTGGCAGATCTTCCCGTTAAAATTTTGGATACCCGCAAAACGACGCCTTTGATCCGTTTTTTGGAAAAATGGGCTGTGCGCATTGGCGGTTGCCATAATTACCGCGATGGATTGTACGATTGGTTTATGATCAAAGACAACCATACCGATGCCTGTGGAGGCATTCAACCGGCCATTGAACGGGTAGACGCTTATCAACGTGCGCATGGACTAAACCTGAACGTAACGGTGGAAGTCCGCAACCTGCATGAACTGCAGCAGGTGTTGAATACGGGAAAAGTTACCCGCATTATGCTGGACAATTTCCAACTGGATGCCATGCAAACCGCGGTGAAAATGGTCAACAAACGCTTCGAGACCGAGGCTTCGGGCGGAGTAACATTGGAGACCCTGCGCAATATCGCACTCACGGGTGTAGACTACATCTCCGTTGGGGCATTGACGCACTCCGCCCAAAGTCTGGACTTGAGCTTAAAAGTATTGAAAGAATGATGGGTGCAGGTTGATCAGAAAATAATCAGATCGGCGAAGCTTTTATTTTGTCTTTGATAGAGGCTATGAGGGCAGGAGAAGGTTTTCGCCGATCAATTTTTGTCTTTATAAACTCTCTAAATGTTCGCTCTTCTTTGAGAATGTGCATGAATGCCGGATTCGTTTGAATCTCCTTGAGCAGATCGCGGCTTTCTTTTTCATTGAGTTCGTTGTCCAGGAATAATCCTACTTTCTTGATGAACTCATCATAGGTGATTGGACTCTTTACCATAGCTTTGTTTTTTTTGGTTGTCCTTGCTGCTTGATGTGATCGCTGGCTTGGATTTCCCGGTAGCATTTTTAAATTAAGGTTAACTAAACTTCGCAAACCCTTTTCCCTGCAACCCATGAATCAATTCAGGGGTTATTCTAGGGGTTTTCGGGCATAAAAAAAGGCCCCTTCCTCGCACCTTCCCAGGTATGGAGCAGAAGAAAAGGCCTTGCCCCAAGACAGTAGTAGTCATGGGTTAACGATTATCTTTGAAGCCCATGGACTGGGCATACAATCTCAATTCTGCTTTTACGCTGTTCCGCGCCCGGTTCAAGCGTGAACGCACCGTTCCGATGGGAATGTCCAAAATTTTGGCCAGCATGTGCACTGGTGTAGGGGGTGTTTTCCCGGTTTTGGAAAGCAATGACTTCATCCAATTCTTTCATCACGGGGCCACGGCTTTTGCGGCGGTACTCGTTGATGAAGGTGTTTTTTAGAATTTTGAAAAGCCAAGCCTTAGCGTTAGTACCCTCGATGTATTTGTCGATGGCCTTGTACGCTTTCATATACGTTTCCTGCACCAAATCCTCAGCATCTTGCTGATTATAGGTCAGATGGTAGGCAAAAGTAAGCAGCGCCTCCGCCTGAGGCAGCAACTCCTCCTCCAGGATACGATCGTAATTCATGCTTTGCGTTGCTTGTGCTACCATAAAGTTAGGATTTTTTGGGTTTCAATGCATCAACCCAATCCTAAATTTAAAAGTTCCCGCACGCGTAGATTTTTTTATTCTTTATTCGCCAATTGCCCGCAAGCCGCATCAATGTCTTTCCCCCGGCTGCGCCGTACACCGTGATTTCGCGCTCCCGTAAGTAGCGCGCAAAGGCGTCAATCCGGTCTTCCTCGGATTTGAGGTAGGGCACATCACCGATGGGGTTGTATTCAATGATGTTGACCCGCACGGGAAAACGTCGACAAAGTTTGGCCAGATTGGCCGCATCATCGAGTCCATCGTTGACGTTTTGGAACGTGATGTATTCGTAGCTGATGCGGTTGTGGGTTTTGCGGTAAAAATATTCCAGGGCGTCCATCAATACGGCCAGGTTGTTCTGCTCGTTGATGGGCATCAGCTCGTCGCGTTTGAGGTCGTCGGCGGCGTGCAAGGAGAGGGCGAGATTGGTTTTGCACCCATCATCGGCCAGTTTTTTGATCATTTTGGCAATGCCCGCCGTGCTAATGGTGATGCGCCGGGGCGACATATGCAAGCCAGCAGGGGAAGTGAGCCGCTCAATACTTTCCATTACGTTGTTGTACGCCAGCAGTGGCTCGCCCATGCCCATGTACACGATATTGCTCAAGGGATGGCCAAAAGTTTCCAAACATTGTTGGTTGACCATCACTACCTGGTCATAAATTTCAGCGGCGTCGAGGTTGCGCACCCTGCTCATGCGCCCAGTAGCGCAAAATTTGCAAGTGAGGCTACAGCCGACCTGGCAGGATACACAAACGGTAAAACGTTTGTCATCAGGTACGGGAATCAATACCGACTCGATCATGTGTCCATCGTGCAGCCGAAAACGCGATTTGATGGTGCCATCGGCGCTGCGTTGTACCTTATCTTCTACAATTCCATTGATCACAAAGGATGCTGCCAACTTTTCGCGCAGGCTTTTGGAAAGGTTGGTCATAGCGTCAAAGGAACGCACTCCTTTTTGCCAGAGCCACTCGTACACCTGTTTGGCCCGAAATTTGGCCTCCCCATTTCCTTGAACAACCTCCAGCTCTGCCAAGGAGCGCTGCCGGATGTCCATACGTTCTTTCCCATTCATGGTGCAAAGATAAGGAAGTTATGGGATTAGCGGTAGTACAAGCGTTTTGAGTAAAAAGGTAAGCATGGTGTTTTTTCGTAACCGTGGTTACCGTAACCGCTGTTACGATACGAATTTACTTCTTCCGTTCCGTCACAAACGTTACCAAATCCCGCAGCGCCGTTCTCGACTCCGAGGCGGGGAAAGTCTCCAAGATTTCAAAGGCCTCTTGGCGGAAGCGCAACATCACCGCTTCGGTGTATTGAATACCTCCACTGTTGCGCACAAACTCGATCACCTCTTTCACTTTTTCGGGATTCTCGTTGTGGCGGCGTACCAGGCCGATGATGTGACGACGGGTGGCGAATCGGACTGATTGAGGGCGTAAATCAGCGGCAGGGTCATCTTTTCCCTTGATGTCGATGCCCAAGGGTTTACCTACGTCGTCAGTTCCAAAGTCGAAGAGGTCATCTTTGATCTGAAAGGCGAGGCCAATTTTTCCCCAAAAAGGCGCAGCATGCGCTCGATGGCGTCCTCGTCGGTAGTGGCGGAAGCTGCACCAGCCTGGCAGGCGGAGGAAATGAGCGAGGCAGTTTTTTGGCGAATGATTTCGTAATATACCTCTTCTTTGATGTCGAGGCGACGGGCTTTTTCAATTTGCAGGAGCTCTCCTTCGCTCATTGCTTTTACGGCATCGGAAACAATTTCCAAAATTCGGAATTGCTTGTTGCGTACGGCCAAAAGTAGGCCTTGTGACAACAAAAAATCGCCAACCAGCACCGCACGATTGGCTTCTTTATGGTATCCAGCGACATATCCCAGTATACAGAAGGTAAAAGTATGTGAAAGGTGACAGAAAAGCACGAAGAGTACAAGTTTCATTCTTTTCTGAAAAATTGATAAAAAGTTACAGCTTTACCTCCTGAACGCACCACCACCAAATATCTACCGGCTGCCAACTGATTCAGGTAGAGTTTTTTCAAGTGTTTACCCACTGGTAAACCAGGAAAATCTTGCTTGACCATTTCTTTTTTTAAGGTATTGTACACACAAATTTGTACCTCTCCAGCCTGAGTAAGGCTAAAGGAATACTCGCCTCATTGCTGAATGGATCTACCGAACAAGGGGCCAGTTTAGCCCATTCTTTGTCATTGGTAGTCGATTCAGCCATTTCTGCTGGACTTAGCGTAGGTGCTGCCGGACGGTTATTTGGGGCGTTTTGGGACAGCAAAGCTGCTTTTTGTTGACGATTGTCAATACACTGCCATTGCTGGGTTCCTAAAGTTTGAGGCCAATGGCAATACAAAGCGGCTTTTGCTTTCCATGACGCCCTGAGATTGATCAGAAATAACGGCGCACTTCAATTTTCCCTGTTCAACATAAATAAGGTTGAAGTGATTGAAGCTGCCACTGTTGCGGGTCCACTTTTTATTGTCATCGCTGTTCCGCAGGGGGGCTCCCCAACAACCTTCTCCCACATACACTGTGCCGCGTTCATCATCACGAATGAAGCCCTCAGCACTGCCTATTTCTTTAGACACCCGAATGGGGTAAGTCCATTTGGCTACGTGGGTATCCGATTCCAGGGCAAGTTGCACCTGATGGTATAAAAATAAAGGTGCCCAGTTTTGTACCAGGTCATCGCGTTCCGGTTTGCCAGTAGTATGAGGGCGCATGGCGTGGTGGTACTGGGCAAAGCGCCAGGTGAAACCTTTGGCCCCAGTCAATTCCCGTTCCAGCCAGGTTTTTTGGTCTCCTCCGCTGGCCGCCATGGTATTGAGGGTAAGCAGCCGGAGTAAATTTCCTCCAAAACTCAAGGCGTAGTAGGCATCGGGATAAGGAATGTCAAAAATCTCTTGCAAACTGCGGTTGTCCATTTCATGGTTACCCCGGGCCACTACGACAGGCGTAATGCGTCCATCATTCCCGATGGTGTATTGCCAATCGTCGAGCCAAAGCAGCCATTCCGGGCCCGTGTCGGTTGCCGTCATATCGCCATTGAACAACACAAAATGGGGCGTATTTTGAAACCAGGGTATTGGCGCTGATGCGGGGCGTCGCGGTTGTTGCGTGAATCTCCCCAGAGATGATTGACAAGCGTTCAGTAGGAAGGTTGGGAACGGTGCGAAAAGAATAACGCCTGCTCAGTCCTTCGCTGTCTTTGACCACAAAAAAATAGACCGTGGTGGGTTTGAGTCCACTGAGTCGGGCAAAATGATTGTTGAGTCCACGTGCCGCTACGACCTGATCGGGTTTGCGTTTGAGTTTGTAGAGTTCCGCTTTTTGACCATTGTCAACTTCATCGTAGTAGATCATGGGGGTCGTCCCACTCAGCTGATCCCAGGCGATCACCATTGAAGTTGCAGGATCATCGCGCCACATGGCGCGAAAACGGGCAGTTTTAGCCTCCAGGGCAACGGCATACAACAGTGCCAAAAAACAAACAACCAATCGGGTCATAGACAATTATTTAAACAACACTACATTTCATCGCAATCAAAAGCGAAGATATTGTACTTTTGCGCGTGAATATTCAAAGCGACAATTTATTGTACGATGAAGGATACGGTAATTTTTGATTTGATTCACGAAGAGTTGGATCGCCAAAGGAAGGGAATAGAACTGATTGCTTCCGAAAACTTCACCAGCCAAGCAGTCTTGGATGCGATGGGTACTTGCCTAACCAACAAATATGCAGAGGGTTATCCCGGCAAACGTTATTATGGTGGCTGTGAAGTTGTGGACAAATTGAACAAATTGCCATCGACCGTTTGTGCACTTTGTTCGGGGCAGAATACGCCAACGTACAACCCCACTCTGGTGCACGGCCAATGCAGGCCGTTTTTCTGGCTTGCTTGACTCCTGGCGATCGGGTATTGGGCTTCAATCTCGCACTATGGCGGGCACCTTTCGCACGGCTCTCCGGTCAACTATTCCGGGGAAAGTGTACGAAGCACACTTTTATGGAGTAGAGCAGGAAACTGGCTTGATTGACATGGACAAGGTAGAAGCTACCGCCTTGGAAGTTGTGCCAAAACTGATCGTTTGTGGTGCTTCGGCGTATGCTCGCGATTGGGATTACGCCCGCTTCCGCGCCATAGCCGATAAAGTTGGGGCGCTGTTGTTGGCTGATATCGCGCACCCAGCGGGTTTGATTGCGGCAGGATTACTCAACAACCCGATGGATCATTGCCATATCGTTACCTCTACTACCCACAAAACCTTGCGTGGACCACGTGGAGGGATCATCATGATGGGTAAAAACTTTGATAACCCTTGGGGACGTGCCACCAAAAATGGCGAAAAAATCAAGATGTCGGCCATCCTCAACAGTGGGGTATTCCCAGGGATGCAAGGTGGACCACTGGAGCACGTCATTGCGGCCAAAGCCGTGGCTTTCCAGGAAGCGCTGCAACCTGAATTCAAGGAATATGGCATTCAAGTCATGAAAAATGCCCAGGTAATGGCGGACGCTTTTGTAAAAAAAGGCTACAAAGTCATCTCTGGAGGTACCGACAACCACCTGATGTTGCTGGACCTGCGTTCGAAAAATGTAACGGGCAGAGATGCTGAAAACGCCCTGGTGCGCGCGGACATCACCGTGAACAAAAACATGGTGCCCTTCGATACCCAGTCACCGATGGTTACGTCGGGAATCCGGTTGGTACTGCGGCCATCATACCCGTGGCTTCAAAGAAGCCGATTGTTTGAGGGTAATTGACTGGATCGATACCATCCTTTCTGGATGTTAAAATGAAGGACTCATCATTGCTACCCGCAATGAGATCAATGCGTATATGGAAAACTTTCCCTTGTACGCGGAGCAGAATGTAATAGCTTAAATAAGTTCGGGGGTTCGGGAGTTCAAAGGTTCGAGGGTTGCACAAAATCCTGCCCTGAACCCCCGAACATCGAACCCCCGAACCCTCGACCCCCCGAACCCTCAAACCTTAAAAGCCATGTTAAAAGTAGCCATCCTCACCGGCGGAAACGTCGCCGAGCGCAGTGTATCCCTCAAAAGTGCTGAAACGGTACGCAAACACCTGAACGATCAAAAGTACGAGAAGTACGTGATCGAACTCAACGGCACGCAGTTTACCGAGCAAGGTACAGGCGCGGTGGTCAACCTCAATGATTTCAGTTTGCTAACACCCAATGGCAACATCAAATTCGATTTGGTGTATCAGATGTTGCACGGGCATCCTGCTGAAGATGGTTGTTTACAAGGTTACTTTGAAGTGTTGGGCATTCCCTACACGGGTTGTGAGGTGATGTCCAGTGCCATTACGTTCAACAAACAGGCTTGTAAGGATTTTTGCGCAGCCACAACATCCCGATGGCGCCATCCAAAGTGCTGCAAAGGAGAGGCCATCAACTGGCCGAGCTGGAAGCCATGGGCGTTCCCGTATTTGTAAAGCCTAACAAAAATGGCAGCAGCTATGGCGCTTCCAAAGTCAACGCTTCCGATCAATTGGCGGGTGCCATTGAGCACGCTTTTGTCTATGACGATGAAGTGCTGGTAGAAGGTTTCCTCAAAGGAACCGAGTTTTCGAATGGGGTTCTGCGCCGCAATGGCCAAGTAGTCGTGCTGCCCATCACCGAGATTGTGCCCCACAACGAGTTTTTTGATTTTAAGGCCAAATACGAAAACCAAAGCCAGGAGATTACTCCGGCACGATTGACTCCCGAGCAAACTGCACAAGTACAAGCCCAAACCAAATTGATTTACGAAGCCCTTGGCTGCCGGGGCATTTGCCGCTTTGACTACATCCTGGTAGGGGATACCTTCTTCTTCCTCGAAGCCAATACCATTCCGGGCATGTCCGAACAAAGTATTGTGCCCCAACAAGCGCGTGCCCACGGTTGGAGCATCACTGAATTGCTGGATGCTGCGGTAGAGGAGGCTTTGGAAAGGCAGGCGATGAAATTGAGTGTGGGGAATTGAGATCGCCCAACGCTCCCACAAAATCTCCCAAATGTAAAATACTTTACTTTTATTTAATCTTTTGTGATCTTTATTTGACTCCTAGTCACTATTTTCACAGCGAGATAACCACTTTGCGTCTTAACATTCAGTTGCCAATGGCGACAATCTACCTCTATTCGAGATAATCCTAACATCTCCAAAAAAACAGCATGGCCTAACAGGTGTTAGGGTCTGAGTAGTTCCGCCCTGGAATCAAGGTATACTTGTACAATAGAACAGCTGTATCACATCTGGTTTTAATCGTTTTACTTACTTCTACATTGCTCAATATGAGGAGGCTACACTTTTTTGGGTTGTGGGTACTTGTTGGAATTTTATCGATCTATGGATGTCGAGAAAAAACACCTTCATGGTCAAATTTGATCAAAGACCATGCACATACGCCAGAGCTTAACGCTTCATTTCAAGAAGCATTCTCTCTGAAGTACAAACGCGATTACCCCGCGGCTGCTCGCGCATTTGAAACCATGTTGAAAGACAGGAACATTGAGCGAAGTACTCAAATTGATGTCCTGAACCAGTTGGGGTTCATTTATTTGGAGATGAGAGATACCACTGCCGCGATAACACTGCTGGATAAACTAGCCAAGCTGGAGTCAGATTTTAATGCGTTTCAGCGGGCGGATTATTTGTACAATGTAGGTGTTCTGAATTTACAGCGGATTCAAGCTAATCAGGCCAAAAAGCGCTGGATGCGGCTTTGCGTATTTATAAAGCCCAATACCCCAGGGGGCATCTGCGCATTGCTATGGCGTATACACTAGTGGCCATGCATCAATTGGATTTTGGCTTGAACACAAAAGAAAAATACAACAGCATCAATGCTGCTTTCCGCAGTTATTATTATGCCAACTCAAAGGGATCAACACTTTATCCTATGCCGATAAAGTGAATTTTTGATGGCCATTACTACCGAAAGGTAAAAAAGAGATTACCAGGCTGGGCTCAACCATTGTCGCCTGGCTGAAAAATTGATCCAAAGATTTCCTTTTAAAGATACAACATTGTGGGCTCGTTGCCTTGTCGTAAAGGGAATGTTGTTAAAAAAGCAGCAAGGTACCATGAAGCTGATTCTACCCTGAATGAGGGCCTCAAGCTTTTGACCCAACAAAGAAAAAACTCGATATTTATTCAAGAAGTGTACCGTTTCTTGGTAGTAAATGCCGCCGGGAGATTGGATACAATGCAAGAATCAAAAGTTGAGGCTGAAAAACTGTACGAAAAATATAGGGCAGCCCTAAAAGTCCACTTAAAGAAGGCGGGTCAACAGGAAATTTATGTGCTAAGTGATGACTTAAATGCTTATTACAGTTATTTCAGGCTTGACAAAAAGGAGGATTGCTTCAATGCAAGTAAAGAAGTATTAAACAAAATTAATCCTCAGGTACCTGCTTTTCATTACTACCGGGAAGCGGCAAACGTTTTTATTTCGGAGACAGAACTCATGAATAACAACTACCAAGAAGCCCTTGTCTATCAACTCGAATCTTTTAAATCCGATATCAACCCTAACATTGCTCATGAGATAAAAAGTTGGTCTGATGCGATGAAACCTAGGTATTCCAGTTTGGGTACCAATTCGTTTTTCACGTTAAGAAACGCCGGACAGATTTATTTATCCAAATACAAAGAAGGAAAGGAAATTAATGATCTGATTATAGCAGTAAGGCTTTTTGAAGTATCAGATAGTTTGATGAGTTTAGGCCTGACTATGAGTGAAGGAGGGGTACTTTCATACCACCAGGAGATTGGAAATGCAGCATATGGTTTTGCATTGGAAGCTGTGCATCTGGCTTATACGTTGGCAAATCAATACCCGCGGTTGCTCAATAAAGATAAAATTTTAGATCTGGCGTTTCGTTTTATTGAACGCCAAAAAACGTACATTTTATCAAGAGAAGACTTGCCAGCAAATGATTGGACCGCATATTTCACAACCAAGATAAAAAAAACGGCTGCCGATATTGCTAAGCTGAATGATGGATATTCAAATATCGATGCAACATTAGGCCTGGTTAAAGCCAATTTTGAGTACGATAGTCTCTTGAATATACTTTCACGAAAAGCAACGGATCGATTTAATCAAAACATTCAAACGGTTCAAAAGATACGTTTTGATTTAAAAGAAGATGAAGTACTACTGCAATACAAAGTTTTTGATCAATTGACTTATGTATTCGGTCTCAGCCGCAAGACAGTTTTTTTTGATACGGTGGGAGCTACTTCAAAACTACGCGTTTTGGTTACTCAGTTTTCCAAGTTGGTAAGTTCTAAAATAGACCATTTTGATTACGAGGGTATGAACAAGGCAAAAATGGTTTACGACCTATTGCTTAAACGGGTATTAGCGAAAAGTCCGGCTCAAAAAAATCTCACCTTAATCATCATACCGGATAGATTTTTAACTGATGTACCATTCGATGCGCTGCCCACACGTCTGGATTCCACGATCAATGATTGGGTTAAGGTTCACTATTTGCTAAAAAAATACTACGTGGTTTATGCTCCTTCCTGGAAAATATGGCAAACCAATCGTTATCTCCAGTTGGCCAATTCAAAGTATCCTGCCGCATTTTTTTCCTATACCATCCAAAATAACCCTGCTTCAAACTTGGCATTGGCTGGCGCAAAAATTGAAAAAGAAGCCCTGGCTAATTTTGCACGTACCACGCCCTACACATCATACTATTGTACGTCAGCGCTGTTTCGTAAAAATGCCACTAGGTTCAGAATACTGCACTTCTGTTTGCATGGCAAAAGTGATCTTTCAAAACTGGATGCCAATGAACTATATTTTAAAACCACCAGGGATAACATGTATGATCCTTTAAATGGCGATCAAATCGCCAATTTGGAACTAAAAGGCAAATGGGCGATTATCTCCGCCTGTGAAACTGGAATCGGACAAACCAATGCCGAAGGAACGTATTCTTTATCGCGGGCTTTTTTACAGGCAGGCTGTGCTTTCACCATTTCTTCGCTCTGGAAAATCAATAATGATTCAAGCAGCCAGATTTTAGCAGGATTTTATCAAAATCTCCAGGACGAAAAAAAGCCCTGGAAAGCCTTGACTAAAGCCAAACGGGACTATATAAAATCTATGGACAACCAGCCACCCTATTATTGGTCTGGTCTGATCCCCACTATTTGAATGGGAACTGGATCTTTTGATAAAATTGGAACAATTTAAGCGACCACTGCCTAAAGCACAGCAGTAGATATATAATCTGCAGTTGCTTTGAGTAGATCTTTAATGTCTTTGACTGGCGTTGATCCATACTTAGCAAGATACAAGGCAATGGCTCCCGATACATGCGCAGTAGCCATGGAAGTTCCATTTTGAACAATGAGCCCATTTTTGCTAGCCGCATCAAGTGATAAAATTTCAAATCCAGGGGCTGTAATGGTGATTTCATTCCCCCAATTGGATCCTGGCGCTTTGCGATCAAGTTGATCGGTAGCGGCTACTACGATCAAATCTTTTTCCAAGGCCATCCAATAATTGCGTACGTTCTCATTCTTATTCCCCGCAGCAAAAACGCAAATCACGCCTTTTTCTAAGGCATAATTTATGGCCAGACGCAAGGTCTCATCACTAGGCAAACGTTCATCATACGACCAGCTGTTGTTGATGATATGTGCCCCCTTGTCAACAGCGTATTTGATGGCTTTGACCAAGGTATTTGAATTTGCAGTACGCTTTTCAAAAGCTTTGATGGGCATAATCTTGGCATCTGGAGCCACGCCAATTACCCCTTCGTTGTTGTTGCCAACTGCCGCAATGATCCCCGCAACATGAGTGCCGTGCCCAAGCTCATCGCTCATTACCGAACCTTCCTTGACAAAATTGTATCCTATGATATTTTGATCAACATCGCGGGCAAGGTTTGCGCAATATCCACATGCTGGATATTAAGTCCAGAATCAATCACAGCGACGATGATGCCTTTGCCTTTGGAAATGCTCCAGGCCTTTTCGCATTCAATGTTTTTCAGACCATACAAATTGCTGAGCTGTGGATCACTTTGGGGTCCAGCTCAGGCGATATTTGTTCTAGTTCTACAAATGCCAAGTTATCTGGGTCGCTGAGTTTAAGGCCTTCGAGGATGCTATTGAGTCCCCCTTGGTCGTTTATTGCTGTGTCCACTCAGTTCAAGTTGCCAAACTTGGTGGAGCCTTCGTTCACATTCTTCCATCGCTTTTAAGGCATCGTTAAGCAGTTCTTCGTTCGACTTTTCGTCACCTCGATCAGTAGAAGGTTGTTTATCGAGGTAATCCCCGATGGCTTGCTCTACATTCAGCACTTTGGTCAACGTACTTTCATCAGAGCGATCGCGGGTTTTTACAACCTTATCCACGATACTCTGAACTGTTTCTTGAGACGTCTGATTTTTGAATCCCAAATTTATGATGGCCATGATGATTGAGCTATGTAAGTTAACAATCGAATTGAAATAACTTAACCTAAAAGATCTTTGCGCAAAGGCTGATAGGTGATGCCCGTGTATTCAAAAATATTGAATTCCACGGGGATGGTATGGTCATTGCCAATTCTGGCAAAATTCGTGAATCTCATTTGTAATTCATCACAGAAATAGGACCGCTGGTAAACACCGATGTAAAATTTAGATTCCAGTTTCGGATTGGCATTTAGAGCATCCAGATAAATTTGTCGATCCTCGTGCCACAACTTTAAAACTTCCTGGGCCGTTTCCCGGGCACAATCATCGCTGTCCAAAAAACGATTGGGAATTTTGTACCACCAAATTGACATGTCTGAAGAGAGCATTGGGATTAAGTAGTTGTTAAAACGCACTTCATAATGCAGGGAAGCATCCGTCCGATATATTTTATCTTCGTCTTTAAGGTAAAACAACAAAAAATTGCCTTCATCTGCAATACTTCTACTTTCAGCTGCAAAACTTCTGCCTTCATCTTCTATCCGGCATAACAATAGATTTCACACAATTGCTACTGCCTGCAGTGTGAGAAAGATCCGCAGATTCTTCATCCGCTTCGCATGGATGTTCGGAGGAAGGTGCCAAAATGGTTCTACCTTCTGGCGTGAGGTTAAGTAAAACTTTTTCAAAAATGAAATTGATTTTTTCTGCTCCTGTTATTGGCTCAGCATTGGGCGTGGGCGGGTGAATGACTACTTGATTGGTAAGTGGATCGATTTGGTATTCAACGAACTGCAACATTTCTGGTACAAACCAAAATGCTTCTTCAAAGCTATAGTTGGCCTCTTGCAATTGTGAGGTTTTACCCTGAAAACAGTAGCGAATATCATCACCTACCTGAACAGATTGTAGGTAATGCGCTTTATTCTCGTGCTGTGTAATAGCTCTAGAAGCTTCAGGAGGGGGAATACGAAGAGTTCCCAGTCTTCTCTGTTTCCATACTCCAGGTATTGGATTAGACGGCATAACTATATTGCTTTAATCGATGAAACCAATCAACATTCCTTTATGATCATACCCCATAAAACGTTAGGCAGAATGTTTACTTTTTTTTATTTTTTTCAATTTTAGTCAACAATTTTCGGACTTCCTCCTTATTTCGATATGCTTCATGCTCAAGCATACCTGTTATTGCATTTTTGCTTTCCTCTTCTTTACCGCTCAAATATAAACTCAGTGCATAAAACAATTCTGCCTGTTGGTTATGGTTATAATCAGATTTTGCAAGTTTTTTAAAAACAGCTTCTGCCTGTGAAAAGTGCCCAGCCCTCATTGAGGCAACCGCATAGTTGAAAAGTAAATCTCTATTTGTAGTTTTTCGGTATTCTTCCCCAAATAGCTTAGCCGCCTCCCCAAATCTTTTCTTATCAAATTTCACCTCCGCTTCTGAACGTGCCTCTGCTTGATCTTGTAAGCTATAAATTTCGGCAGGAAAACCCAATTGTCGGTATGCTTTGGTATCTCGTGGCGTAGAAACAACCCAAAATAAGGCTACGATTAGGATTGCTGACGTTGCTACCGCACTCAACACAGGCCGCAAGCGCCTTATTATTGAAGTACGAGGCGCGGCTTTCATTAATGCTTTGACCTTTATCCGATCAGGATTCGCTATTTGGATTGTTTGGATCAATTTTGCATAGGATTGTGGCTTCTTCAAAAAAAAGCGCGATCTTCTTGCAGCTTAAGGGTGAACTTACTTGTATCATCGTCTGATAAAGTTCCTTTCAGGAACGATTCCAGGTTTTCTAGTTCTTGTGGTGAAATAGCCATAGTTTCAATTTTTAATATTCTCTAAAAAAAATTGCCTCAATTGTCCGAGGCAGTAACGCAATCGTTGTCTACTGTTGTTATCATTGAGTAATTCTGGTATTGACGTTGATATTTCTGCATGTGTTTTGTCTCCCCAAAATTTAAGTTTTATCAAGTCTTGACAAATAGGGTTTAAGTTTTCCAAATACCTGATAACCAAATCCAAATCCACATCTTGCTCAGTTTCTTTTGTTTCTTCTTCATTGAGTAACCCTAAAGCTTCCATCGCCTTCTTTTGTTTTTCTTTAATCCGGTAAAACTCCCGCAATTTAAGTTTAGCAATGCCAAAAATATATGCTTCAACCTTTGAGGTAATTGTTATACTTTCATCTCTCATTTTTGTATGAATACGAAAATTGAGTCCTCAATAATTTCATCAATATCATACTCACTAATATTTGAACCAGATTCTGAGCAGCTAGCTGGTGAACTGCTTTTAACTTATTGATCATAACAGTTAAAGCTTCCAATTGGTCACCATCGCCTGAATCCAACATGCGTAAAAATTCATCATGATCCATATACCTAACTGATTATTGGGCGAAACTTAAATGTATACTTTGCAAATATACATTTACACATGTACATTTCACCCAATTGAATCAGAATTCTGCTCACGTTTGGTTTTAGGTGGGGGATAAATGTTAAACAGTCCTTCAGTGGCATCTGTTCCAGCGTAACCAATGGCGATTATGGCGACGATGTTGTTGCCAATCAGCGGTTCATCGGGGGCTTGTTGGATCAGGAGTAAGCTCAAACAACCGATCACCAGCCCCATAAAGAGGCCAATCAACAATCGACGGAAATCTATTTCTTTGCTCAGGGTAGATTCTTTTGCGGCGGCGATCTGAACGGTTTTACGCAAACCTATGAGCACTCTAATGGATTGGCCCAACAGCCCCAATATGCCGCCCATTGCGATCAGTGGCAAATAATCCAATGCTATCATTTTTTGCTATTTAAATTCTGGCCACGGCTTGGATGATTTACTGGTTCACTAATTATTAGGTTGTTTGTTATGGATGCAATTAAAACCCAAAAGTATCTCTGCACGTAATTTAAGGGTTGTATTATTGCATCCAAGCCAATGGTCAGCAAAATGAATAAATAATTCAGGGTTAAGTCTACTTAGGACCGGAGTACACAATTTTTTTGGACACATACTGACGTGTTCATTCCCTCTGTGATTGTTAAGTGAAAAAGTTGAGCTGTCAAGTATATATGACGCGGGTGGAGAAAACGTTAGGAGAAAAGCATTAAAAAAATATTATTTTCTACTCTTGTTGGCTTTTTCTTCGTCAAATACCTCCCCTTCAAACTGCGTCTTCACCGCCTGCGCATTGTAACCCTGCTTGATTAACCATTGGCTAAATTGCTCGGTATACCCATGGGTAGCGATGATATTTTCAGCGCCCGTAGCGGCAATGGCCCGATTCAATTCGTCCCAATCGGCGTGGTCGCTGAGGATAAAGCCTCGATCGGCATTGCGCTGGCGGTGTGCATCCCCGATGGCCATCCAACCCGAGGCAATGCCCAACGATGAAGGGGTAAAACGCCGCACCCAGGGTGCATCCACAGCTGAAGGTGGCGCAATGATGATGCCTCCGGCAATTTGATTTTTTTTGGTGTTTTGCGCCAGGCGACTTGATTTGGGCAGTGGAATGCCTTGGGCACGCAATACTTCATTGACGTTTTCTACCGCTCCGTGGGTAAAGATAGGGCCGATTTCAGGGTTGAGCCCCTGCATGATGCGCTGGGCTTTGCCGAGGGCATAACCAGTCAGTACCGTGGTTTTTCCCTCTGCCTGATTTTGGGCCCACCAGGCATTGATGTCGGTAAAAACCTGTGCCTGGGGTTGCCATTTGTACCTGGGCAATCCGAAAGTGCATTCCGTGATAAAAGTATGGCAAGGAACGGATTCGAAAGCTTCCGCAAGTCCGTCGTTTTCGAGTTTGTAATCCCCGGAAACTACCCAAATTTCGCCCTGGTATTCAACCCGGATTTGGGCCGAGCCGACGATGTGTCCAGCAGGATGGAAGGAAAAGCGCACGCCATTGATCAAGCGAAATTCACCATAGTCTACGGTTTCAATATTGATGGGCCCTAAACGATGGCGAATCACCGGGCGGGCGGTACGTGTACACAAATAATAATCATGTCCTGGCCGAGCATGGTCGCCGTGTCCATGGGTAATTAAAGCACGTCTGACGGGCTTCCAGGGGTCGATGTACACGTCTGCCTGGGCACAATATATTCCACGATCGGTAAATTCGAGCAGGGCCACTATTGCCGCAATTGCCGGTAATTGTTGGCGTTGGTGGGGTCAATCCGCGACATCACGTCGGCCACCCGATCTTTTTCATCGGGCGTACCCATGCGGAAAATTTCCATAATTTCCTTCGATTTTGCCGAAAGGAACAATTGCATTAGAATGGTATTCGGGTAGGTATCAAAGGACTTCCGGGCGTTTTCGAGGGTCTTGGAGATGATCGAACGCCCTTTGGCCGGGTCTTGCGACATTTGGTCTAAACCCAAACGATGATATACGTATTGAAGTTCGCGCATCGGTTTCATCCTTGGCGACAGCCAGTTTTCAACGATCCAGAAGCGATTGCGGTTGTTGCCTTCAATGGAACTCCAGCCGCGGCCTTGTACTGCTGCGGCGCTTTGAGCAACGTTGACGATATTTTGGGCCGCCTGAAAATGGTCGGACCCACCATTCAGGGCAAAAGAATCGTAATCCATGCCCAAAATGATGTGGATATAAAAAGCCACGACCTGCGAGAGGTTATCGTTAAAAAGGGTTTTGCTGAACTGAAGGGGCTGAAACTGCTCGTATTTAAACGTGATTTCGCGATCAATAAAGTTGAACAAGGTTGTTTCCTTATTGCTGCCAAAAATCGGGCGCGAAGCCTGAATGGCCAATTCTGCCGTATAGACGTTGGGAATCGTTTTTTGGCTTTTATCGGTTGCCTCTCCGTTGATGGTCAGCAGGATGTTGCCTTTGATCCGCTCTTCGGGGCGAAACTCGTCTTCTGTCCATTTGCTGCTGTTGACAAATTCTTTGAGCGATTGTTCCAAGCCATTGAATACGGCTGGATCGGCGGTAAGCAACCGTTGAATGTTGACTTTAACCGTAAAGTTGAGTTCTTGGGCAGCAAGAGAAGATAGCCCGAAGACCAGCAAGAAGATGAGTATACCTAACTTACGCATAGCATTAGCCAATTAAACCTTGAACAAATCGATCATTGCCTGGAGAATGTCCTCCGCTACGGCATGTTTTGACTTTAACTCAAAATCACGTTTCTTATTGTCCCTGAAAAGGATACTGATTTTATTGGTATCGTGGTTGAAACCAGCACCAGAATCGCGCAAAGAATTCAATACGATGAAGTCGAAGTTCTTTCTTTCCAGTTTGCCCTGCGCGTGTTGTTCTTCGTCGTTGGTTTCCAGCGCAAATCCGATCAACAACTGCCCCGGCTTCTTCGTTTGTCCTAAATCGGCAGCGATGTCCGGGTTTTTGACCAAGTCGAGTTGCAATTCCTCGCCTTTTTTCTTGATTTTTTCGGTCGCTACGGTTTTTGGGCGGTAATCGGCTACCGCAGCTGCCAGGATGGCCGCATCAGACTGAGGAAAGTGCCGCAGGGCTGCCTCATGCATTTCACGAGCCGTTTCCACTTTGATGACCCGTACATTTTTTTCTTGCGGGCTTAGTTTTGAAGGACCGAGTACAAGCGTCACTTCTGCTCCGCGGCGGGTGGCGGCATCGGCCAGGGCTATTCCCATTTTGCCCGATGAGCGGTTGCCGATAAAGCGTACCGGATCGATGGGTTCGTAAGTGGGGCCAGCGGTGAGCAGGATTTTTTTGCCCTTCAGGTCTTGACTTTGGGTGAAAAATTGCTCCAGATAATCGACAATTTCTTCGGGTTCGGCCATGCGGCCTTCACCAGAGAGCCCACTGGCCAATTCGCCAACACCCACAGGAATTAAATGGTTGCCATACCCTTGCAAACGTTGCACATTGTTGCGGCTGGCCGGATGGTGCCACATATCCAAGTCCATTGCTGGCGCAAAAAACACCGGACAACGCGCAGACAGATAGGCGGCCACCAAAATATTGTCACAAATGCCGTTGGCCAGCTTGGCCAAGGTAGTGGCGGTTGCGGGAGCAATCACCATAACATCCGCCCATAAGCCTAGCTCAACGTGGTTGTTCCAGCTTGATTCCGAACTTACTTCACTGAATACTGGCCGCTTGGAAAGGGTAGAAAGGGTAAGTGGCGTGATGAAGGTTTGCGCCGAAGGCGTCATCAGAATTTGTACCTCTGCTCCAGCTTTGATGAGTAGGCGGGTGAGTATAGCCGATTTGTAAGCAGCAATACTGCCGGAGATGCCGAGGATGATTTTTTTGCCTTGCAACACTTCTTTGGAGTTGAAGGGTTGAAATGTTGAAGGGTTGAAAAGAAGTTTTTAAGTTTTTAAGCAAGATGGACTGTTTTACTTAAAAACTTCTTTTCAACATTCAACCCTAACTATTCAACTATTCTTGAGGGCGTTTTTTCCGCTCAACATAACGGAAAGCAATTTCGTTGTTGAGGAATTCCTCGGTAGCAATGATGGCCGGATTGGGCAAACGCTCATAAAACTTGGAGATTTCGATTTGCTCCTTGTTTTCGCTGATTTCCTCGATGGTATCAGAATTTACTGCAAACTCTTCCAGCTTGTTGTGCAATTCGTGCTTGAGGTCTACACTCAATTGACGAGCACGTTTGGTGATGATCGCCAGGGATTCGTATATATTAGCCGATTTGCGGGCTATTGCGTCCATGTTGCGCGCACGCACGTTAGGATCCAGACCCTGCACTTTGGTTTTGATATCGGACATTGGTCAACAATTTTAACTGTTTATTGGAATTATCCTGAATGCTCTGTACTTCACGCAAACTGACCGATTTGGGGTAGCGCTCCAAAAACTCTGCAGCCAGACGGCGGCACTCTTTGAAACGTTCCTCCCTTTTGTCCAGAATGCTATTGACCGCCAGGTCATAGTACGAACGCAGGATCATTAAACGCACTTCTTCGGCATTTTTGGTTTCAGGAAAATCTTTCAGCAGGTTTTCGAATGAACTCACTGCCGATTGGTAGTACCGCAAATTGAAGTACAATTTTCCTTCCTCAAAAGCCTTGGTTTCCAGTTTTGACCGCAATTGATCAATCAATTTATTACATTCCGCAACCCGCTTGCTATCCGGATAGGAATTGACAAAAAATTCGAACTCCTCGATGGCCTGATTGGTATTACCCTGATCCAAACGAAAAGTAGGTGACTCCTGGTATTGGGCGTAAGCCGACATGAATTCTGCTTCTTCCCGCAAAGGACTGGCACCATAAGTATTGGCAAAGGTTTTGAAGTGGTAAGAGGCAGACGTATAGCTCTGTAAATTGTAGAACGAATAGGCGTACTTGAAGAACACATCCTCTGCCTCCTTTGTTCCCCTTACGTTGGGGATGATCATTTCCAAGAGGGTTTGTGACTTTTGCCATTCTTCCGCCTGGTAATATTCCAGGGCTTTGGCGTAAATATTCTTTACATCGCCACTGGTACGAATCTGTTCAAATTCACTTTTGCAGCCATTCAGCAGCAAAAAGCTCATCAAACTCAAGAGCCAAAATAGGTAAAATGGTGGTTTTCTTCTCCATAGGGCTGCAAAATTACTCTATTCTTATGAATTGCGCAATTCAATTTGATAAAGAATCAACTTAGGCTCATCCGGTTGGTTGGTGATGAATAAAAAAGCAGTTCAAAAATTTTACTGTTTTTCAAGCACTTATGTTTTAATAGTTGATAATTTTTTTTGAAAAAAGCTTGCAAGAAGAAAAAAAGCACTTTACATTTGCACCGCTTTAGGGGGAGGCGTGATGCCAGCTGAGCTAGAAAGCACCGAAGAATTGAATTTTAATTGACTTTACAAAAACATCGTCAAGTGGATACGTTAAGTTATAGAACGGTTCATGCGAAGAAGGAAAACTTGGAGCGCAAGTGGTATGTAATCGACGCTGAAGGCGAAGTTACAGCTGGCCGTTTGTTCTCTCAGGTTGCCCACATTTTGCGTGGCAAGAACAAACCGAATTTCACCCCTCACGTTGATACGGGTGATTATGTGATCATCTTGAACGCAGGCAAAGTACGCTTTACAGGCAACAAGATCAACCAAAAAGAGTACCAAACTTACTCTGGTTTCCAGGGTGGTCAGAAGCGCATGGTGGCTAAAGACCTCTTGTCTCGCAAACCCATCTATGTGGTAGAGCGTGGCATCAAGGGTATGTTGCCTAAGAACCGCTTGGGTCGTGCCATGGTGAAAAAATTGTTCGTGTACGAAAGTGCCAATCATCCACACCAGGCGCAACAACCGATTGAGCTGACTTTCAAGAAGTAAAAATCTTCCCCCGCGAAAGCCTACGTCCTCGTACGTGGGGTGGTTCGTGGGATTAACCAACCCAAGGTGATTACCTTGGGATCATTAAGTCAACATGACGACTGAACAAATTAATGCCACCGGGAGGAGAAAGTCATCTGTAGCCCGGATTTATCTTAAAAAAGGCGAAGGCAAGATTGAGGTAAATGGCCGTGACTACAAGGAATACTTCCCACAAACGCACGTACAAATTGCGGTTATGGCTCCGTTGCAAGAAGTAGCGGTAGTTAACCTGTACGACATCAAAGTTAACGTGAATGGCGGTGGCTTTAAAGGCCAGGCTGAAGCAGTGCGCATGGCCATTTCCCGTGCCCTGATCCAGTTGAACGAAGACTTCCGCAAGCCATTGAAAGACCGTAAGTTCCTTACTCGCGATGCCCGCGAAGTTGAACGCAAGAAATACGGTAAGCCAAAGGCGCGCAAGAGCTTCCAGTTCTCCAAGCGTTAATGGAACGCGTATTTGTGGAAAAGTTTTCTTTCTAATTTTTCAATCCGGAATAATGGACAAGCCTACTTATAAGGAACTTTTGGATGCCGGCGTTCACTTCGGCCACCTCAAGAAAAAGTGGAACCCAAAAATGTCTCCATACATCTTCATGGAGCGCAAAGGTATCCACATCATCGATTTGAACCGTACCCTTGATGCACTGGATCGTGCAGCCAACGCCATGCGTCAAATGGCCAAGAGCGGTAAAAAAATCATGTTTGTTGCCACCAAAAAGCAAGCTCGCGATATCGTATCAGAAGCAGCAAAAACGGTAGGCATGCCCTTCATCGCCGACCGTTGGTTGGGAGGGATGATGACCAACTTTGCAACCATTCGCCGTTCGGTGAAGAAAATGCAAAACATCGACCGCATGCTGGCGGATGGTACTTTGACCAGTGTGACCAAAAAAGAACGTTTGACGCTAACCCGCGAACATAAATCCGTAAAAATCATCACCGATTATATGGTAGAAGCCATCCGCCAAGGTTTGGAAGAACGCAAAGCGGTTAAAGCTGAAAAGGAAGCGGTACGTTAGGAGGGTTCGAAGGTTTGAGGGTTCGTGAGTTCGAAGGTTCGAGGGTTTTGCCTTAGCCGTTAGAACTTACGAACCCCCGAACTCATGAACCCCGAACCTTTGAACCCTATCTCCAACCATTCATCAACATATAAATTAACATTTACGATGAGCGTTACCATCTCTGCCGCTGATGTAAAAAAATTGCGCGACATGACCGGTGCCGGTATGTCTGACTGCAAAAATGCATTGACCGAAGCTGAAGGGAATTTCGATACAGCGATCGATTTGCTGCGCAAAAAAGGACAAAAATTGTCCCTGAAGCGTGCAGATCGTGAAACTACTGAAGGTTGTGTATTGGCCCTGGTGTCAGCAGACAAAACCCATGGTGTCATCGTTAAACTGGGTTGCGAAACCGACTTCGTTGCCAAAAACGAAGATTTCATCGCCCTGACCCGCGGTTTTGCGGAACTCGCTCTGGCCGAGTTTCCAGAAAACCTGGAAGCGCTGTTGGCCTTGCCATACGAAGACATTACCATCGGTGAAAAAGCCATCGAGCAAGTTGGCGTAATTGGTGAAAAAATTGACGTCGTATACGAACGCCTTGAAGCAGCCATGGTTTGTCCTTACATCCACATGGGCAACAAAGCGGGTGTACTGGTAGGTTTGAACAAATCTGCCGACAACTTCTACGATGCTGGCCGCGACGTAGCCATGCAGGTAGCTGCCATGCACCCCGTCGCCCTGGACAAGGACGATGTTGATGCAAGTGTAGTAGAAAAAGAAATTGAAATTGGCAAAGAACTGGCGCGCAACGAAGGCAAACCTGAAGAAATGCTTGAAAAAATCGCCTTGGGCCGTTTGAACAAGTTCTACAAAGAAAGTACCCTGGTTAACCAGGACTTCGTGAAGGACAACAAACTGACCATCGCGGCTTACCTCAAGTCCATCGATAAAGACTTGGCCGCTACGGGCTTCAAGCACGTGAAACTGGGTTAATCCAGAAAGGCGAATCGGAAAACTTTCCGGTTCGCCTTTTTTGTTTTTAGCAAGTGTCTGATTTTGGTCGTTATGAGTTATCGACCAAAACCTATATCTTCAACCCCGACTTTAGATCATCCCTGAAAAGGGCTAATCAAACCAAAAAACCAGCTTCGGCGCATGCAGCTCAAATACAAACGCATCCTGCTTAAACTCAGTGGAGAATCCTTAATGGGCGACCAGCAATTTGGCATCGACGCCTCGATGTTGCACCATTACGCCAACCAAATCAAGGTTCTTGTCGACGTTGGCGTACAAGTGGCCGTAGTCATCGGTGGTGGCAACATCTTTAGGGGATTATCGGCTAGCAAATCAGGGATTGAGCGCGTACAAGGCGATTACATGGGGATGTTGGCTACCGTAATCAACGGCATGGCCTTACAGAGCGCCCTGGAAGGGCATGGTATTTATACCCGCCTCATCTCGGCCATTGAGATGAAACAAATCGCGGAGCCGTACATCCGCCGCCGGGCAATTCGCCACCTCGAAAAAGGCCGGGTGGTTATTTTTTCAGCGGGCACCGGTAGCCCTTATTTCACCACCGACTCGGCAGCCGCACTCCGCGCGAACGAAATCAACGCCGACGTCATTCTCAAAGGTACCCGGGTGGATGGCATCTATTCTGCCGATCCCGAAAAAGATCCCACCGCCACCAAATTTGATACCCTCACTTACACCAAAGTCATTAGCCTCGGCCTCGGGGTTATGGACATGACTGCTTTCACGCTTTGCCAGGAAAATAACATCCCGATCGTGGTTTTTGACATCAATGTGCATGAGAATTTAATGCGGATTGTGAGAGGGGAGAGTATTGGGACGCTGGTGGAGGGGTAAAAATTTCGATGTATATCGACTGAATAAGATGGGAGTCAATTCTTGTTTCTACCAACTAAAGAACGAACTCCTGGAGTTTGCCAAAGATCAGTTCGGTGAAGGAACCTCTAGAGTCAATTCTAACTTTTTGGACTTGGTTTCGGAGAATGTAATCAATAAAATATATTTGGGTAAAAGTGATAGAGCATTGCTTCCCATCTTGTCAGATGGAAAAATGGGGAGGGAGTTCAATGAACTTTTGGGCGCCATGGCAATTTATGGACGTCGTCTTTACTTGGTGAATTATTTTATTTATCAAATCAAGACATAAGGAAAGTATACAATCATTTAGCTTTAAAGCAATATTATATTCAGAATCAATTTTTTTTGTATTATCAGAAGCTGAAATTTCTTGAAGACCCTAAACTAGAGAAACAATACTCTATGCGTTTTGATCATTCAACATTTGAATTATCAAAAATAGTAATGGGATTGGAAGGAAGAATCGAGAGCGGAGAGTTTGATGGTTTAAAGATGATGAAAATGTTGCAAGAAGGCTCCATTGATCCCCTGGATGCTTTTTTTCTCGATTTTTTGACTGTTTATAAATCTTATCTTGAATTAGAAAATTTTACAAAGGTTGTATAGATGATCAGGGTTGTTGGGTTTTACAAACTTTTTTGTGAGGTTCATTCCTTTTGAAAAATTCAAAAAGCTATTGAAATAACATTAATAGATATTTCCAATCAACTTTCGAAAGGCTATTCTTGAATAAGTAAAAAAATACGCCTATTTTTTGCTTATTTCGATTAAAAAAACTAAATAAGATAAAAATAATTAGCTTATTTTTGCATTTATAGTCAAATAAGAAAAATAATGCTAAAAAAAATAGCTATTCCGCAAATTTTAGACCGCTTACGGTTTGAAAATCCCTGGTGGATTTCAGGGGAAATAGACCAGTATTTCCAACAAATGCCCCACCGGGCCTATTTTCAACATTTTTATGCCCTTGCGAAAGACAGAAGTGTAAAAAGGTCAGTTGTATTGATGGGGCCTCGTCGGGTAGGGAAAACGGTTATGCTTTATCATTTCGTTCAACAGCTGCTCAAAGATAGGATCAATCCCCGGCGCATATTATTCATTACCGTTGAAAATCCCATTTACACTCAAATCAGTTTAGAGCAATTGTTCAACTATGGTCGAGAGGCAATTGGTAGCTTGGAAGAAAGTGATGATTGGTTCGTCATCTTTGATGAAATACAATACACCAAAAATTGGGATGTACACCTAAAATCACTCATGGAAAGTTACCGAGATGCAAAATAATTGTGTCTGGATCGGCTGCCGCTGCTTTGCAGTACAAAAGCAAAGAAAGCGGAGCAGGGCGTTTTACCGATTTTATGTTACCACCACTCACCTTTTATGAGTTCATTACGATGCAAAACTTAAGCCACTTGCTTAGTTCTACATCATTGCAATGGGGCGAAAACCCCGCACGATTCTTCCGAGCCATTGATATTCAACAGTTAAATAAACATTTTTTAGCCTACATTAACTTTGGAGGGTATCCTGAGGCGATATTTTCTGAAGCCGTCCGAAGTAATCCTGAACGGTTTATACGAAATGATGTAATCGAAAAAGTACTTTTACGTGACCTCCCAAGTTTGTATGGGATAACCGATGTTCAAGAACTTAATGCGTTGTTCACAACTATTGCCTACAATACGTCCAATGAGTTTTCACTAGAAAACCTAAGTCAGCAATCAGGGATACAAAAGCATACAATAAAAAAATATTTAGAATACTTAGAAGCTTCCTTTTTAGTTAAAATTGTGCGTAGAATCGATCAAGCAGGTAAAAAGTTTCAGCGCGACAATTTTTTTAAAATTTACCTCACCAACCCTTCTATTCGTGCTGCATTATTTGCCTCATTGCAGCCTTTGGACGAAGCCATGGGAGCAATGACCGAGACAGCCATTTTTGCACAGTGGATGCATCGCACTTCGTTCACTCCTTGGTATGCAAGATGGAACAATGGAGAAGTCGATATGGTAGGACTTAGTGGTAAAACACTCCAACCCGTATGGGCTTTAGAAATTAAA
>NZ_JADKCX010000154.1 GCF_016718685.1 Haliscomenobacter sp. | reverse complement strand
GGCTTGAACACAAATCTATCTTCCAGGTATTAGCACCAACCACATCTAGCATCTTGTAACCGCCCGTTTCAACGGGTGGAGTCAAAGCACTTGCACTCATCACATCTAACATCCTTCCAGGGGTTTACATCAAGAAATTCTAGTAGATGCGCGCTCTGGAAAGATGATAGATATTGAAGTACAGGGGAGGTTGAACCCCCGACTAAAGTGGGGTTACAAGATGATAGATGTATTTGAACTCATAAGCGCTACAAACCCGAGTTTATTCCTTCTTCAACATCCCCTTCAACTCCTGCATCCCCTCCAGCACCTGCTTCAACTCCTCGCGACTCGCGGCCAGTTCCGCTTTGATCTCGGCAGTTGTTCCTGCAAGCCTTGGCCTTCTGATGGTTTCAGGTTCTTCAAAAATATCTGCTGGAGCAACTCATATTTCACTTTTCAAGGGCACCCCACGGTCCGTAAAAAGTCTTTTCGTTCTTTCCATTCAATCCATTTTGCTTTGATGGAACCGACTGATTAACAGAAAGTTTGTCAGCAAGCGTTTGCTGATCTATGTTCGATGCTTTTAATAAGCTTCTCAAGCGATGGTGTTTTCCAGAAATTTCTTTGGCCACGGAAGAAATATTTTGGCATAATTATGCCATTAAATCGTTTTATTTTGCTGTTTTTTCGTAAAGTTTACCCAAAATCTGCTTCCACAGGTAAGCGCAACCAAACTACGGTGGGCATCGAAACGATGCATTGCACCCCTGTATTTTTGCCCAAAGCGCATGAGGTTGCTGAGCCACATGCAAAGCACAATCCCTGGTGTAAAATTCTTCAATCATGACCAAAACAAACTTCCATCCCCCACCCTGCTTTGTACAAAAAACGACTTCACGGAACTTTTCACCCTCCTTATTTGTCCACAAAGCACTGTACTCATGACCAGAAACATCGGGGCCCGCATCCGGAAACAGGGGAAACAACGTAGAAAATCGGTTACCTGGAGCCAGGATGAACCCCTGTCGCAGACAAGGCAAGGAACGTTGCTCCAACAGCTCCAAGGGACAGCTCAGCGAAAGGAACACGCCGAGCGCGCGCCGGGCAGTTCGAGCAGGCCGAAGCGCCCCATTGCGGGGCCAATGGCATCCCCGCCCGGAGCGCCGCACCTTTCAGAACCGCAAAACCAGAGATGTGCGGGTCGACATTGAGAGTACCCCTGGCGGGTCGGGCATTTATTGCGGTGGCATTTTTGGTGGTTTTATACTTTATTTTGAACTAACATTGTGGAAGAAGTCAGGTTAAAGCGACTACAATAGGAGCGCGGATGACGCGGGGTGTAGCGGATGAACACGGATTTATCAGCGAAAATCCGCCTGATCCGCGTCATCATATCTCATAGCTATCGTATTAGTTCAACTTACCTCCACGTGGGTGTACAACCATGGATCCAGCATACTTCAAGCTGGGTCAATTTTGGCCCAAATCCCTTTGAATTACCTCATCGTCCAACAAGCTGCGGATGGCAATCCTCTCCTGCAAGGTGCAGGTAGGCGAACAACATGTGTGCATCATCAAGGAAGCGGAGTCAAACTTCCAGTTTCTGGATCGAACGTTATGGGGGCGAAAATGGCGAAAGTGGCGATGAACTGGTGGTGAATGAAGTGGAATGGAGGCGGAGCAATTGCGGCTGGCGCGGAATGTGGTGGAGGCGTTTTTGAAACGCAGAGGGGTGTAAGGTTAAGGCATTACAACTACATACCAGGCTCAGGTCCCCTATTGTTCAATCAAAAAATGCATCATTCCGCTTTATCCATTCCAAAGCGACAACAATGGGAACGCGGATGACGCGGATTAGGCGGATTTACGCGGATTTTGCTTTGCCTGTAGCAAAGTTCTTTTCTACTTACGAAGACAGCTGGGGGAAGACCAGGGGGAAAGCTGGCTGAATCCCCAAGAAAATGGTTTCTTTGTGGGGAAAAAAAAAAAAAAAAAAAAAAAAAAAAAAAAAAAAAAAAAAAAAAAAAAAAAAAAAAAAAAAAAAAAAAAAAAAAAAAAAAAAACTTTGTGGCTAAATCTTATCCCAATCGCGCCGAAACAGTGAAAAATCGCGTAAATCCGCCCTGTCCCCGTCATCCGCGTTCCCGAAAAAAATATTGTCGCTCTACGCCGAAGGCGTCCAACGACGCAAGCGCGTCCCCCCAAAAGAAAACGTCGTGCCAAACCTCGTGGTCCGTCGTGGTTACAAAAAAAGAGCAACAAAGCTGCAAAAAGTATCAATATTACTTCTTATTACGCTTTGCTATAGCCGCTTAGTTTTTAGTGTTTTTCCATCAAAGCGGAAATTTCCAACGTACGTTTTCCCTCCTCCCCCCCCCCCCCGCCCACGGGAGCTTGACGCATTAAACTCCCATTCCGGCAGAAGCAGCGCAAAATCCCGCATACGCAATCTAAACACCCCCCGACCCTCAGTGAGTACAGCCACGCGAGGGGGTTAGGTCAATATTTTACCTTTTGTCGAACAAAAGGTAGGAGAAATGTTGACTTACCTCATACATACTCCCCCTTTGAGGAGCAGAGGCTGTTAAGTTCTAAAATCATTACGTTTGAGGACGAACAACCTCAAAAGTTCATTGACTTCTGTTGGAGAAAAGGGCGAAAAAATTACTTTGATGGGTCAGTTATATCAGCCAAACGGATTAAATTCAAGGCTAGGGTATTGGCCAAGCAAGCGACAGCCGTGGCAGGTTTTGTCTCTTTAATGGTCATATCATCCTCTTTGAGGTTTACATCTTTCGTCAGGGATGGAGCAGAATTTTCAATGCCAATGCTGGCCTTACGCAACCAGGACTGGCGAGCCTCATCGATGGGTTTGCTTAGGATGTACAGACTGATGAAGTTAAAGGGTTTTCCCTTGCGCAGCCCACTACGAGTAACTTTAACTAATCGCTCAATACCTGTCCAGCCTTTTGGAATTGCGGCTTTGTTGAGATAAAGTTCGATTTTACGGGGTTTCCGCATCTGCCATGTCCTTTTCGGTAGTTTCAGCGAAAATGGGTTGATTCAATTCCATACATAGCTTCATTTAAAGGTATAAGCGTTCTAGCAGTAGCGCTTGACCTGAATGTAAAGTGGCATCCGCTTTGCGAATGGCTGCTAAAGTTTTTTTGGCCGAGTGTAAGGCATCAAAGTAAAAACAGCATCTTTTACAGCCCAGGCGCCGAATCAGTTGACGGGCAATGCGAGGGAAGTTCGGGAAGACGCATTCTCCAAAAGCTTGAAGGTCATGCCCATACCAAGCCGCTCTGTTGTGCAAAACACGACTACGTTCACAAAATTCTGCAAAGAAATCATGAGGTTAGTCACATTGGGAACTTAAGCCCTTTACCACTCAATGGCCTTCCACTCCTCGAATCAGGTACAGGGAAAGCAAACACTCATCCAAGTTCTAAAGTTTAGTGAGGGGTGTAAATCAAACATTGCGCAAAATTGACCGAATGGTCACATGAAGGAACCCCATGTTTGAGGCCAAAACTTTCAATCGGTATATCTTGGTTTGGAAAAACTTCCATACGGCAGGCAAGCTCACGGTATCCGGTTCCGCCACTGATGATCGAAGCTAATGATCATGCTGCTTTTTACCCACTTAGGGGATAAGCGTTGACCTGCTCTACGGCGATAGTCTTTCACTTTTGACAGAAATCTTGCAGAGTGCTCATGTCCTTTTTCTCCGGTAACGAGTTGAAAACAAGTCTATATCTCCAAGGAAGTCAATACAATTTTAATGCGCTTGCCCTGCTTCCCCGCCCATCAAAAAAATATCGTCCAAGCGGAAACTTTCATCGGGCTTTTCTTGTCTTTTGTCCAGAAACTTAAAAAACTTCGGAAACTTTAAAACCTTTTCAAGTTTCCGAAGTTTTTAAGTCGTACATTTGCACCGAATATGGAAAACAAGGACAACAAGGACACGAGCAAGCAAATAATGCGCAGAGCAGAGTCACTCTTTATGCGGTACGGCATCAAAAGTGTGAGCATGGATGATATTGCCCGGGAACTCGGAATATCCAAAAGACGTTGTACCAGTTTTTTGAGAACAAAGAAGACCTGATCCTCCGAACCATCGAGAGTCATCTTCACGATGAAGTGTGCGATATGGATCTGATCCAGGCGGGTGCAGCGAGATTACCGCAAGGACCTCAACCCCGAAATCATGGCCCGCCTGCACGTAGGCAGCCTCTATTTGCCCATTGATCAATCCCTGTTTCCGGTGCGGGAATTCCAACCGGATCAGGTTTTTAAAGAATACATCTATCACTTTGTACGCGGAGTAGCTTCCGAACAAGGGCTGGATAAAATGACCAAATACCTCCAGGAAGCCAAAGCAGCGGCTGGAGGTTGATGGGTTGAATCACCAATGTATAACCCTTTAACAATTACCCACAATGTGATTTGTGGAGATAAACCGACTACTGCCATGAGTTATTATGAAGGATTCCTAAATTCACTCCGCGTGGCGCTGGTACTGCTGGTAAGCGTTTTCAGCAGCGCCCTCTTTGCACAAAGCACTTTATCTGTAAAAAGAAAGTGTTCAATTTGCTGTAAAAACAGTCCCATCTTGCAAAAAGCAAAACTGGAGACCCGCAAATCTTTGGAGCAAATACGCGAATACAAAAGTACCGGATTGCCGCAGGTAAATGCAAGTTTGGGTTTTACCTACAACGCGAAGTTACCCACCCAGCTGATTCCCAATTTTTTTCAGGGCAAACCCGACGAACTGGTTCCCGTACAATTTGGTACCGACCTCAACACCACGGCTGGAGCTGAAGTCAACCAATTGCTGTACAGCCAGCAATACTGGGTAGGCATCAAAGCGATTAAAGCGGTGGGCAACTTCAACAGCACGGTGGAGCTCAAAACCGAAGAGGACGTCGCCTACAACGTGGTGAAACTCTATTACCAGGTACAAACCATTTCCAAGCAGAAAGACCTGATTGAGGCCAACCTCCAACAAGTGGGTGGTTTGCTGAAAGCAACCGATCTGCAGTACCAAAACGGTTTGGCCAAAAAGCTGGACGTAGACCAATTGCGCGTCAACCTGATCACCCTGCAAACCCAGCTCCAAAACCTTGAACTCAATTATGAGCAAGGTTTGCAAGCCCTCAAGTTTGCGATGAGTATGCCCCAGGAATCTCAACTGGTGTTGAGTGATACGCTCAGCGAAGTGGTGATGCCCAACGTCGATCCCACTTACCTGGAAGCCAGCTACCAGAACAAACTGGACCTGACGCTGCTGGATCAACAAACCACCCTGCAACAACTCAACGCCGACCAATTACGCGCAACCTCCTGGCCTACCCTCCGTGCTTTTGGCAACTACAATTTCCAGGGGCAAGGCAATGGATTTGGCGAATTGGGTAAAGACCAAAACTGGTTTAGCTTCTCCGCCATAGGCCTCAATGTCAACATTCCTATTTTTGATGGTTTTTACCGCAAAAAGCAAGGTAGAGCAAGTCAAAATTGACATGTTGAAGATTGCCGAAGACCGCAAACAAACCATGCAATCGCTACAGCTACAGCACAGCCAGGCCAAACAACAAGTACTCAGTTACTGGAATACCTTGAATGCCTTGCGCGAAAACCGCAAAGTAGCCGAAGAGGTGTACAACGTGACCCAAAAGCGCTACAAAGAAGGTGTGGCCAATGTGACCGAAGTATTGGTAGCCGAAAGAACCATGCGCGAAGTGCAGTCCAATTTCCTGGGCAACCTGCTGCAATACCAACTGGCAAAAGTTGACCTGGATTACGCCAACGGCAAAATCCCTCAATTGTACAAATAAACCATCCTGATAACCCTTTTTATCAAACATACCGCAATGAAAAATATCATCCGCATCCTCGTGACCTTGCTTGTAATCGGTGGCCTGTCCGCTGTCGTAGCCTGGAAACTTGGGGACAACAAGAAAAAAATTGAAGCCGACGGCAAACTGACCCAGGTACGTACCGTCGAAATCCCGGTAAAAGTAACCACCATGAGCACCCAAACCATCCAAGGTGGATTTGAGATCAATGGTACATTTCAGCCCTATAAGCAATTGGCGGTGATGAGTGAGGCCCAGGGCCGCATTACCACCCTGAATGTGAAGGACGGGAGCTTCATCGGCGAAGGGGCAGTGATCCTGGCCGTTGACAACGATTTGCTGGAAAATCAACTCGACCTGGCGCGCATCAACCTCAAAAAGGCCGAAAATGATGTGACTCGCCTCAAAAACCTGCTTGGTGACGGTGGGGTAACCCAACAACAAGTGGATGACGCTGAAAACGGAATTGAGAACATCAAAGCCAATATCCGTGGGTTGGAGAAACAAATCAGCATGACCTACGTGAGAGCGCCCATTTCGGGTACCGTTTCAGGAAAAACCGTTGAAAAGGGTGCTTTCCTGGCTCCAGCGATGAAAATAATGGACATCATTGACATTCGCCGCCTCAAAATGGCTGCGTACCTCACCGATGATGAAGTGCTGCAAATCAAAAAAGGCCAGCGGGTAGAACTGCGTACGGATGTTTATCCCAACAAAGCCTTTGTCGGGGTAGTCAACCTGATCGATGTCAAAGCCGACAATGCCCAACGCTTTTTGGTAGAGGTTGAATTGGCCAACCCTTCTGCTACGCCCCTCAAGGCGGGCATGGATGGGGTAGCTGAGTTCAATACTGGTCGCTCCGCTTCGATTCTGGCCTTGCCCCGCAAGTGTATCGTCGGTAGTGCCCGCGATGCCAAGGTGTTTGTGGTAGAAAATGGGGTAGCCAAATTGCGCCCAGTCCAGCTTGGCAACATCTACGGCGATTTTGCTGCGGTGCTTTCCGGCCTCAAAGCTGGCGAAACTGTGGTCAGCTCCGGACAGATCAACCTGGAAGACAACATGAAGGTGAAAGTTGAAGAATAATTAACCAAGGGAAAGAGGGTTCGAAGGTTCGTAGTTCGAAGGTTCGAAGAATGGTCGCCGAGCGTAGCCGAGGTGCCATTCTTCGAACCTCCGAACCCCCGAACCCCCGAACCCTAAATCCCCCGAACCTAAAAAAAATGACACTAACCGAAATCGCCATCAAACGGCCCTCGCTCATCATCGTATTTTTTGCGGTGATGACCTTCCTAGGGTTAGTTTCCTATTCCTATTTGAGCTACGAGCTCATTCCCAAGTTCAACGCCCCGATCGTTCTGGTAAGTACCATTTATCCGGGTGCTTCGCCGTCGGAGGTTGAAAACTCTTTGACCAAACCCCTTGAAGACGCCATCTCCGGGGTAGAAAAGATCGTTTCGATCCGCTCTACTTCCTTCGAAGGTTTGTCTACGGTAATTGTTGAATTCAAAGACGGGATCAATACCGATGTGGCGCTGCAAGATGTGCAACGCAAAATCAATGCGGTAAAATCCACTTTGCCGGAAGATGCGAAAGACCCCGCGCTGGGCAAATTCAGCTCGGACGATTTTCCCATCATGAGTATTGCGGTGAACACCAATTTGCCGCAGGCTCAGCAGTACGATTTGATCAAACAACGGATCAAACCTGCCCTTTCGCAGGTAGACGGGGTGGGTCAGGTCAACTTGATTGGTGGACAGGAGCGCGAAATCAAAGTGCAGATCAACCGCCGAAAACTGGAAAGCCAGGGTTTGTCTTTGTTGAACCTGGTGATGGCCATCCAATCGGCCAACCTGGAGTTCCCAACGGGTAAAGTAAAGTCTGAAAACGAACAGATCACCGTGCGTCTGGCGGGTAAATTCCTTTCACTGGAAGACATCAAAGATGTAACCGTGGGCGTTTCCAACTCTGGGACCCTGATCAAAGTGCGGGATGTAGCCGAGGTTTCAGACGACCTGAAAGAAATGGTTGACCTCTCGCGCCTCAACAGCAAATCGGCGATTGGCATCACCGTCCTCAAACAACCGGATGCCAACGCGGTGACGATGTCGGATGGCATCAAAGCTAAAATTGCCAGTTTGGAGGAATCCTTCAAGAAGGAAAACCTCAAGTTCAACATCGCCAATGACTCCACCGATTTTACGCGCGACGCGGTAGATGCGGTGATGCACGACATTGGTTTGGCGATCATCCTGGTAGCCCTGGTGATGTTGGTGTTCCTGCACAGTTTGCGCAACTCGCTGATTGTCATGGTCGCTATTCCGGCCTCTTTGGTGTCTACCTTCATTGGCATGTATTTGATGGGTTTTACCCTCAACCTGATGACCCTCTTGGCCATGTCTTTGGTGATTGGTATCCTCGTGGATGACTCGATTGTGGTTTTGGAAAACATTTACCGCCACCTCGAAATGGGCAAAAACCGTCGACAGGCGGCGGCAGATGGCCGAAATGAAATCGGGTTTACCGCCCTCGCCATTACCCTGGTGGACGTGGTGGTGTTTTTCCCGATTACCCTGGCCGGAGGTATTGTAGGCAACATCATGGGCCAGTTTGCCTGGGTGGTGGTGTTCTCCACCTTGATGTCGCTGTTGGTCTCCTTTACGGTCACCCCCATGTTGGCTTCACGGGTAGCCAAAGTCACCAAGCTGAATCCTAAAAACCCCGGGCACTTGCTGCTGATTGGTTTTGAGCGCTTTTTGGTGTGGATGACCGATGCTTACGCCGATTTGTTGAAGGTCGTACTCCGGCATTGGGCGGGTAGTTTGGCCGTTGTAGCCATAGCCTTTGTTATGCTGATTGCTTCTTTCGGGTTGATTGGTGGGGGTTACATTGGCGCAGCCTTTTTATTTCCCAAAGTGATGCGGGTCAGTTCATCATCAAGGTTGATGCCCAAAGACGGTACGTTGAAAGAAACCAACCTTGCCGTCAACAAAGTGGAAGAATACCTGGCCAAAAAAGCCAGAGATCACCGATATTTTCAGCACCATTGGTCGTACTTCCGGGGTTTTGAGCGGACAAGCCACGCCTTATTTGGCCGAGGTGAACGTAAAAATGATCCCCAAGGAAGAACGTACCCTGCGCGCCGACGTCTACGCCCAACAAGTCCGCAACGAATTGGAAAAGGCGCTGCCGGGTGTGAAAGTCCAAACCGTACAGGTAAGCTTCTTTGGTGGAGCGGGTGAGGCGCCCTTACAAGTCATCGTAGGTGCCACCAAGCTGGAAGATGCCATGCAATACGCCAATAAACTGCTGGGCTTTTTTAAAGAAGTACCCGGTACTTTGGCGCCTGAAGTTTCGGTGGAAGAAGGAAGTCCGGAGATCAAGGTCGACATCGACCGCCAACGCATGGCCGAACTTGGCCTCAACATCCAAACGGTAGGCGCCACCATGCAAACGGCCTTCAGTGGCAACAACAACGCGAAATACCGCGACGGGGCTTACGAATACGACATCAACATCCTGATGGATGATTTTGACCGCAAAAACATCGACGACGTATCACAAGTTGGCTTTGTGAACCCTGCGGGTGAGCTCATCCGCCTGGAGCAGTTTGCGCGGATTTACCAAACCACCGGGCCTTCACTGCTGGAACGCAAAGACCGTGCAGCCTCGGTAACGGTGAAGTCTTTCGTACTGGGTCGCCCTTCGGGCACCATTGGTGCGGAGATCCAGGCCAAGATGGCGGAAAGCCCTCCTCCTCCGGGGGTCACCATTTCATATGAAGGCGACCTCAAAAACCAAAGCGAAGGTTTTGGTAGCTTGTTGATTGCGATGGCCGCAGCGCTTTTGTTCATGTACCTGATCATGGTTGCCCTGTACGACAACTGGATTTACCCCTTGGTGGTGATGTTCTCCATCCCCGTAGCCATGGTAGGTGCCTTGTTGGCAATGGCTTTGACCATGCAAACACTCGATATTTTCGCGATGTTGGGGATGATCATGTTGATTGGTTTGGTGGCCAAAAACGCCATCCTGCTGGTCGACTTTGCCAACCAGATGAAAGCCGAAGGGCACCACTACAAGGAAGCACTGATCCTGGCCGGACGCACCCGTTTGCGCCCCATCCTGATGACCACCATCGCCATGGTAGCGGGTATGCTCCCGATCGCCTTGGCCAAAGGAGCGGGTGCCGAATGGAAAAACGCCCTGGCCTGGGCCTTGGTGGGTGGTTTGACCAGCTCCATGTTGCTGACCCTGGTGGTGATTCCAGCCGTTTATGCCATCGTTGACCGCATTGGGTTGTTGTTCACCCGCCGCAAAGGCAATGGGGGAACGGGAACCAACGTAGAGGACAGTAATTCCAAAGTGGAAGTACTGGATTCGGAATTGATCGCGTAAGTTTTAACCTATAGTAAGACAAATAAATGCAATGCTTGATGGGTTTTTAAGCCCAGGAACGCCGCCTTCTGTGTATCAGGGGGCGGTTTTTTTTTGCCACTGGCAGTGGCGAAATTGAAAATAGTGGACTTTGTTGCGACGCGAGACTGGTAAGCTAAGGCTTGAGCTATTGGAGTTTGGTGAAGCAAAGAAGCTCCTAAGAGCGCTACGGATAGCGCTCTAGGAAAACAAAATATTGATTTTCATGGGTAAATTTTTGCAGAATAATGATTATAACCCCGCCAATTTGATGTTGTAATTGCCACCACCACCACATGCCAATGACGGCGAGGATTTGGCGTGTTATAGCCAGCCCCACTACTGGTCTCGTTAAGGCTTGGATTTGCAACCGTATAGCATTGCCTCTATTTACACTGACCAGAAGTTTCCATTCACCAACTCGCCGAAAATAAGTCAACCTGGCTGTGGCCGCCAGACAAGTATTGATTAGGTTGGTACTGATCACCGTGTTTCCCAGCGTAAATAAAAATAATCAGCACCTGCATAGTCATTTACACTTCCATTGGCGACGTAAGTTGCAACCTTTAATCACGTTCCAGAATTCGGGGCGTAGTGCCGGGAGCGGGCCGTAGGTATGGATTCCTCCACGGGTGGGAGCAGTAGTTTCATCTTCATATCGAGGTCCACAATGCTGGTGCGGAGGAGGGGTCCTTTAAAATTAGCCCCAATCCAGGACATGATCAGTGCTTCAAACCCGGGGCACCAAAATAGGCCGCAGGCAACATCGAATTTACGGTACTGGCCACGGCATTGCGCATGTTCTTGCCATTAGTTTGGTAAGTTGCCCAGGTGTTTTTTACGGCATTGCGCTCATTTCCTGCCACGTTGGGGATTGGTAAACCGCAGAACTGACAAGCATCAGGAGGAACGATTAGTAATCAGGTTGACATCAGGGTTACTCAAGCCACTATTCATACGTGGTTTCCAATCACCCACTGCCGCCGCCCTTTTGCGTATTTCTGCTCCAGCAGGCCGTGGCTTCTACGCCCGCTTAGGTGGGTGTTCCACTAATGTAGTCGTAAGCGTATTGAACCCAGTGAAAAGTTGATGTACCGGGATCGTTTGTCTTTACCAGTCATCCCTGACCAGTTGATTGCTGCTCAAGTCGATGTGGTTCCATCCTGATGTCGTTTGTCCAGAAAGAAGAGTGGCAAGGCCAGGTCATAAACCAGAACGTCGATCAGTTTGATACTTCCAACAACGTGGTGTTTGGGCTCTTTAAAGTTGGTGAAATCAATCCAAGGCATTGTTCATAATTCCCGCGGTGGCCTGAATTTGCGCTAAAGAGTTACATTGTCGTTTGGATTAGCCTGAAACGCCGCCGCAAAGAACTGAAATGGCCTGATGTCCCAAGGTAAGTGGGAGTGGCGGTGCGTCTTCATCTGCTTCTACCGCAATCAGGTCGGCTTCGGATAGATTAGGGTTTTGCTTAGCGGCAAAAATCCCGCCCCGAAACGTGCTCCACCCTCCTTCAAAAAGACTGGATCTTTTTGTGCGTAAGTCGGGTAAGCCCACGCAATTGTTGTGCATTTTTGCTTTTCCAGGTTGTGCCAAAACGGGCATTAAAAGCATCAACTTTTAAGAACAGGGACGAGAACGTGGGAGTTGTTTCTAGACCGATAAAGCCCTAAATTTGGTCGGGATCTTGGCAGAATAAGTGCCATTATACGAAACAAAGTAATCCAACAATTAATAAAAGTTTGTTGACTTCATCATAGTACAAAACGCGCACACCAATAACCTAAAAAACCTCAGTTTGGAAATCCCCAAACACAAGGTGGTTGCCTTTACCGGGGTGTCTGGCTCAGGTAAATCTTCTTTGTTGTTCGACACCATTTACACCGAGGCGCAGCGGCAATTGATCGAAACCTTTTCCACTTTTGCCCGCACGTTTATGCCCAAGCTCTCCCGACCCGATGTGGACGATATACTGAACCTCTCCACTTCATCGTCATTGACCAAAAAGATGAGCAACAACCTGCGAACTCCGTGATTACAGTTGCAAATCGCTACTTACTTCCCGTTTGTTGTATTCGCGGATTGGCAAACCTGCTAATGGCGCTTCCTTTTTGTTTTCGTTCAACCACCCGGAAGGCATGTGCGAACACCGGTGGTTTGGGCAAAAAGCCAAAATTGACCTCGATTTGTTTTTGGATCAAGAAAAATCCATTCGGGAAGGTGCGATCATGCATCCCCATTTTAAGGTGGGCGGTTTTTTGTGGAAAGAGATCATCAACCTCCAGTTGTTTGACACCGAGAAAAAAGTAAAAGACTTTTCCGCAGCAGAATTGCACAAATTATTGTACGCCGAACCATACGCCGTTGAAGTCCCGGAGGGCAAAATGACCTACATGAAAAACTTTGAAGGCATTGCCCGCAAACTGGAAAATGCCGTAACCGTAAGGGCCGAAGACGAAGCTTCAGAAGATGATAAAAATGCCTATACCAAGCAATTTAAATACTCCATTTGTGAACATTAGTGAGTTCCAGGATCAATGAGCAGGCGCAGTCAGATGCAAGTCAACAGGGTGTCATTTGACGAAGTTATGCCCGGATGGAACTCGGTGATGTCCGCTGCTTTTACAGCCCATCAAGAGATGAACTGGCCAGCACCATCATCAGCAAAGCGCGGTTTGTACTGGAGCAGTTGATCAGAAATTCAGGCGTGGTGTTAGTCGCCTGGAACGCCCCGTGGGCAACCTTTCCGAAATTGAATCCCAGCGGGTAAAATGGCCAAACAACTCGACTGCAATTTGGTGGACATGTGCTACGTGCTGGACGAGCCATCTACGGGGCTGCACCCCAAAGATACCGAAAAGCTGCTTGCACTCTTGTATCGCCTCAAGGACAAAGGCAATTCCGTCTTCGTGGTAGAGCACGATCCCGAAATCATTCGCGCCGCCGAATGGATCATCGACATTGGCCCCAAAGCAGGCAAGTTTGGGGGAGAAGTGGTGTACAAGTGGCCCCCACGGGCAGGCGATATACTCAAATGGAAAGCATCACGGGTAAATATTTGTACGGCCAGCAAAAAACCGTATTCAAAGAAAAAAGGCACAAATCGATTTTTCCAAATAACGCACGGCCAATGCCAACAACCCCAAAATGTATCGAGTAAACATCCCGAAAGGGGGTGCTGACTTAATGTGACAGGCGTTTCAGGAAATTGGCAAAGCGAGTTTAATTCACGATTGTTTTGCCAAGAACACCTGAAGCCATTGTCATCGACCAATCGGCGGTGAGGAAAACCTCACGCGCCAATCCGGCTACTTATCTCGGCGTATTTGACAACATCCGCAAAGAGTTTGCCAGCGCTACCAATACTGCCGCCTCGCTTTTCAGTTTCAACAGCGCAGGTGCTTGCCCCAGCGTCGTAGCCAGGGCATGGTGAGCATGGAACTGAGTTTTTGGATACCGTAAAAAAACGCTGTGATGAATGCGAAGAGGACGCTACCAAGCCGAGGTGCTGGAATACAAATTTCAAGGCAAAATATTGCGGAGGTACTGGACATAGGCGTGGCCCAGAAGCGCTGGAGTTTTCCGCTCCGAAAAAATCAGCAAACACCTGCGCTTGCTGCAAGCGGTTGGATTGAATTATTTGAAACTGGGGCAGTCGCTCAGCACGGTGTCTAGTGGAGAATCCAACGCCTTAAAATTGCCACCGAGTTGCAAGAAAAGCAACATCTACATCATGGATGAGCCAACTGCAGGAAACTACATTCCAGACATCGAACATTTTTCAAAATCATCAAAGAACGGCTGGATTAAGCAACAATACCGTCATTATCATCGAACACAACCTCGACATCTATCAAACACGCCGACTGGATCAGCTGACCCCGCGCCGTTGTAGGGCAAAAGGTGGAGAAATCTTATATGCCGGGCCGATTGAAGGGATTTTGGATTGTGAAGATCGATAACCGGGCAGTTTTTGCAG
>NZ_JADKCX010000153.1 GCF_016718685.1 Haliscomenobacter sp. | reverse complement strand
TTAATAATCTACACCCCAAAACACACCCCCATCAATTCCCGATACACCGCATTCCCGCTCAACAATTCCCCATTCCCCAAAATGATCAACTGCTCCCTGGCCCGGGTCAGCGCAACATTCAATTTCCGATCCACCCCTTCTTCCGATAGCGAGATCAAAGACCGAAACTGACTTGCCGTATTGGTACTCAGCGAGATGATGATGATGTCGCGCGCGCCACCCTGGTAGCGCTCCACGGTATCGATGGTAATCAGGTCTACATCGATTCCTTTTTGTTGCAAGGCCTGGCGGATTTGCGCAATTTGGGCGCGGTAGGGGGTGATGATGCCCAGGCTGCGCGGGGTGAAGGGTCGCCCATTGTGGGCATACAGCGCCTGGATTTTTGCGACCAATTCGCCCACCATTTCCGCTTCGTGGCGATTGGTTTTGTGCGCGGCCCCAATCTTGTCGAGTGGAGTGGCACAAAAGATCATCCGCTGGCTGCTCAGGGCCTGTTCCAGGGTGGAAGCCTGTTCCAATTGCGGGTAATCCAAAAGGCTGATTTGCACCGCGTGCCCCGCTGTTTCCGGGGGTAAAATGCGCAGTCGTTCTTCGTAAAAATATCGACTGGGAAAAGTCATGATCTCCTGGTGCATGCGGCCTGGTGGCTCAACTGCGCATAGGCATGGGGCCAGTTTTGCGTTTGGGCGCGTTTGTACAAACGTTCAAAAAATGAGTTGCGCAAATCGTACAGGCCAATCTCGTGCAAGCGCGTATCGTACACTTTGGAAAGCTCCGGGTCTTGTGCCACCACGGCGGGCAGCTGTTTGTGGTCGCCAATCAGCAGGAAGTGTTTGAATTTGGGAGCAAACCCACCAGCATCGGCTCCAAAATCTGCGAAGCCTCGTCGATGACCACCCGGTCGAAGGCCTTCAACAAAAACAATTCCGGCCGCCCAATGATGGAAGCCACCGTAGCCACCACGATGCGGTGCCCACTGATCAGCGCTTTAAGTTCCTTGCGGGTATCGATGCGCTGCGAAAGGATGCTCAACAAACGCCCCTGATAAGCCGGGGATGTAGAATACCGCGAACCAATGCGGATGTACCGATTGCGCATCTCGGGGGCGTAAGCTTCGATGGATTCACATATTTCATCAACAGCTCGATTGGTATAAGCCAACAGCAAAATGGTGTCTTTGGAATGATCCATCCAGTGCCCCACCAGGTGTTTCAGCATGACACTGGTTTTGCCGGTTCCGGGCGGGCCCCACAACAGAAAATAGTCTTGTGAAGCCAAAATGGCCTGAAAAATGGCCTGTTGTTCGGCGGTCATTTCAGCGGGACTACTGCTTTGGGCTAAGCTCCAGGGGCATCGCTGGCGCAGTCACCCCCAGCAACAAACGCCTTTTGTGGGTACTGCTGCTGGCCAGGTCGTACAAACCCCGGTATTGTGCCGTGAAGCTGTTGTCCATCAGGTCGTGCTCCAGGTTCCACCAGGTATAATCCTGAAAAATCTGATCGTTGAACTGGCGGGAACGCAAACTCACGGTCACCGTACTGGCGCTGAGCTCGATGATGCTGCACTTGAACAACTGATTGCGCAGGGGCGACTGCTCTTCATTGACAAAGGGTACAACACCGCGATATCCCCCGTGCGGAAAATTGGCCAGCGGATTGGTCTGTTCACTGCGGGCAAAACGAATGATGGCTTCATCAGCCCCTGCACGGTTGTCCACTATGGTGAGGTGACTGAGGATCTCAAAACGCTCTTGTTTTTCGCTGGAAAGGATTGAGCCACAAGGCCGCCTGTCCATTGATGGTTTCGATGCCATCCAGCCCGGTTTTGGACAACTTGTGCTCGCGGGCAATGAAGCCCGTAAAAGCCGTAAAATAAGCCTGTTCAATGTCGTTCAAGGCACTGAACACGCGCTGGAATTGTTCCTGATCACGCTGCGCAAAACGGCTGGCGGATTGAAAACGGTAATCGGCCAGCAGGTTTTGCAAACGTTGGGTATGTTCAACGAGGTTGTCTTCGTCATTGCCGGGCAGACCCAGGCGTTGCAGGGTATGTTCAAGCGCCAGAATGTGGTTGCGCACTTGCAAGGCTTCCCACTGGTTGCTGCGGTTGACAGGGGCAAACTTCAGGTTGTCGGTTTCCAGCGCCGAGTACAGGATGTAATTGGTCGGGTCAATTTCTTTGCCGTAGGTTGCCCGGATGATCAGGTCGTACAGCAGTGTCTGGATGTAATGCCCGGTATTGATTTTGAACTGATTGGGTTTAAATAGTTTTCCACTTTTTAATTCCACGATGGCCGACTTGTTGCCGTGGCGGTACAATGCATCTAAACGGCCTTGCAAGCCGTGGATATTGGAGTAAAAAGTAGGTTCCAGGTAACATTGCTCCGGGTCAATGCCCTGCGCGGGAAAGTTTTGCACAATTTCCCGCTGCAAGTTGATGAAATGGGCTTGGGATCTTTGGCGAAGGTCGATCAGTTCGCGGTCTTCCAGCAAACAAAAAGCCAGGGGATTGAGGGCAAAAACCTTTTTGAACACCTCCGGAAATTCCTGCTGCGGATTGTGCATCAGTTCGTCCAGGAAAAAGTTGGCGATGTGCCCCAGGAGCAGCGCGGAACTGGAGCTAAAAGGCAAAAACTTTTTCAACAGGTAAGTCTCCGGTACGGTATGATCGGTGTCAAAACACTCGGCGATGCCCGTAACGTCGATCAGGTGATCGGGTTCCACCACAAAGGCTTGCGGGCGGTAATATCCTTCCTGATCCACTTCCACCTCCAGCAAATTGAGTAAAATGGGAAACCCAAACACCTTGCGCAAGGCTTGGATGGTCGGGTTGAAGCCTTCGTTGCGCTCGGGAAGGTTGTATTTGACCAGGATGTTTTCATCGGGGCGGCTCTCATCTTTGACCACCAGGCATTGCACTTCTTTGCGGTCTTCCAGGGCCAGTACGCGCACCACGGGACGGTATTCCTTGATTTCTACGGGCCGAAAAGTATTGGGCCAGCTGGGCGGCACCTGATTGATCAGGGCATTTGGTGGGGAAGTTTTGCTCAGGCCACGGATGGTTTCGAGGACCACTTTGAAGGCAAAACCGGGTAAAAAATGATGATCGGAACGCAGGTCGCCTTTTTGGCGTACCTCCTGGGCGACCTTGCGAAAATTGTGCTGGTAAAACTGGAGTTTCTTGTCGAGCTGGAATTTTTGCCCGGCATAAGCCATGCGCGAAAACAGGTTGACAAAGCGCAATCGCTCTTGTTTGGTGGCCTCCATCAGCATGACGACGAGCAATTGGTAGCAGGCCTCGGTTTGGGCTGCGGCGTCCAATTGGTCGTTTTCCACGATTTTTTGGAGTTCCCGGTAAAAAATTTGAGCGAGGTGTGGCGGCATGTACAGTGTTTAGTAGACAAAATATGAATTGTTTTTATTTTTTTATTTTTAAAATTAAAAATTTTCCACCGTAACATGCATTTTGCCCCATCAATCCGCAACGCCCGTATAAGCAATCTTCAACAGCTTTTGCCCGCCTTCATTGCTTTTGGTGATCACCGCGCCCCAGCCACCGCCTTCCGAGCGGTAGGAATAGTTGATGCTGATCAGTTGTCCCGCTTTATCGCGCTCCACTTTCATTTCATCACTCCAGGCCTCCGCTTTTTTGTCAGGATTGGGGATGATGGTTTCCACGGCTTTGCTCGGTTTGGGGAAGAGTAGTTTGGGCGGAACATTGAGGAGCAACTTGGCAATCAAAAAAGCTTCCTGCCAGTTTTCGGTACGAATATGGATTGAACTTTCCGAAGTCAAGTGGCCGCCATAGTCCATGGTATGTTCTTCGTGTGCTACAAAGACATCCGGGCCGCTGCGCAATTTTTCCACATACGTTTCCAGTTTATAATCGCCGGGGGTATTGATGCTCTGTTGGGGAGCAGGGAATTGGGAGAGGTAGCCATCAAAAACAAAGCCCACTTTGTCGCCGTATTTTACTTTGGCCATGCCACCGCTGAGTTGATCAACGGTCAAGTTTTTTGTGGTGGGAGCAGCGAGCAGCGTCACTTTTCCACCGAGCGGAACGAGGTCCAATTTGGCCGAGTTGGGGTCGGCGTCTTTACGCAGGTTCAGGCCGCTTGGGGCCAATACATAAAATGTGGTTGTGCCTTCCATCCTTGCAAAACGGAAGGCAGTGAAGAGTACAAACAAAGCAGCCAATCCTGTGAGGATCAAGTGTTTTTTGGAGCGAATCATTAAGTGCATAAGTTGTTTCTGAGTTTTATGTAAACAAGATAGGGGAATAAAGGTGTTGCTAGGTTGCTCTTTTGGTGATTTTTATCATCACGCCACTTTTACCCCAATTTCAAAACCAGTAAACAACGAGAATATTGATTTTATTTTATTGAAATTCAGTTTTTTATAAATATAGTATCTGGGATATTTTTATCCAGAAGATCAAGAATTTGTACTTTAAATGCCTCTGGATGCAGCTTACGTTTGTATCAGCAAAGGCACTCCACGATACCCCTCCTGTCTTCGGTGTGGCCTCACCCAATTAAGTATTCCATCTCATTCTGACTCTACAACTGAGTTTATCAACGTGCTGCGTTGGTAGCTCCTGCATCTTTTATTTGTTAACCTTATAAGTACTCTAACATGAATTTTACTAACCAATCAAAAAAATTCCTTTGGGCGCTCTTAGCCATTGGCATTATGGCTCTGAGCAGTTGCAACCGCGACAAGGACGATGATTTTAACGCTGCAGACAATTATGCCAGCACCTACAGCGCCAAAGTCCCGCTGGAGTGGAACAAACTCATGCTGGATATTGATCGATTCGCACCCGGTTATCGCCCACCTGCTGCCGCACGAATGTTGGCCTATACTCAATTAGCCGCTTACGAAGCGGTGGTGCCTGGTATGCCCAACAACAGTTCTATGGCAAAACATTTCACGGCATTGTCATTGCCTATAGCAGAAGCGAACAAGGAATACAGCTGGCCACTAGCCGCTAATTCCGCCTACGCCACGATGTACAAGTTGTTTTATCCACACGTGAAGTTGTTTTATTCCGACAAGATGAATTCCCTGGAAAAAGAGTTGGCGGCAGAGTATACCAACAGCGTTTCCCGTGAAGTGAGTACGCGCTCCATAGCCTTGGGCAAAGCAGTTGCAGAAGCGGTATATGAGTGGAGCAAAACCGATGTGCAGGGTCATGATGCCTACAAAAACCCCCGCCCCAGCACCTACACGCCGCCGACTACTGGTGCCAATGGCGAAAAACTCTGGCAGCCTACTTTCCCGGATTATACACCGGCTCTGTTCCCATACTGGGGAAAAGTAAGAACGTTTGCATTGAAAGAAAATGAAAAAACGGCCAAGCCACCACTGGCCTGGAGTGAAGACCCCAACTCGAAGTTTTATACCCAGGCCAAAGAAGTGAAACTCTGGGTAGACAATGCTACAGAAGAAGACAAGTGGATCGCCGAGTATTGGAGCGACGATTTCTTTGAATTGACTTTTGAACCTGCTGCTCGGCTGATCTCCATTGCCAATCAAATGGTTGAAGCAGATGGCCTGAAATTGGATGAAACACTTGAGTTATATGCTAAATTAACCATGGCACTTAGCGACGCTGGTGTAGCTGTCTGGAATTCGAAGTATGTGTACAATGTAGAACGTCCCATTTCCTATATTCGTAGAGTTATGGATCCTAACTGGAAGACACTACTTAACAATCCAATGAATGGCGTAAAAAGTTTAACTCCCGAGTTCCCAGCCTACCCCTCTGGGCATTCCGGATTCGCAGGCGCAGGCGCTGGAATTCTGACCCATATTTTTGGTGCTCACGAGATGACGGATGATAGCCACGTAGGTCGTACAGAGTTTTATTCTAAGTCTAGATCATTCAATAATTTATCAGAATTGGGTGCTGAAGATGCTTACAGCCGGCTGCCATTGGGTGTACACTTTCGCATGGATTGTGATGAAGGTTTGCGCCTGGGCTATTTGGCCGCATTGCGGGTAACGCAATTGCCTTGGAAGAAGTAATAAATGTTGTTGTAAATGGATGCAAATGCTCAAGTGTTTGCATCCAGCTTTTTAACTATAAAATCAAAACCATGTCTGTTCCGCGTCTCCTGGCCATCAGCGCTCTTTTAGGTTCCCTTATCTGGGGCTGCCAAATTTCCACATCCCAGTCCTCTAAAAACAACCTGCCTACCGAACTTCAACTAGCCCAGGCCACTCTCGACTCTTGCGCCATCTTCATCCCGTTGTGGCAACAAAAAATGGATCGCCTTTCCAAAGTCAATGAATTTGAAGCCTTAAAAATTCAAAACAACCTCAATATCCTGGAAGAAAACCACCAAGACTTACAAGAACTCACTGCGCTCGACCTAAAGTCGCTCCGCAAAACCGGGGAGTTGAACAACCATTTGCTGCAATTGAGTACCCAAACCCAGTACGTGCAAGCGCTGCTGGCCTCGGGAAAAGCCATCTATGAAGAACATTCGCAGTCATTTGGGAAATGGAAAAAAGAATAAGTATGGTAGCAAAAGCCCCTTGCTACAAGCACATCTTTGTGCAAAATCTGCACTTAAAATCAGTAAAGGGTTGGTTTTTGAAGTTACCTACAGATTGTTTTTTTTCAAATTTTGAAAAAAACGGGGCATTTCATACCGCTTTTTCTGAGGTTTGACTGGATTAAAATCGATAAAAAAATTAGCTTTACGCCGATCTATAACACCCTCAATGAAAACAGTCCGAAAAGCGCCAACCATGTCAAACGCAATTGATGCACCAACCCGCCAGCGGATTCAAAGCTGGCTCGATGGCAATTACGATGCCCAAACCAAAGCAGCCATCCAGGCTTTATTGGATGCCAACAACGATACCGAACTCACCGATTCTTTTTACAAGGATCTGGAATTTGGCACCGGAGGATTGCGCGGCATCATTGGGGTAGGCTCCAATCGGATGAACCGCTACACCGTGGGTGCAGCTACTCAGGGCTTGGCCAACTACCTGAACCAGTGCTTTCCTGGACAGGAAATCAAAGTAGCCATTGCGCACGACAGCCGCAACATGTCGCCGGAGTTCGCCCGCATTGTGGCCGATATTTTTTCTGCCAATGGCATCAAGGTCTTTTTGTTCAAAGCCTTGCGGCCTACGCCAGAGTTGTCCTTTGCCATCCGGCATTTGGGCTGTCACAGTGGAGTTGTGATCACTGCCTCCCACAATCCAAGGGAATACAATGGCTACAAGGCTTATTGGACCGATGGCTCTCAAGTGGTAGCACCACACGATACCAATATCGTCGCCGAAGTCAATAAAATCCAATCGGTAGCCGACATTCACTTTGATGGAAATCCGGCTTTGATCACCATGATTGGCGAAGAAGTGGATGCTGAGTTCCTCAAAACCATCCAGGCCAACAGCATCAATCCGGCGGTGATCAAGCGCCAGCATGACCTCAAAATTGTGTTTACTCCGATTCATGGTACGGGTATTACGCTGGTGCCCAAAGCGCTTGAGCTAGTCGGTTTCACCAATGTCCATATCGTAAAGGAGCAAGCTGAACCGGACGGCAACTTCCCAACAGTAATATACCCTAACCCCGAAGAGCAAGAGGCCATGTCCATCGCCATGCAGCAAGCCAAAGCGATGGACGCTGACCTGGTGATTGCCACCGACCCCGATGCCGACCGCGTTGGCGCTGCCGTCAAAAACCAGGCGGGGGAATGGCAATTGTTCAATGGCAACCAGATGGCGAGCTTGATCATTTATTACTTGCTGCAAGCCTGGAAAGACGCGGGCAAATTGCAGGGCAAAGAGTTTGTGGCCAAAACCATCGTAACCACCAACATCATCGACGCCATGTGCGCTGCTTACGGGGTGCCTTGCTACAATACCTTGACGGGTTTCAAATACATCGCGCAGGTGATTCGGGAACTGGAAGGCCAGTCTAAATTCATCGCTGGTGGTGAAGAAAGTTACGGTTACCTGATCGGGGATGCGGTGCGGGACAAAGACGCGGTGGCCTCCTGCGCCATGATTGCCGAACTTACCGCTTATGCCAAAGACCAGGGTCTGAGCTTGATCGATTTCCTGACCCAGATGTACCAGAAGCACGGGTTTTATTACGAAGGACTGATCTCCTTGACCAAAAAAGGCAAGGCGGGCGCCGAAGAAATCCAAAAAATGATGGCCGATATGCGCAGCAACCTGCCAAGTTCGGTAGCTGGATCGGCGCCGATAGAAGTGCTGGATTACAAAAACCTGACGAGCAAAAACCTGCGTACGGGTGAAGTGACCCCGATTCCGCAAGGCATGGGCATTGAGCCTTCTAACGTGATTCAACTGATTTTGGAAGACGGCACCAAAGTGTCGGCGCGACCAAGTGGTACTGAGCCCAAAATCAAGTTTTATGTATCGGTCAATACCCCTCTGGACAAGCCCGAGGATTTTGACGCTACCCTGGATCGTTTGAAGGCAAAAGTGAAGGCCATACAAACGGATTTGGGATTGATGTAGGTCAAATTTTTAATTATTGAATAGGGCATCCACCAAGGGATGCCCCTACGACTTTTATGAAAAAAATACTCTTTTTGGCCTTCGCACTGATGGCAACGGTACAAGCCAAAGCCTGGTGGGACCACGGCCACATGGTAACGGCAATGATCGCTTACCTCAACCTGAACAAAACCGCCCGCGCCAAGGTCGATTCCTTGACCGCAGTATTGAGGCGGGATTATCCTCAGGTCAACCATTTTATCGTCACTGGCCCCTGGCCAGATGACCTCAAAGCGGATGGGGTGCATGCTTACGATACCTGGCATTACACCGATATTCCAGTCAATGTAGATGGCATTGCCTTACCTGATGCCGGAAGTGAACATCATTTGGGCCATCAACCAAAGTGCCAGCATCCTCAAAGTCAGCACAGTCAAAACCAGTGGAAAAAGCACGATTTTTGGCTTTTTGACCCATTTTGTCAGCGATCTACACCAGCCCATGCACGCTACCTCCCGCTTCACCAATGATGTACCCGGTGGAGATGAAGGAGGCAACCTTTTCCCCTTGAAAGGCACCTGGCGCAACCTCCACGCCATGTGGGACGATGGCTGTGGCGCATTGAGCAAATACAACGATCTTCGCCCCTTTGGCAAACCCAAAGTGCCGCTTGACGGAGCTCAAATTGAAAGTGTTCAGGATCTGGCCAAGGACTTGATGAAGCAATATCCTGAAAAAGATTTGCAATCTGGGCAACCTTGATCCTGATTTTTGGGCATTGGAAAGCAATAAGTTGGCAGCTAAATATGTCTACGGCGTAAAAGGCAAAGACGATCAGGGCCGCAATCAATACCTGCGCCCCAACGACGAACCTACTCCTTTTTATCTGGAACAAGCGCAGGAGGTGGTGCGCAAGCAGTTGGCCCTGAGTGGCTACCGCTTGGCAGCGATGCTGAATGAGGTGTTTTCAGAAAAAAAGTAAGTGACCATTAATTGGTCACGAAGGCACCAAGGGCGTTATGTTCTTGGTGCCTTTGTTTCTTCGGGGCAAAAAATAGCGTATTTATGGAAATATTGATCGACAAAAAAGAAGATTACACCCTTTCCTGTGCAACCAGTCAGTATTATCTAAACGTCACCTGTGGCACCACCGCAGTGTACACGATCACCTTCCAATTGAATGAAATGGAAACTGCAACATTCCTGGAGAGAGGGGAGGGGTTTTTAACCGATCTGGCTTGCGCGTGCGGGATTATCCAGAGGAGTATTTGGAACGAAGTGTGAAGTGTACAGGAAACTACAGGTCACCCAAATCTCCTGTACTACTTAATTTTCCTGCCAAAGAAATGCCATGCATCAGCTTTTTGGTAAATTAAATGTATATACAACTAATTTTTGGCTGGTAGTGTTCTCTTAACGATGTTAACATGACATCGCTTAAAATACTTGTGCATGAAACGCAAGCAATTCATAAAAACCATATCAGGAGCTGCCGTTATGATGACCATGGGATCTTTTCAAAACTTCCGGGAAGGGCTAGAAGAACAGGATGTAAAAATGCCACTGCTGTTCCTTTCGATCACGAATGGGGGCTCGACCACGGCACCTGGACGGTCATCCGGCACATGTACCCGGAGGCCAATATACCCGTATTGCAATTGAGCATTGACTATTACAAGTCGCCCCAATACCACTATGCCTTGATTCAGGAATTGGCGGAGCTGCGCAAAAAAGGAGTGCTCATTGTGGGTAGTGGCAATATGGTACACAACCTGGGCATGGTGGCCTGGGATCGGCTGAAAGATGACTCCTACGGTTTTGATTGGACTTTGGAAATGAACGATCTGTTCAAAAAACACATTTCCGAAGGCAATCATCAGCCATTGATCCAATACGAAGGTTTGCACAAATCGGCAAAACTCGCCATTCCCACCCCCGATCACTATTACCCCTTATTGTATATTTTGGGTTTGCAGGACAAAATGATCCCGTAGCGTTTTTTTCAATGACAAAGGGTAGGCGGGTCTTTGACAATGACTCCCCTGGTGAAATTGGGATAATTTTCAAAATACCGATATTAGGGAGGGTAACCTATTCATAACCCAATGATTAACCCATGGAAAACACACAAACCCATCACACCTTGCTGATGTGCAGTACAACAAAGTAGTAGAATGGTACACTGCTATGCAGAACTGTTGGCCTTGGATCGGGCATACGGTGTACAATGCCGAAAAATTGTACTGGACCTGGACCAAAGGTCCGGCAACTCATTCCAGATTGTGATCCACAAGACTTAACTACGACAACGGAACCCGGAGGGATTTCATCCGCATTTTCGCGCCCATTATGGACGTGCCCGCCGCCAACCAATTGGCTGGGCTTTTACCGCCGTTTGTTGGAGTTGAACGACGAAAAAATCGGCATCAAATTTCGCCATTTTGCCCAATGCAATAAGGTTTGGGCCACCTTGAGCGGGACATCAAAGGGGATCGACTTCAATGAACTGACTACGTTCATCAGTGATTTGAACCACTGGCGGATACGATGGACGACTAATTAAAGGGGCAGTTTCGACCTTGAGTTAGTCCTCCTTATTTACCCCTTCTTCTTGCATCAATTGCAAGCCATACTCCCGAATTTGATTGATTAAGGGGATGACGGCTTGCCCGCGCGCACTTAGGCTGTATTCAGTCTTGGGTGGCACTACCGGCGTATACTTTGCGGATAAGGTAACCATCAGCCTCCAGCTCACGCAGTTGGGTGGTCAACATTTTATCAGAAATATGGGGGATGTCTTTGCGCAATTCACCGTAGCGCAGGGTACGTTCACGCAAGCGCCACAGAATCGGAATTTTCCAGGTGCCTCCAATACGATCCATGGCAAATTCGGATAGGATTGTAATACACTTTTCCATTGAATATAAAATCAAGTATAAGCTAATGGTTTGATAGCCAATTTACTTTCTAAAAGTGTGTAAAGCACCATTTGGTTAAACACTTGCCTATGTAGGCACTGTTCGGTTTTGCAATATCATTTTCAATACACGGTATAACCACAATGAATGTTGCTATGAAAAAGCTTTTTCTTCATCCTATTCTCTTTGTTGTCATCCTTTTAGCCGTGCTCAGCATGGTGCTGGAAACGAAAGGAAAAGTATTGATCAAAGCCCAACCCTTGCGGTGAGCAAACAAACTGGGTGGCCCATCGGCGTCTGGGCTGCGGAAGTCACTCACCCCTATTGGGCGTTTACAGAGGCTGGATACCAGGTCGACATTGCCAGTCCCGATGGAGGTACTACTCAATTTGACGGTTTTAGTGATCCCGAAGACGCCAGCAAATACGCTGCTTTTGACATCCTAACCAAACCGCCTACGGGGAAATATTTGGTAGAGGGAAAAATGGACTGATTGGCCTCAAGCGAGGAGCAGTATGCCGACAATTTTGTGGGCATGAAAATCCAGCCTTTCCGGATTGAAGACGAAGCACGCAAAATGCCAATGAGTAAGTTTGTCGTAGCCGAACCTTTCTCCGCACATGCTGTACAAGATGGCAACCTCATCACGGGACAACAACAAAACAGTGGTGCCGCTGCGGCACATTTGGTGATCCAACAATTGGAAAAAGGCAAGGCGAGATATCCGACCTATGTGCTGGTACACGGTGCCTGGTCGGATGAGAGCGCCTGGGGTTTTGTCCGCAACCAATCACAAACGCCAATGTGGTCGTGGTGAATTTACCTGCGCATGGCCTTGATTTGCGGCCCAACAACCAGGTGGCATTAAAAGACTACGTTAAAACCGTTACCGATGCGGTTAATGCCCAGGCGGGCAAGGTCATCCCTGCAGGCCAGCATGGCGGGCGTGGTGGTATCGCAAGTTGCGGAGAATATTCCAGACAAAATCAGTAAACTGGTGTATGTATCGGCTTACTTGCCACGCAATGGCGAAGACCTATTAAGCTTGTCCAAACAGGATGCACAAAGCAAAGTAGGTACAGCCCTGGAATTTGCGCCCGATTACTCGGCAGCCAGCATCAAAAAGAGGCGATTGTACCCGCTGTTTGTGCCGATTGTCCAGCGATTGGATGTGAGGAGGTATTGGTGGTAAGTATCAATTTCCAGGCCGAGCCAGCCAAACCTTTGGGTGAAAAAGTGGTTTTGACCTCCGCCAAATTTGGCCGCGTACCCAAGTACTACATTAGCACTACCCAAGATAATGCGGTAGGTTATCAGTTGCAGCAGCAAATGATCAAAGAAAACAACGGCAGCATCAAAAAGTAGTGGAGATGAATAATAAGCATTTGCCTTCGTGGTGCAGCCAGAGGAATTTTTAAACATATTGACTACCATTAAATAGGGTTCG
>NZ_JADKCX010000152.1 GCF_016718685.1 Haliscomenobacter sp. | reverse complement strand
AAAATTTCAGCCATTTTCTAAACGCTCAATGGCCTTCTGAATTCTTTCCACTTTGGTTTCAATCTTTTTGGCACCCTCGATCCATTCGATGTAGTATTTCTGATTGCTTTCCGACAGGGATGAAAAAAATTGATGTGCTTGGGGTGCATCCAACAAACAGGCCCAAATCTCATCGGGCACAACGACGGGTGAAGCATCGTGAAACAAAACCACATGCACGTAATCCCCTTCTTTTTTGCCAATCTTTTTACGCACAGCCGCATTCAGTGGCAAAAACATCCGCTGGTCTTTCATGGGCAACAGGTTGTACTGTTTGAGCTCGTAGGAATCAATGAAGCCGCGCACCCGGATGGTGCCACCGCGTGCTTTGTATTCGGGAGGGATGTCAGGAATGATTACATAAGTCCAATTGCTCATGTCAAACCCACTTTGAGCGGCCCTTTTTTCGATTAAAATTGTTTGTCGACGAGGGGAGTAGAAGACATGGTTGATGGATTTGGAGCAAAGATAAGGGACGGGAAAATAAATTATCCATACCTTTATGTCAAACGCCATGGTCATGAAGAAAATATTCAAAAGGATCCTGTACATCCTTTTCTCCTTACTCGCCGTTATTTTACTTCTTGGGTTGGTTTTGGCGTTCCTGCCAATGAAATCAAAAGTAAAGCAAAAGGGAATTTCGCCAGAGGAAGCAGCCATAATGAGGCGGGAATTCCGTGGAGCACATCATCAGATTACGACCTCTGATGGGGAAACCCTGTTTTTGCGCAGGTGGAATCCTGATCCAATTGATTCGACCAAAAAAGACCTGGCCATATTGATTCTTCATGGGGTTACCGCCCACAGCGGCGCCTATGACATGGCGGGTGTCCCCATTTCAAAAGGCGGGTACACGACCTTTGGTTTGGATTATCGAGGGCATGGTTTATCCGGAGGCAACCGAGCAGATTATCCCAACAAAGAACGTTGGCTTGCGGATTTATCAGAAGCGATTAGGTACATTAAAAAAATGGGTTACCCCAAAGTGGTTGTGTTGGGACATAGCCTGGGTGTAGCAGCGGCTATTTATGTCACCAAAGCAATTCCAACTGAAATTTCAGGGCTAATTCTGCTTTCAGGTGCCTATGAAGGCAAAAAAGGGGTGCGAACGCCCCCTACCCTGTTCGAAAAAGCCAGGATACTGTCCAGTTCTATTTTCCGTCCCTCCGTGCAGGTCGTTGAATACTACCGCGAAGGCATGACTGGCACCGGTGATCCACTGTTCAATTTCAAGTACACCTTGCGTTTTTTAACCATGCTGAATGTCAAAGAGTTGATCCTTCCCAAACAATTGAACATTCCGGTTTTGGTGGGCACAGGGGATAAAGATGAATTATTCGAGGTAGATAAAGTGAAGGAACTTTATGATGCAGTGCCCGGCAACAAAAAGGAATTTGTCATTTTGAAAGACACCTACCATGCCCGGTTTCCTGGGGAAGTAAGTGGGCTTGGTTAGATGAAAATTATTAATGGCGTTTTGCTGAACAAATTCGTTGATCACGGCGTCGATGCGCTAAGTCGTTCGTATTGACTTTGGGATTGGGTTTGGGTTGGGCTGTACCTGCAGAAATGCTGTAGGTCAAAGTGCTACAATAGAAGTAAAAGGCAGTTTTGAAGACGGACATAGCTTTGAGTTTGGGAAAAAACATCACTTCGATTCAAAAATATAAAGACTTTTGAGAAACCAAGGGGATAAATGTCTTTAGGAAATATTTATGTTTTTTCAAAACACAAATATTCCAACCCATTCGAACAATTTGCAGTCATTTAGAGGTTTAAGTTAAAGGCCCGGGCTGATGGGCAAATGTGATAATTTAATCAATTCAATCATGAAAAGATTTACACTGTTTTCACTTGTCCTGTTGGTGTGTTGTCCTTTATGGGCACAGGCGCAACTCAGTAAAGGCACCTGGTATACTGGTGGGTATGCGGGAAGTACTTTACCTGTAGCACACGGCTTGGCCGGGCTGTCCTATTCCAATGAATATAGCCCGAATGAAAGTCTATTTGGACTGAGTATCTCCCCTGAGTTTGGCTATTTTTTCTCCAGTCGGCTTTTAGTGGGAAGTCGTTTATCCTTATCCCTGTTAGATAAAACCAGTATTTTTGGTGGAAGTGCAATTGGTGCTGCGCCATTCGTGCGGTACTACCTCAATCCACAGGCGAAGAACAGTCACTTTTTTGTAAATGCCCAATTGAACCTATTCTCTTCAAGTGACTTGAGCTTCACCGGTGCTAATGCCGGCGTGGGTATGACGCATTTTTTGGCTCCAGGTATCGGATTAGATGCTTACCTGGCGTTAGTAGAGCCCGATTTCCAAATTAGGAAGAATACTCAATTTGGTTTGTTTACCAGCCTCAATGTTTACCTCAACCCAGAAATGAGGAGCACGCGCAAAACAGCGCTACCTGACTTGCAAAGGGGAAGTTTGTTGATTGGGGGGACGATGGTAAATGCTCGGTTCGGGATTACTTCTCCTAGATTGGGAACCTCCAATATTAGCATGCTAAATCTCTCTCCGAATTTGCTCTACTTTGTCACCGATCGTATGGGCGTAGGCGCAGCACTCAATCTTAGCTTGAGCGGAAACGCCAATTTTGATGCATCTATACTTGGGATCAGCCCCCAACTCAGGTATTACCTCACTCCATTAAAACACCGGATGTTGTTCCTCGCCGGAGCGTATCATTACGACGCAATTAAAACAACCCTTGATAGCCAGGAATTTCAAAGTAGTACTTCAAGCGCCAGCCTTGCGCTGGGTCTAAACAGTTTTTTCACGTCTAATCTTGCCCTAGAGTTAGCCCCTAACCTCAAGTATAACTTTGATACGGAGTCCATGCGCGTGGGAGTGGATTTAGGGATACAGTTTTTTTTAAACAGCCCCAAAAATCGGCAATAGTTCGTTTTGAGGCCATTGCCATTCATTAATAGCGGGGGATTGGGCCATTCCGGGAGGGACTGATGGATGAAAATTGTCAGCGTTAACTGGCCTTTCGCATGCCATTTACTTATACAAACCAGCACATCAACCCGAAGTGGGGCGCGAAGGAACAATCCTAGGGTCATTTAATGCTGTAAAAATCGCTTGAATGTACTGCCCCAATTGTTGTTGTTGACGTTGTTTTCCTGGCCCACATCGTCCAGCAAAGCATTTGGGTCACTGCTGTTTTTATTCCAAAGCCAGGCCAAAGTTGTCGTTTTTGTGGAATCAACAGCAGCAAGGAATGCCTCGGTTTGCATCAATCCGCTTGAATTGATTACGCCGATTTCGCCGAACAAGAGGGCACATTTGCGGTTTTTCAGCGCCTGTATTCTTTGGATGATGCCCGTTTCGCTGGTATTGATCAACCATTTTTCGTATGCGTGCAAATCAAACAGCAGGTTGTAACGCCCAGCCAGCAAGGCATCGCCTTTGGATAAAATGGCGCTTTCTGATTGTCCTTGTTCATTTCCAGGCACGAGAATAATGTTTTCAAAACCTACGACCCTCCTTAAATTATCCACCATATCTTTTTGGTCTTTGAGCCAAAGTTCATGGCTGTATCCGTTTTCATTGTTCCAATGGTAGGGTTCATTCCAGACCTCAATCCAAACATCTGGCTGGTTTTGAAAATGATTGGCAATGTCTTTCATTTTAAGTTTATACTGACCGTAAAAACTTTGAGCGGAAGGATTGAGTCCAGTGAAAAAGGTTTGTTTACCGCTTTGTTCAACCCAGGCGAATGGACACAGAATGGTAACTTTATGGTGACGCCTGTTCTCATCAACTATGTTTTGCAGGGGGTGCAACCAAGCTCCATTGGATCCCTGAATGGCATCCCCTGCAATGGGTTGTTCGCGGAGGTTGCCAATGAATTCTCTGACGATTTCAATGCGCCACTCGTCCATCAGGTTGTGATCTCCAATGCCAAAAGTATTGAGCGCATTTACTCCTTTGAATTAGACTGGCTGGCCGTTTTGCCGTAGCTCGCCAGCCACTATGCCAAATGGAAGCGTTGGATTTGTGGGTACTGGAGGCAAATTTTCGGCTTGCAGATTGGGACTGGTCAAGGCTTGCTCTTTTCGGCATGAGGCTCCAAGGAAAATGAGGAACAGGATGGCCAGGATGAATCCTGCCTTTGATTGATTGAGCGGCTTTGACATGAAATGAAGGTATGGAGGGGATGCTACAACAAACGCTAAGGCATCCCCCCTTCAAACTTACGAATTTTTCACCCGTTGTTGCTCGCTTTCTGAGCCGGAGCCGGTATGTTTAGGCCGGTTGTTGATGGCTTTACCGAAGCGGTACGAAAAGGCCAGAGTTACCGAGCGCGTATCGAGGGTGCTGTTCCAGTCTGCGTCGGTCAGCCGCAAGTTGTTGATGATGCCGTCTGCGCGGCGGGTGTACAGGATGTCGCTGAGGCTCAGTTTAAGGCTTGCTGCGTCTTTGAGCATTTTTTTCTGCACGGCGCAGTTCAGCGTTCCCCAACTTTTGATGAACAATTGCGCGTACACGATATTGCTCATGTATTCCCCCCGCAGATCGGCGCTCCAACCTTTGCCCAATTGAAAACTGTTGTTGGCCACCAGGTGGTAGTAGGTTCCACTTGAGTTGAGTTGTTCGGTATACAATTTACTCTCAAAAATCAGGTACCCCAACTCGGCATTGCTGTTGATGTTGTACCAGGAGGTGACCGGAATGGCCGCATCCACCGCCAGGTTGAAGGTGTGGTTGGTGGCAATGTTGCCCGGTCGACTGTAATAAATGCCATCCACAATCTCCAGGGTTTCGTTGATGCCGTTGATGGTTTTGGCGTAGCTCAGGGAGGTATTGAGGGTACCTTTATACGAATGGGAGATGGAAAAATTGTTGGCGTAGGTGGGCAACAAATTTGGATTTCCAGCATAAAAAGTGAACTTATCCAGGGGGCTCACAAAGGGATTCAAGTCTTGGAAATAAGGTCGATCAATGCGCCGACCGAAGGAGAAGGAGAACACGTGATGCCCCAGCGAGTCTGCATTCCAGGTCGCGTAAAAGGTGGGGAAAAGATTGGTATAGCTGCGTTTGAAACTGCTGGCGGGTCGCTCAGGGTTGCCCAACTGATCGCCGCTCAAACTAGTGGTTTCGGCCCTAAGTCCAGCCTGTATGCCCCAGCGACCGATGCTGCGGGAGTAATTGGCATAAGCGGCGTGAATCCACTCGTCGTACAAAAAACGATTACTCAGGTCGTAGTTGAGGGTAGTGACGCCGTCGATGGTGTTGGTATAAGCTGCTTCATTGTCCGTTTTGGTAAAGGCGGATTTGAATCCTGCCTCAAATTTGGCATCCTTGCCCAAAGGTTTGACATAATCGGCCTTCGTGGCATAAATGCTGATGTCGGAAGGCAACTGCCCATTGATGCGATCCTGGTACAACAAGACCCGGCTGGGATTGAGGATGAAATTGTTGAAGATCTGGTCGCGGTCCGAGGCGTAAATCACGTAGTCGGCATCGACGGTGAGGCTACTGCCCAGGGAGTCCAATTGCCGCTTGAAGTAGGCATTGAAGGTGCCATTGTTGAATTTGCCATCGTCCAGATTCAGGGCGTCGACAAACTGCTGCAAATTGCGGTCGGCACCAGCTACCTGCGCATTGTTGTCGGTATTGGAACCCGAGGGGCTGAACAAACCCTTGGCAGACAGGCCGATGGTCGTTCGGTCCGAGAGGTAATAATCCAGGCCGAGTTTGGCATTGGCCGATTGCCCGGTTTGGACGATGAAGGAATTTTGGGCAAAAGAAGAACTGGGCGTCTCGTCGGGGTTTTTGTAGTAGCGATTGATGTTCAGATCCTGGAATGAGTTGCGAAAACCACCATTGAAATTGGCCGAAAGGCTGATTTTCTTTTGGTTAACATTGAGATTCAAACTGTTGTTGCTGCGCGTATAGCGCCCACGTTGCATGCTGAGGTTGGTATTGCCATTAAAGCCTGCAGCCCGGTTTTTTTTCAGCACAATATTGATCACACCCGCATTGCCCGCTGCTTCGTATTTGGCGGGCGGGTTGGTCATGATTTCAATTTGTTTGACCGTACCTGCGGGCAAGGACTTGAGGTAGTTTTCCAGCTCAGCACCCGACAGGTAAGTTGGTTTGTCATCAATGAATACCGCTACTCCGGCGCGGCCCTTGAGGGTGATCACCCCATTCTGGTCTACGGCGATGCCCGGCGCGCGTTCCAAGGCTTCCAGGGCGTTGCTGCCGGCATTGGCCAGCAAGGCGTCGACGTTGACGATGGTGCGGTCGATTTTGCGCTCCACATACGGTGTTTTGGAAGCAATGATAACTTCCTGGAGTTGTTTGATGCTCTCTTGCAATTGAATGGGGGGAAGCTTGAGGGTGAAAGTCTCGCCTTCTATCACCAGTTTTTCGCCACGGTATTCGGCATAGCCCAACAAATAAGCTTTGAGAAAATAAGTGCCTGCGGCAATGCCTGAAAACACATAACTGCCGTCCTCATCCGAGTAAACTGATTTAACAATGCTGGAGTCTTGCGATTTCAACAAGGAAATGGCAACCAGATCGAGCGGCGCATTTTGGGCATTGGCAACTTTGCCCTGTAGTTGATAGGTGCTTTGGCCCAAAAGAGCACTAGTGGCACTAAGCAGTGCGCACAGGAGTAAGAGTTTGGTTTGCATGGTGTCGGGTGAATTTAAACCAATTATTTTCCACCAAAAATAGAAAGACTTTTAAGAAATTTGGCGAGTAAATGTTTTACAGAGATTTACCAGAATTTTCATGCTTTTTTTCTGATTTTGGTGGTATGGGAGTCAGCAACTCCAATAATCTGCTAACGCCTTTTCAATTGTGTCGTGCTCCCATTTAAAGTAATTGCCGCCATTGTGCCGGATGTAGTGTAGAAAAGCGGCTACGGCTTTGCGCTGGTAGGGATCCAAAATAGCCAAACGAGTACGGTTGTATTCACTCAATTGTGTCAAATGAAAAATCAAGCTATCCGCAACCTCTCCTTCAGGATGTTGAACAACCAGACACATGTAGGCAGGCAAGTGAAACCTCAATCCTTTGTCATCATAAAAGGATAAGCCTCCGATGCCATGGATTTCCCCCAATGCCGGAAAATCTAGCAACTTTTTCCAATCTTTTCTTTCGTCTGATTTAATATTGGCCCGGGTAACCTCATCGATATGGCCGTAATTATCAATCTCAATGGTTTGATGCAGGCTGACGCCATCTTCCAGTTCAACGCCTGCAAATGCTTTTTCTATGACCTGAATGAGGTATTCTTTTTGGTTGTAAGCAGCGTCCATGGTCGGAGATTAAGTTTAGACAAATATAAGCTGAAAATTCTACCCCGCAAACATGAGCATGAATTGGGCTAGTTTGCAAAAAGCATTTAAATTTGTTGCGTATTTAACGGTTGCGCATGTCAAATTTTCAATTTCAACATTCATATGGTCGAATTTTAGGGGTAGCACACACTGCTCTGGTGAGGCATTTGGCCAAACTAATGAAAGCCAAAAACCTACCCATCAGTCCAGAACAATTCAGCGTTTTGAGTCACCTCTGGCAAAAAGATGGGCGCCCCCAAAATGAACTGGCCATATGTACAAACCGCAACCGGGCAAACGTAACCAGAATCATTGACATTCTGGAGAGAGATGGGATTGTAGAACGCCGGGACCATGCCGTGGACCGCCGGGTATTCAACATATTTTTAACGGAAAAAGGTAAAGCCCTGGAAAAAGATACTGCTGCTTGTGCCGCGCAATCCATTGATGATGCCCTTAAGGGGGTCAGTGAAGAAGAAAAAGCAATCGTGATGAAGGTGCTAAGGCACAGTATTGACAATTTGAGGTAGGCCATGGTTAAAAAAAATTTGCGCATTTTGTTGCGTATTTAACATTTAATTCATTAACAAAATGAACAAAAGCATCATTCAAGTTAGCCAATTGAATTTTACGCAAGATTTTCCAGGGCTCCAGGGCGTAAATATGATGGCTCGACAATTCCCAATTGAGCCATTTTTAGTCATTACGGAATTCCGAATGGAAAGACCTGTTTTTGGGCCTCATCCCCACGCAGGCATATCAGTATTGACCTATATGTTGCCCGACAGCGAAGGTAGTTTCATCAATCGCGATAGCCAAGGGGATTTGAGCATCATCGAACCAGGAGGTGTACACATTACCCAAGCAGGCAGTGGGATTCATCATGATGAATTTCCCCAAGAGCCGGGCGTTGAATGCCATGGTTTTCAGATATGGATCAATCACGCCAGTAAGGACCGTTTTGTTGAACCCAAAGCCATGCACGCTAAAGGTGCCGACGTACCCGTAGTTGAGCAAGCAGGCGCTGAGGTGAGGGTAATCGTTGGCCAGTTTGAAGGGGTAAATTCAAGCAACGAGTTGCTCACCAAAGTGGCTCTTTTACACATTTTTTTGGCACCCCATGCACGAATTACCCTACCCGCACAAGAAATGGCTTTTGTATATGGGCTACAGGGAGAGGCGCACAGCTCCGAGCAAACCATAAAAGGGCAAACCCTGGTCAATTACACCCAAGAGGGTGACAGTGACCCTTGTGGCAGACTCAGCGGGATTTGAGTTTTTGTTTGGAACAGGTACTCCATTGAATGAACCCATCACGTACGGTGGGCCTTTTGTCATGACTACGCCAGAGCAGATGGCTGAGACGAAGTTGCGTTTTGCAAATGGAGAAATGGGAAGGCTTATTTAAGGGCTCAGTGTGAATTTGTGATGGGTGGGTGAAATCGGGAAAGGTTTTGTTTAGCTGATGTTTTGTTCGGGATAAACAGCATCGTCATTTGAATTATACGTTTGGCTATTTTTTACAAATGAACAATTCATTATTTCCATTTTGATAAATCAATCCATCATGAAGCCCACCTTCATTCTCTCCTGCCTCTTAGGGGCATTTATGGTGATTAATTGTAGTTTTGCAGGTAATGCATTTAAAAACAATAAAAGAGATTTGAATGACACACTTACAACAGCTGGCAAAAAGAACCCTTTGTGCTGCGATGCTATACATACTGGAAGCCTAAATACCAATACCACTGAAACAAATTTATGCACGCCCCATAACATTCCCACCACAATCACTTTTTCAGCTTTGCCCTCTAACACCTGCATCAGCCCGATTGAATACCGCTGGTTGAAATCGACATATAACCCGCTTACCAAACAAATGAATCCTTTTGAAACAATTGCGGGGGCTAGAGGCCAGATTTACACGCCCCCACCCAATTTAACCACGACCACAAAATATGTAGCACAAGTAAAAACAGGTACTTGCGATTGGAGATGGGTGCAAAATGAAGTCTGGAAGGTAATCCCCAATTATACCGTAAAGTTGAGGCCAGACCTGCTGATCTGTCCTGGTGCAGAAATTGATCTATCTGCCAAAGTTGATTATCAGGATGTAGATTTTTTGTGGAGTACGGGCGAAAACGCTTACGGAATAGTAGCCAAACCTACTTCGAGCACCACCTATACCGTAACGGCCACGCTAAGGACAGTGGGTGTAGAGTACCGCTGCCGTGAGCGTCTTGGTTGACAAGGATTGTCGGGAAGGATGTACGCCAAACGACTTCTTTACCAGTAGCCCAAGTGGCAAAGTGGGCAATGTGAATTGGCTGGGGTTTGGCTGGAATCAGGAGGCGGTTATGCGCAACAATCGTGGATTTACGACCTGGGACACTGACCTTTGGAACACCACCACGAGCCGCATCAAACACATGCGCCAGGGCTGGTCAGGATCGTTTTTACCGAGATTGGTTCAATCCATCTGGAAATGCAGGCGACTATACCGGAGTCTACCACCATGCAGGAAGCCATCAGGATGTTGAAGTTTTATGGATCGGAAGGCATTGCGGTAATGACGGGTATTTGGAACCCTGCGCTTTTGACAAGTCCAAGTTTTGAAAACAATGATGCATTTATCAGCTCTGACAAATTTGCTACCCTCCAGGCCGATTTAATGGAGCATTTGATCAAAACCAAGGCCTTAAAAAACATAAAATATTACGCCCCACTCAATGAACCATTGGCCTATTTTTCCTTCGACGCCTGGTCTTTGATGATCAAAAATCTGCACAAAA
>NZ_JADKCX010000151.1 GCF_016718685.1 Haliscomenobacter sp. | reverse complement strand
TTTTTTGATTAAAAAATCAGCGCAATCAATACATTTATCATACGGTTTTTAACCTCAAATGCACATTGACTGCGTCCCTGAAAGTTGATTGTCAATGCCCGAGTCGGAGTGCTCAATGCCCTGAATACAGGGTACAAATACGCATTGGTTACGAAATCGTCAGTGTCCAAATCCAGACGAAACTGTCGTACCTGAAATGTTTGAATGATGTGCAACAAGCGTTGGAAAGACCAAGGCTTCCGGGCTTGTCTCTTTTTTTTAGGCTTTGAAGTCGAATCCTGATCTTTTTTTGCAGGTTTTGCCAGCAATTTGAGCAAGGAAACTTTTTTTCTCCAAAAACTAAAGCCAATGCTCAACAACCAATCATCTGGCGTGGGGATGAATTGTAGTCTCCCCATTCCCCAACGCAACACATAGTGACTTTTGGAAGTGTCCACTTGTAGTACCAGCGGACTGAACAGGAACCCTGCGAGCAGAACCACCAAGATGCCGATGATGATATACAGTCCCACTTTTCGTAACTTTTGTGCCCTTAATGTGGCAAAAAAAATGGCGTTTTGTGCTGCAATAATTCAGCGTACTTCCCTGATACTTGTCATTGTAAGTTGTTGTATAAAATCGCTCTAAGTGATAAGTATTACACATGGAGTGCATTCAATGCTGCAACTTTGCACTCAAGTGACAACTACAACAAAATACAAGAAATATGCTCAAGCGATTTTTACCCATCCTGGATTGGTTGCCTAAATACAGTAAGGATCAATTGCAAGGCGATTTATCAGCGGGGCTTACCGTAGGGGTGATGCTTATTCCGCAAGGTATGGCCTACGCCATGCTGGCAGGACTTGATCCCATCCATGGACTGTATGCCGTAACCGTTCCCTTGATGTTGTACGCGGTATTGGGCACTTCCCGGCAATTGGCGGTTGGCCCTGTTGCCATGGTCTCACTGCTTACGGCTGCGGGCATCGGCGCACTACAACCTGCAACACCGGAGCTGTATTTGTTGTATGCACTTACTGCTGCTTTTCTGGTGGGAATTTTCCAATTGGCGATGGGCGTTTTTCGCTTGGGTTTTTTGGTCAGCTTGTTGTCGCACCCCGTCATCAGTGGATTTACCTCTGCGGCTGCGATCATCATTGGATTGAGCCAGCTCAAACATTTGCTGCGCATTGATCTACCCAAAAGTGAACATATTCAAGAGATGATGGTCGCCCTGGCCAAAAACATCGGCAACACCCACTTGCTCACTTTGGGCATTGGGCTGATCGCGATTGTAGTCATCAAGTATGGTAAAAAAATCCACAAAAGCCTGCCCACTTCGCTCATCGCGGTAATGCTTGGTATCTTGGCGGTATGGGGACTTAATTTGACGGAACAAGGCATCAAAATCGTAGGGGAAGTACCCAGTGGTTTACCAGGTTTGTCTGCACCTTCATTTGATCCTGCTGTTTGGAAAAGCCTGCTATCCGTTGCCCTGACCATTTCTCTGGTGGGCTTTATGGAAAGTTTTGCGGTAGCCAAAGCCATTCAGGCCAAACATAAAAATTACCAGGTAGACGCCAATCAGGAGTTGATTGCACTGGGAACGGCCAACCTGGGTGCGGCTTTTTTCCAGGGTTACCCCATCACGGGCGGGTTTTCGCGTACTGCTGTCAATGACCAGGCGGGGGCAAAAACGGGCATGGCTTCCATTTTTAGCGCCATCCTGATTGTGTTGACCTTGTTGTTCCTCACCCCCTTGTTTTATTACCTGCCCAATGCGGTATTGGCGGCAGTGGTGATCGTCGCGGTCATTGGTTTGATCGATTTCAAAGAGGCGCTTCATCTCTGGAAAGAAGATCGTTCGGATTTTTGGATGCTGATCGCCACTTTTGTCATTACCCTGACGATGGGCATTGAGACGGGGATTGGCGCTGGGGTCGTACTGTCCTTGGTCATGGTAGTTTATCGTTCTACCCGTCCACACATTGCCGTATTGGGGAAAGTGCCCAATTCTACTTATTACCGCAACATTCAGCGCTTTGAAAAACTCGAGCAACGGGAAGACATCCTCATGCTGCGTATGGATGGGCCGCTCTATTTTGCCAACCTGACTTACTTCAAAGACCGCTTGATGAACCTCATGGCCGCTCGGGGTAAAGCCCTCAAAGCGGTGATCATCAATGCCGACAGCATCAGTCATGTAGACAGCAGCGCGGTGCATGCGCTCAAGGATTGGGTAACGGAAATCAAGGCGCAGGGGATAACCCTGTATTTCACCAGCCTCATCGGCCCGGTTCGGGATATTTTTGCCAAAACTGGCCTGGTTGAACTCATCGGTGAAAATCACCTCTACATGAGCAATCAACAAGCGGTTGATCATTTTGACCATGCGCCTAGCAACAAAGGAGAAACACAAGACTATAAAGATTATGTCCTGCAAAGCAATGTTAAGAAGTAGTTTATTCTCGGTCTAAAATAGCATCCGGCCCGGATTTATATTTCATTCCGTGGTATATTTGTAGGGTTCGGGGGTTCGTAGTTCGAGGGTTCGTGGGTTGCACACAATTCTGCAAACCCCCGAACTCCGAACCCCGAACTTAACCCCGAACCCTAAAATCCCATTTCCCTATGGAGTAGAAATACTCGCGCGGATCCAATTCGCGTTCACCATTGCTTTCCACTACATTTATCCACCTCTCAGCATTGGGCTGGGGCTCTTGATGGTCATTATGGAGGGTTTGTACCTGCGTACTGGCGACAAACAATACGAGACCCTTACCAAATTTTGGACTAAAATTTTTGCCCTCACTTTTGGCATCGGGGTGGCTACGGGCATTGTGATGGAATTTGAGTTTGGCACCAATTGGGCTACTTATTCGCGCTATGTTGGCGATGTGTTTGGCAGTGCCCTGGCGGCAGAAGGGATTTTTGCTTTTGCCTTGGAGAGTGGTTTCCTGGGCATTTTGCTTTTTGGTTGGAATCGGGTCAGCCCCCGCGTGCATTTCCTGGCTACGATAGGGGTATGGCTGGGTTCCATGTTTTCGGCAGTGTGGATTGTGGTGGCCAACTCCTGGCAACAAACGCCCACGGGCTACCACATCGTGGGGGAGGGCATTCACGCCCGCGCCGAGATCACCGACTTCTGGGCGATGGTATTCAATCCCAGTAGTGTAGATCGGTTGACGCACGTGTGGATCGGTGCATTTTTGGCGGGCACCTTTCTGGTGCTGAGTGTACACGCCTGGTATTTGTTGAAAGGCAAATTTGTAGACATCTCGCAAAAGGCCTTTAAAATAGCCTTAAGTGTAGCCTGTCTGGCCAGTTTAGGCCAATTGTTCACCGGTCACCGCTCGGCGGATGGCGTGGCGCACAACCAACCCGCCAAGCTGGCTACGATGGAAGGGCATTTCGATACCCTGGCTCCCGCTGACATGTATCTTTTTGGTTGGGTAGATGTGAAAAATCAACAAGTAAGCGGATTAAAAATTCCCGGGGGGCTGAGTTTTATGGTGCACCAACAATTCGATGCGCCCATCACGGGCCTCAATGCTTTTGCAGAAAAGGATCGCCCTCAAGCCATCAATGCGGTGTTTCAATTTTACCACCTCATGATCGCGATCGGGATGGCTTTGATTGGGCTTTCATTGCTGAGTGTCTTTCTCTGGTGGCGGGGTGTTTTGTTCCAACAGCGTTGGCTGCTCTGGGTGTTTGTCTGGGCGGTATTTTTACCCCAAATTGGCAACCAGGTCGGCTGGTTTACCGCCGAAATGGGACGTCAGCCCTGGGTGGTTTACGGATTGTTGCGTACTTCTGACGCCCTTTCCGAAGCCGTTACGGCCAATCAGGTCTGGTTTTCGCTGATCATGTTTACTTTCATTTATTTGCTTTTATTCATCTTGTTTATTTATTTGCTGAATAAAAAAATCCAACACGGGCCAGATGCTTCCGAGATGGTACAACACCGACCTGGCCAGGAACAAATGGCTAGTCTTGCTTCGGCTGCGCTCAGCAATCCAAGCCATAACGACCGAACCTCCGAACCCTCGAACCCCGAACCCCCGAACCTTCAAACTCCCAAACCCTAAAACCCTAACCGTCATGTCAACTTTTATCGGCATCGATTACCCCACCTGGTGGTACCTCATTGTAGGTGGATTGTTCAGCGGATACGCCATACTCGATGGTTTCGACCTCGGCGCGGGCGCCTGGCATCTTTTTTTCAACAAAGAAGAAAGTCGGCGCATTGCCCTCAATGCCATTGGCCCGGTATGGGACGGGAATGAGGTATGGCTGGTCATTGGGGGAGGGGCACTTTTTGCGGGATTCCCGGTCGTTTACGCCACTTTGTTTTCTTTCATGTACATTCCGTTTATGTTGTTTTTGGCCGCACTGATTTTTCGGGCGGTTTCCATCGAATTTCGCAGCAAAGAACCCATGAAATGGTGGCGACAGATGTGGGATGTGTCCTATTCGGTTTCCAGCATTTTGTTGGCAGTATTGTTGGGCATCGTGTTGGGGAACGTATTGCAGGGCATCGCCATCGGCCCCAACTACAGCTTCCAGGGCCATTGGCTACAATTCCTCAATCCCTATGCCATCATGGTTGGATTGAGCACTCTGGCTTTGTGCATGATGCACGGTGCCATTTACCTGACCATGAAAACAGAGGGGCGTTTGTTTGCCAAAATCACCATTTTACTGCGCAATTCAATTGTGTTTTTCATCACCAGTTTTGGCTTGGTCTCCTTGTATACCTTGATTTATTTGCCCCATTTGGTTGAACGGCTCAAATCCCATCCCGCTTTTTTTATTTTCCCAGCCCTGGCTTTCCTCAGCATCGCCAACATTCCGCGTTTGGTGGCCAAGCGCAGGTACCGCATCGCTTTTTTGTTCTCTTCCCTGACCGTTAGTTTGTTGTTGGCACTGGTCGCCCTGGGATTGTACCCCACGCTATTGGTCTCCACGGTCAATTCAGCGTACGACATTACGATTTACAATGGTGCTTCTTCTAACAAATCACTGGGAATCATGCTCTTATTTGCCGCGATAGGTGCTCCCCTGGTATTGAGTTATACCGCTTTTGTTTTTTATACTTTCAGGGGCAAGGTCAAACTGGATGAAACGAGCTATTGAGGCTTTTCAAAAAAATAAGGGTAAAATCACGAAAATTGCGGTAGATGTAAATTTTTGTGCATAATTTCGTTCCATTATAGAGGTTCGGATGTTTCGGAACCTTTCGACTAAGAAATTGCTATGGGTATCGTTATTTCACTGCTGAATCATAAAGGTGGTGTAGGCAAAACAACCAGTTCGCTCAACATTGGGGCGGGTTTGGTTGAATTGGGTAAAAAAGTATTGTTGATTGACCTCGATCCGCAGGCCAATCTCACCTTGTCTTTGGGGCTCCCTCGGCACCCACAATCCATTTATGAGTCCATTCGTGGAGAGTCGCCATTGGTGCCCTATCCCGCCAAGCCCAATTTGGATGTGGTCATTTCAACCCTGGATCTTTCTGGTGCGGAAATGGAACTGATCAACGAAGCAGGCCGTGAATATTTGTTGAAGGAACTCATTGAGCCGATCCGGGGTGTGTATGATTTTATCATCATCGACTGCCCTCCTTCCCTGGCTTTGTTGACGCTCAATGCCTTGGCAGCGAGCGATACGGTGTACATCCCTTTGCAAACCGAGTTTTTGGCCATGCAGGGTTTGGCCAAAATCAAGCAGGTAATCGACAAAGTGAAATTCCGCCTCAACAAACCCCTTTACATCGGCGGCGTAATTGCTACCATGTATGATGCCCGCAAAGTACTGAACCGCGACGTGGTGGAAACCATCAAAAAATACTTTGGAGAAATTGTGTTCAAAACGATGATTCGCGACAATGTGGCCCTGGCCGAGGCACCCTCACAACGCAAAGACATTTTTGCGTATAGCCCCAACAGCCCTGGTGCCGAGGACTACCTCAACCTGAGTAAAGAAATCATTGAACGAACGAACGCCAGGCACAAAGAAGATAGGGTGTGAGTTAGGGGTGTGTGTGCATAGCCAACCCACAAGATAGGGTGTGGTGTTAGAGTGTGAGTTAGAGTGTGCATCGGCCAACCCACGACTTTAGTCGTGGAAGGCACCAAAAACATAACCCATGACTTTAGTCGTGGGTAAAGACCAGAAAATGAGTAAAAAAAGATTCACCGCCGGACTAGAAAGCCTGCTCAGCACACCAGATGATGTCGCTTTGCAGAGCAACGCTTTGCTGGCTGAATCTACTGCAAGCAAAGGTAAAGCTGCTGTGGCGGAACTGCCAGAAAAGGAAAGCAAAAAAAACCAGGGCAAACGGTTTACAGATGATTTGCAAGCTTTTTTGATGGAGGCTTTCGAAGAGTCTTTCGACCGCCAGATGCAACACGACCGCAGTAGTGCTGCCGAGCCCGAAGTCAAAAAACGCAGCACCAAACCAATGGATGGCCTCGATGCCCTGATCCGCTCCACCATTGAGCCCAAGGTTCATTTTGATGCCAATACCACCCGCCGTTTGACCGTGCAGTTTGATGAACGCAAGTTGGAAAAACTCAAAACCATCGCCCGCACCGAAAAAACCTTGCTGCGCGACATCATCGACAGCATTGTAGAGGAGTATATTGCGAAGTGGGAGCGGCAGAAGAAGAGTTGAAGCTCTTGCTATATTGACTCAATCCCCCGCCAAAAAGGACGAAATTTTCCACTTCCCTTGCTTGTTTTTGAACACATACAGCCGATAACCAAGCGGGCTACCCACATATTTCCAAAATACCCAACCCTGCTTTTTCCGATCCAAAGTTTCCACCAGATACCATTCAGGTTCTCCCCAGGGGTTGGTACCCTCCGTTTTTTGCAACGCTTGTTCCGCTTCCACAAACCAGATCACATCATAACTCAATTGCATCAGGACTTTTGACTTCAGGTCTGGTTTTTCCCTGATGTTTACATTTTTACCCGTGATCACGCCTACGTTGATGTAGTCATCAACATCCTGTAAGTCAATAAAATGGACATAGGGAAAGGCGAAAGTGTATCGGCCTTCCTGATCACTTTTATCATAAGCTCCGCCCAACTCCAATACCCTGTTCAGATGGTGCCACAAACTGGTATCGCCACCATCCAAATTCCAGATTTTTTTAAACGCCTCAATGCCATCATCTCCACCCAAATCGCACTTGATGTTTTCATCCAAAGCCCCCAACAAAAAGGCCTTATCCTTTTTCTTTACCGCCACCTTCAATTGATTGACAAAAGCGACCAGCGATTTGTCCTTGCCGATGTCGTTGATGGGTGGGAATTTGCTGGGTTGGGCAGGCAAAATTTGCTGGAAAACAAAAAAGAACAGGGCTATGCCGAGTGTTTTCATGGACGTTTGTTTTTAATCAGGGGGTAAATTAAATCTTCACCACTTGATAAACAAGGGGATGGGGAACCTAAAATCAAGTTCAAGGTGTTCATACGCTCAATATATTCTTGCAAAAAAACTATCTTTGCACCTCGAAAAAAATTCCATCTCGCCATGTACAAGGAATACAAGCAGCTCAATTTACCGGAAATCGATCGTGAAGTGTTAGCATTTTGGGACAAAGAGCGCATTTTTGAAAAAAGCATCGCCGAACGCGATGTAGAAAACAGTTACGTATTTTACGAAGGTCCGCCCTCGGCCAATGGGATGCCCGGCATTCACCACGTCATGGCGCGCACCATTAAAGATATATTTTGCCGTTACCACACCATGAAAGGCCAGCGCGTAGAGCGCAAAGGCGGCTGGGATACCCACGGCTTGCCCATCGAGCTGAGTGTGGAAAAAGAACTCGGCATCACCAAGGACGACATCGGCAAAACCATCTCCGTAGACGATTACAACCGCAAGTGCCGCGAAACGGTGATGATGTACAAAGACCGCTGGGACGACATCACCCGCAAAATCGGTTACTGGGTAGACCTCGACAATCCATACATCACTTACGAAAACGATTACATCGAGTCGGTGTGGTGGCTCTTGCAGCAATTGTACAACAAGAATTTGATGTACAAAGGCTACACCATTCAGCCTTATTCCCCCGCCGCGGGTACGGGTTTGAGTTCGCACGAGTTGAACCAGCCCAACGCTTACCGCGAAATCAGCGATACTTCGGCAGTGGCCATGTTCAAAATTGTGGGCAGCGACAACGAGTACTTCCTGGCCTGGACCACCACGCCCTGGACCCTGCCTTCCAATACCGCCGTGGCCCTGGGCAAAGACATCACCTACCTCAAAGTACGCAGCTTCAACCGCTATACGGGTACACCGATGGTGGTGATTTTGGCCAAAGACCGCTTTAGCCATTACTTCTCTGAGCAAAATCCCGACCTCAAACCCGAAGACGTAAAACCGGGGAATAAACCGATGCCCTACATCGAGATCGTGGCCGAAATGAAAGGCAGCGAACTGGAAGGGATCGAATACGAACAACTGTTGCCTTACGTGAAGCCGGATGGACCAGCGTTCAAGGCACTGTTGGGCGACTTTGTGAGCACCGAAGACGGTACGGGCATCGTACACATCGCTCCAACCTTTGGTGCCGACGACTTCCGGATCGCCAAGCAGTACGGCATCGTGCCCCTCATGGTCAAGGATGAAGCAGGCAATCCCATGCCCCTGGTAGACAAGCGCGGTCGCTTTGTGGCCGAAGTGACCGACTTCGCGGGCCGCTACGTCAAAGACTACGGCCAAGTAGAAGAACGCCCCGTCGACGTCGACATCGTGATCAAACTAAAAGAAGAGGACAAACTGTTCGGGTCCGAAAAATACGTACACTCTTATCCACACTGCTGGCGTACCGACCGCCCGGTGTTGTATTACCCGCTCGACAGCTGGTTCATCAAGGCTTCTTCGATGAAGGAGCGCATGTTTGAACTGAACCAAACCATCAACTGGAAACCTGCCGCAACGGGTGAAGGCCGTTTTGGCAAATGGCTTGAAAACCTGCAAGACTGGAACCTTTCCCGCTCCCGTTACTGGGGCATCCCGCTGCCTATCTGGCGCAGCAAGGATGGGGTACAGGAAAAGTGCATCGGTTCGATCCAGGAGTTGCAGGAAGAAATCAGCAAAGCCAATGCGGTTTTGGGCAAAACCCAGGAAGTACCCAAAGACCTGCACCGACCCTACATTGACGAAATCGTGCTGGTAGCCGAAAATGGCGAAGCGCTGTACCGCGAGCTTGACCTGATCGACGTATGGTTCGACTCTGGTTCCATGCCCTACGCACAATGGCATTATCCTTTTGAAAACCAGGACAAATTCAGGTTCCGCTACCCCGCCGACTTCATCGCCGAAGGGGTTGACCAAACGCGGGGCTGGTTTTATACCCTCCACGCCATCGCCGTGATGGTATTTGATAGTGTGGCCTTCAAAAACGTGGTCTCGAATGGTTTGGTGTTGGACAAAAACGGCCAGAAGATGTCCAAACGCCTGGGCAACGCCGCTGATCCTTTCGAAACCGTAGCCAAATACGGGGCCGACGCTACCCGCTGGTACATGATCTCCAACGCGCAAGTGTGGGATAACCTGCGCTTCGACCTCGCGGGCATCGAAGAAACGCAACGCAAGCTCTTCGGTACCTTGTACAATACTTATTCTTTCTTCACCCTTTACGCCAACATCGATGATTTCCGCCACATGGAAGCGGATATCCCGATGTGGAAACGCCCGGAAATCGATCGCTGGATCCTTTCGGCCCTGCATTCGCTGGTGAATGAGGTTGATGCGGATTACGCCAACTATGAATCCACCAATGCCACACGCAAGATCATGCAGTTTGTGGATGAAAACCTGAGCAACTGGTACGTGCGCCTCTGCCGTCGCCGTTTCTGGAAAGGGGAGTACACCGACGATAAAATCTCGGCTTACCAGACCTTGTACGAGTGTCTGGTCACTTTGGCCAAATTGATGGCCCCGGTTGCACCGTTCTTCGCCGAATGGTTGTACCGCAACCTCAATGGCGTAACGCGCCATGAACCCCACCAATCGGTGCACTTGACCTTGATCGAAGAGTCGAGCTCCGACCTGATCGACAAACAACTGGAGCAGAAGATGGAATACGCCCAGCGCATTTCCTCCCTGGTGCTTTCGCTGCGCAAAAAAGAAAAAATCCGCGTGCGCCAGCCACTGCAAAAGGTATTCTTGCCGGTGTTGGATGAAAAATTCATTGAACTGGTGGACGGCGTAAAAGCCCTGATCGAATCGGAAGTAAACGTCAAAGACAGTGGAATACCTGACCGACGATTCTGGTTTGCTCAAAAAACGCATCAAGCCCAACTTCAAAACCCTCGGCAAACGCCTAGGGCCACACATGAAGGCGGCCCAGGAAATCATCGGCCAGCTCAGCCAGGCCGAGATCAGTGCCATCGAAAAATCAAATGAATATACGCTCAACGTCAACGGCGCAAGTTTTGAATTGAACCTGGAAGACTTTGAAATCGCCGCCGAGGACATCCCCGGTTGGTTGGTCGCCAGCGACGGCCCACTCACCGTGGCGCTCGACATCACCCTGACGCCCGAGCTGATCGCCGAAGGGATGGCCCGCGAACTGGTCAACCGCATCCAGAACATCCGCAAAACCCGCGACTTCAACGTCACCGACCGCATCCAGATCGACCTCGAACGCCACCCGGCGGTAGCGGAGGCGGTAGCGCAGTTTGGACAGTACATCAGCGATGAGGTATTGGCCGTACGGCTGGATTTGCTGGAAGGGGTGAATGATGGGGAGGTGCTGGATTTGCCGGATGAGGTGAATGTGAAAGTGAGAGTGGCGTTGGCGTGATGTAGCGGCTAATTTATTCGCCGGTCAAAAGGAGGTGACAGTTTTCGTTTTTGAAAGCTGTCACCTCTTTGTATTCTATGCACTTGGATGAATTTTAGGGATACATCCTACTCCTGCTCGGAGCCTTCGGCTCTTTCGCAGGGGACTTTAATCGGAGCGCAGATGACGCGGATTGAGCGAATTTACGCGGATTTATTCGTGCGTGAGTTAAGATCCGCGTAAATCCGCCAAATCCGCGTCATCCGTGCTCCCATTGTTGTCGCTCTTGCATTCTGAAGCTTCGGAGCTACATACCTTTACATCCTCCTTCGTGCTTCAGCCTACCGCCATCCCACCCATCCTCATAAAATTCAGCAATATTTTCACCAACCTAACCACTCCTCAAAACATTTTCCCTACATTAGTCGAATTATTGCCATACGAGGGGCCTAACCAAAAAACACCCTCACCTAAAATTACAGCGAATGAAAAAAACATTAATCTGGCTGCCAGCCCTGGCACTCGCCTTTCTGACTTTGCAATGCGCCCAGGAAGCGCCTAAAACCGAAGAAAAACCTGCCGCGGAAACCGAAGCAGAACTTGTCAAACGGGGAGAATACCTCGTGACCATTGGCGGCTGTGAGGATTGCCACTCGCCCAAAATCATGACCGACAAAGGGCCCGCACCCGATCCAAAGTTGCGACTTTCGGGTCACCCCGCTGGAGTGCCACTGCCCGCCATCACGGACAAAGGAATGGCTGCGCCCGGCCAGTGGGTGTTGTTTCATCCGATGAGTACAGCTTCAGTAGGGCCTTGGGGCACTTCTTATGCCGCCAACATCACGCCGGATAAAACGGGCATTGGAGAATGGTCATTTGAGCAATTCAAAAAAGCCCTGACCGAAGGCAAATCCAAAGGACTGGACGGTGGCCGGATGCTGTTGCCCCCCATGCCCTGGGTCAATTACATCAACATGAAGGAGGAGGATTTGCAGGCGATTTTTGCGTACTTGCAATCGCTTCCGGCGGTGAGTAATTTGGTGCCTGCACCGGTACCGCCAGTGCAGTAAGGTAACGTATTGATTATGAGCATGTCTAAATATTTTCGCTTAAAACAAAAATATTTAGACATGCGCTGAAATCGCAGTGTACAGCAGCAATACTCACTTTTACAGGCGTTAAGAATAGGCCTGCGTGATGTGCGTTATTGATAGAGCAAAAACGCCTTTGTCTTCTCTTTCCAATCACCCACTTCCGTCAAATCCCGAATTTGGCTAAAAAACCGATCCCCATCCTTTTCCAGCGCTCTCCGTACCGCAGGCGTCCCCGCCAACAAATCAAAATGCCGTGCTCCGGTTTTATTGACATGGGTAGGATAATTCGCCCATTGGAGCTGTTCAGCGTACAATTTTTTCAACAGCCCGACCAGGTATAACCCCACATAAACCGGGCGAAAAATGGCTGCATCCAGCACCTGCAGCATGATGCCCTGGCAGCTTTGATTTTTGTATAAACCTTCACTTGGGATAAAGGAAAAACAACAAAGTTTCCATACTCGAAATGGCGGGCGAACTGGGCACAAAAGGCAAGCCCAAGTCCTGAAAAAATTGCTCCCGTTTCCAGTTTTGGACGGTATACACTTTCAGATCCAGCGCCTCATTAAAACGTTCTTGTTGCCAAAACAAGGCCAACTCACCAATAGTCAGGCTATGCCGAATGGGGATGCGCCAACGGCCAATAAACGAGGCTGCCTGGGTTTCATCCAGCATCGGGCCTTCCGCCAGAGCGAGCTTGCCGCTGAGGGGATTGGGTCGATCCAAAACAATCAAGGGCACCCGGGCTGCGTGGCAAGCCTCCATCACATAAGAAAGGGTCCAGATGTAGGTGTAAAAGCGTACCCCAACATCGGGTAAATCAAATAAAATGCCGTCCAAATCCTGCAAAACCTCAGCAGGTGGGCGCAAGTTATCGCCGTATAAACTGAATACGGGTAAGCCAGTCAAGGCATCGGTTTGATGGGCCATTTGAGCGCCATCTGCACCTACGACTTGCAGGCCATGTTCGGGTGAAAACAGGCGGACCAACTGGAAGCCGTTGTCCAACAGGGCTTGGCGAACGGGGATAAAATCGTGGGTAAAAACGGCGTCATTGGTGACGAGCCCCCAGCGTTTGCTTTTGTCTTGTGCTGTTTGCAAAAAGTGGTCTATCCCGAAGGTAATCCGAGCCATTTATCCTCAAAAATTAAGTACTATTTAAAAACCGACGCTCCCTAAGGTGTATCTTAGGGTTCGCCTCTAGTTTAGGGTGGTGAAAACCTCAACCTGCGAAGCAGGATATCATTCACCACCTAAGCAACCACAGGCACCTAAGAGGCACCTACGCGAGTTCTACATTCAAGGCTTCTTCCACACCGCCTTCTTCCACAAAGCCGAGTTCAACACCCCTTGATACGCCCCCTGCGCAGCCTCCAATTTCCCCTTGGTCAATTGATGCACCTCCACCTGTTGATCCGTCGGCGGGTGATCGCCACTGGCAACCAATAACTCCTTGCCGATGGCCAAAAAACGCTCCAGCACCCCCACCGGATTGCGGAAATTGTCCTGCCGGGCACCCGTTTGTTTCAGGTCGAGCAAGCCACTTTCGATTTGGTACAATTGCTCTTCCAGGTCGAGCAGGTCTTTTTTCACCTCTGCCGATTTCTCCCGGCTGCTGGCCTTTTGCAGATCCGCGCGTTGTTTTTCGATGTCTTCAATCAATTTGACGGTGGCCTTGAGGTCGCGGTTCAATTGCAGACCAAAGCTGTATTGCTTTTGGATGTCGGCGTCATTGCCCTTTACGTTTGGGTCATTGCGCAGCTCCAGGATTTGCTCCTGTTTTTTGCCATTGGCAATGTACACCACGCGGTATTTGCCCGCTGGCACCAATGGCGCGTTCAGGCCCGGCTGCATGTCCAAATCCCAGGGGTAAATGTTGCGCTCGCCGTTTTTGTCCAACTCCACCCAGTCCTTGTCGCGGGGTTTGGTGCGCAATTTGGGCAAACGGGCGGGTTCTGGGCGCAAATCCCAGTTGGTCCGCTGGATGCCCGCTTTGTTGACCGTACGCAACTTGCGCAAGGTATCGCCCTGCATGGAGAGCACCAGCAGCTCCGCCGTTTTTTGCAAAGTATCTTTTTGGTAATAATTGATCAATGCGCCATAAGTAGGGTTTTGACCCGAAAAGGAGTCACCATCCGCATGGGTGCCCAACACCCGCTGAAAACGATACGCTGGCCGCAGACTGAACAAGTGGCTTTCGGCCTTTTGCACCTCAGCGCTGAATTGGCGGATGGGCGTCAGGTCGTCCAGGATGTAAAAACCCCGACCGTAGGTGCCGAGCACCAAATCGCCAAAGTGTTTTTGGATGGCGATGCCGTATACCGCCACAGGAGGCAGGTTGTTGCGCAGGCGTTGCCAGGTCTTGCCGTCGTTGGGCGAAAAGTAGAGGGCGTTGTCGGTGCCGCAGTACAACAAGCCTTTGAGCGCAGGATCTTCGCGAATTTGGAACACGGTACTGGACTGGTTTTGGGGCAAATCCCCGATGATTTTGGTCCAGGTTTTGCCGTAATCGCTGGTTTTGAAGATGTAGGACTGGGTGTTGCCCACGTACAAAAAGCGGTAGGAGACATAGCAGGTTCCGGCCTCAAAATTGGAGGGTTCGATGCAGGAAACGGTACCGCCAGCGGGCAGGCCGGGCATGTTTTTGGTCAGGTTTTCCCAGCTTTTGCCGCCGTCGCGGGTGAGGTGCAAGAGGCCATCGTTGGTGCCCACCCAAAGGATGCCCTCTTTGACGGGCGATTCAGCCATGTTCAGCGTGGTGCAGCCATCCCAGGTGTAGAGGTTGTCGTAGGCGATGCCGCCGGAATTGTCCATTTTTTTGGGGTCAGCCGTGGTCAGATCCGGGCTGATGACTTGCCAGGACTGGCCGCCGTTGGTCGTTTGGTGGATGTACTGGCTGCCCACCCACACCGTGTTCGGGCGGTGGCGCGAGAGCACCATGGGGAAGTTCCAGTGCCAGCGGTATTTCACCTGCTGGGGGGTCCAACCGTATTGGGTTTCCGGCCAGGGGCGCACGTCGCGCGCGATGCCCGTGCGCAGGTCGGTCACGTCCAGGCCGCCGTCGTAACAGCCCGACCAAACGATATTGGGATTGAAGGGATCGACCTGGGCAAAACCCGACTCGCAGCCCCCCACAAATTGCCAGGCGCTGATGGGAATGCCCCCGCTGCGGCTGTTGCTGGGGCCGTAGTAGGAATAGCCGTCCTGGCGATTGCCGAGCACGTGGTAGGGGATCATGCTATCGACCGCTACGTGGTAAAGCTGGGCGATGGGCAGGTTGACGTTTTTCCAGGTTTTGCCGCCGTTCAGGGTCATGTTCATGCAGCCATCGTGGGCCACCATCTGGCGGTTGGGATTTTTGGGGTCAAACCACATGTCGTGGCAATCGCCGCCCATGGCCCAGGGACTGCCTTCACCCGTGACCCAGGACTTGCCGCCGTCCTTGGACTTGGAGATGTTGACGCAGATGGTGTACACCTCATCGGCATTGCCCGTGGAGACCCGCACCCGGGTGTAGTAGGGCGCACGTTGGGCCATGGAATGGTCTTTTTTGACCAGGGTCCAGCTGTTGCCGCCATTGTCGGAGCGGTAGAGGCAGGGCTCCTTGTCTTCGATCAGGGCGTACACCACGTTGGAATTGCTGGGGGCGATGCACACGGAGGTTTTGCCCACCGGGTGCTTTTCGCCAAATTGGATGCCACGGGTGTTCATGGGCTCCCAGGTTTTGCCCGCGTCGGTGGAGCGGTAAATGCCGCTGGAGGGGCCGCCGGAGTTGAGGCCCCAGGTTTTGATGTCAACCTGCCACATGGCGGCAAAGAGGATGGAGGGGTTGTTGGGATCGATTTCGATCTCGTTGCAACCCGTGGACTCGTTGAGGAAAAAGACACGCGCCCAGGTTTTGCCGCCATCGCTGGTTTTGTACACGCCGCGCTCTTGCTGGGGCGCGTGGGTATTGCCCAGGGCAGCGACGTAGATGGTGTTGGTATCTGTAGGGTGCACCACGATGCGCCCGATGCGTCCGGTTTTTTCCAGCCCCAAGTGCCGCCAGGTTTTGCCCGCATCGGAAGACTTGTACACGCCATTGCCCAGCGGATGGGCAGGCCGAATGACGAAGGTCTCGCCCGTGCCGCACCAAACCTGGTTGGGGTTGGCGGGGGCAATGGCCAGGGAACCGATGGCAGCCACGTCTTGATCGTCAAAAATGGGCCGCCAGTTGAGGCCGCCGTCTTCGGTTTTGAAGATGCCACCCGAGGCTGCTCCGACGTAGGCGACCATGGGGTTGCCGGGCTCGCCGACTACGGCGGAGGCGCGGTTGCCGTCGACGCCGAGGAAGCGGAAGTTGAGGTTGGAGAAGGTTTGGGCGGAGGCGATGGTGGTGAAAAGAAGGAGGAGAAGGAGGAGATGGTGGCGCATGGTTTTTTGTTTTTTTTGGGAGGGGAAAATAATTACTTTTTGAATTTAAGGGCAATCATGGGGCAAGGGGTACAGACGTTATTTTATTCCTTTGCAACTCATCTGCTGGAAAAAGGCGTTGACTTGAGCTATATTCATTAGCTTTTGGGACATGAGAGCAGCAAACAACTGAAATTTATACGCATACTTTGGCGTCGCTCAGTACATGCATTACACACAAAGGTTGGAATAGGATCAAAAGGCGGATTGATGATTTGAAAATATAATGTGCTTTTTTTTAAACTTTATGCTAGAAGATTATCGTATTAGAGGTAAAGCCAGAGAGGAAGGGTCAAAAGGTAAAATTACAGAAAATTCAAAAACGCCGTTTTTTTACCACTAAAATCTAATATCATTCCTTCAATTTTGTACTGTTGAAAAAATATTCAATAATCAAACAGTAGAAAAATGAAAAAATTTTTCACACTCTTTCTTCTCTTCATGGCAATCATTGTAAATGCTCAAACAGATGAAGAATTAATTAAAAAAACCGTAGAAGCAGAAGCGAAAGCTTTATATGCTGGTAACATCGAAGGAGTTAGGTCTATGTGGAAATATGACCCAAAGAGTAAGCAAGTAATCCTTATTGCTAGTAGTGAAAATGGATTTATATTGTATTTTTCGGGGGAGGGCATGGCCTTAGATAGTAACTATCCTCCTAAAACTACATCAACTTTTCAAAATTACGATTATCAAATAAAAGTAAGTGGCAACTTGGGCTTTGCCAGATATAGTACTATAGAAACCAAAAGTGATGGTACAAAGTCCCACGCTTTTAGAACCGATTTATTAGAAAAAGTGGGGAAAGAATGGAAAATTATAGGCGTAACAAAGCAAGGATATATTCCAAAATAGTTATTAATTTTAACTTTCATCTTTTTTAAACGGTTGTAATTCAAAATGTCTCTTTCTTGCTTCAAAAGCGATTGAATCTATACGTGAAGCGGGGAAAAAATAACCCTTTTCAGATTGAATTTTCGCTATGCGGCATTTTGAATTACACCCTTTTTAAACTTAAGTCATAGATGATTGTCCAACGTATTAGCCCTGCACCAAGTGTCAGCAATTACATTAGAGAGTATTTGCTGGTACATTTGGTTTTTAATACCCAAACAGCTCCTCCAATTAAAGCCTATCCTGTTAACCCCGAAGAAGGTATAACTTTTCAAATTAAAGGTTTACTAAGTGCTGAACAACCCGATTTGGGGATTACTGAAAAAAGGTCAAAAACTTATTTTTTCGGGCAACCCATATTGCGCCAAAACTTGCACCAAGAATATGAATTTATGCTTGTTCATGTGCGATTTCACCCTGGATATTTGTTTCAATTATTCAAAATTCCTATGACGGAATTATTAAATAAGAATATAGATGCTGAATTAATCTTAGGACACGCTACAATTGAAGAAATTAATGACCAATTGGCTAATGCGCCTAATTATCTAGCAATTCCACCTATTTTAGATACTTTTTTCAACAAATATATCTCTAAACTAAAGCATGATGTTCAACCTATAGATACAATTGGTCGTATGATATTAGCGAATCCTCAAAACTTCAACTTAGATAAAACGGCTAAGGCAGCCTGCCTGAGTCATCGCCAATTTGAAAGACGTTTTGTAAATCAATTAGGTGTTCCACCCAAACACTATGCCCGCATTTGCCGATTTTATGAAGCCTATATCTTGAAGGATACGCGCCCAGAATTGAATTGGCAAGATATCGCTTTTGATACAGGGTATACAGACTATCAACATCTTGTCAAAGATTTTAAACAATTTGCAGGAACAAGCCCTAACATTTTACTCGAACAAACCTATTTAAATCCTGAACGGCGTTTAAATATTTCAAATGAATTTAAAGGACTTTGAAAATTGAGAAAAAGTTAATAAAAATCTAAATTAGGTTAAAATATATGAATAAAAGAAAAAAAACGTATTTTATGACAATTTGATTTCGTCCATGCAGCCCAAAGGTAAAACACACTATGCAACAATTTCTGGACACACACTTGCGCACACTCTACCTAAGCCAGGATAAGCACAATCAATGAAGGATGTGCATTTTATTCAAAAATATTACCATCCAAATCCTCCTAGAAAATCCCCTGCCCTCCGCCAATCAAGCGCCAGTTGTTCAATTGCTCCGGCGTAGCCTCAGCGAGCCGCCAGTACCAATCATACGGAATGCCCAACTCCCGGCCATCTTCCAGCAGGATATAAAAGCGCTCTGCGGCAATGCGGACTTGGGTTGCTTTGATGGTTTGTATTCAGTTGGAGAGGGCATACAGTTTTTTTAAGTTGTCTTGTTTTTCCTGTAAAATAAGGGTTCTTATCAATAAAATCAACCCTTGTAGGATTTAGCCTTCACGCTAATTCTCTTGACTACGTAAAACCCATATTACCACGATACCCACCTTTCGTCCCCCGGGGCTACCCATATTTCGTCCCTAGCGGGACTCGGGTTGCATCTGGGGCTACCCGATACCCATATTTCGTCCTTATGGGGCTTGGTAATCAATCCGGTAGTGATCGGTGGCTACCCATTTTTCTCGGGCCGTATCTGGATGGATAGTGAAGCTAGCTCCCCGAATCGACCTCAGGTTCAATAACCAATCATAATTCTAGGGTCTATTTGGGCTATCATCTCTAGTTTTATTCCCTACCGATTCACACTCAGCGCGAGTCCCATAGGGACGAAAAATGGGTATTCCCATACAACGGTTTCATTCCAGTACCCTAAAAATGTACCGTTCATCGTATTCCACGCCAAATTTTTTCAACATATCCACATACTCCTCCAAAAAGCTGACCTTGGCGTGGTGGGTTTCCTGCTCTTGAATGTAGCGAATCACCCGTTGCACCTGGCTTTTGCTGTGCGAAAATGCGCCATAGCCTTCCTGCCACTTGAAATGATGCCGCACCAAGCGGTTTTCATTGATCCAGCCAGAGCTGTCTTCTTTGACTTCTTTGATCAGCTCGGCAATGGGACTGGGTCGGGCGTAGGCCAATCAGCATATGCACATGATCGGCCATACCATTGATCTGAAGCATTTTATGGCCGTGGTTTTGCACGATGCCAGTGATGTAGGAAAAAAGATCGGGTCGCCAGGATTTGTCCAGGGTAGCATTCCGGTATTTGGGTGCAAATACGTAGTGGATGTGAATTTGGGTGTAGGTGTTCGCCATAAGGATATTTTGTATTGACAATGTTCTGGATAAAGATAAAAAATCATTCAAAAGCCCCAACTATGACCTAAAAATTCAACAGGCTGAGTGTTTGTAATAAAACGGGTTTACGATGGCACTAATTGAAGTGCCCGCAGGTAGTGTCCATGTTCGACGGGAACGTACCTTAATGATTGGTATTGGTAAAAGCCTGGGGCATTTAAAAAAAACTTTCCGAAACTTACAAAGTTATGGCGCACAGCATACGTCAAAAAAAACAGCTATGAAGAAACTCCCTTGGCTATTCTGGGCCTTGTTTAGTGCATTGTGGGGCTATGCCCAACCGTCCAAACCTCCCATGACCCTTGCTGCGCTGCGAGATACCATCGAAAAAATAAGGCAGGCCGAACACATAGTGGGCCTGATGGTGGGCATTACGACACGCGACACGGTACTGTTTGCGGCCAATTTTGGCTACGCCGACCTCGAAAATCGGCGAAAGGTTGATCCTCAAACGCTTTTCAGAATGGGATCGAACACAAAAATGTTGGTGGCGCTCGGTATTTTAAAGCTCCAATCCGAAAATAAAATACACATTTACAATAAGTTGAGCCAAGTGTTGCCCGAGTTGAAGTTCAAAAACGACTGGGAAGACAAACATCCGCTCCGATTGGTGCATCTGCTCGAACACACCTCGGGCTTTGACGACATCAAACTGAACCGAATGTACTCCCTCAAAAAACGCGAAATCACGGGCAAAGCTGCTATGCTATACCACCAGCCTTCGATGATATGCCGCTGGCCACCTGGCCAACGCCACGCTTACAATAACCCCAATTACGCCATTTTAGGGTATATCATCGAAAAAATAACCAAAAAGCCTTACAATCAGTACCTTACTGAAGCCATTTTACAACCTTTGGGTATGAAGCAGACCAATTTCAATACGTTTAGTCGCATGCCCAACGATGTGAAAGAGTATGTGTTTCGCCACGGCAAAACCGAGTTGGTGCCCTCGGTTACGGTGGGGAGCGGAGCGACAGGAGCAATGTGGTCAAATACCGACGACATGCTCAAACTCTTGCGGATGTATCTACGCAACGGTCAGCCCATTTTCGACGAAAAAACCATAGCCGAAATGGAAACGCCGCACAGTTGGTTGGGGGTAAAAGAAGGTTTGAGAAGTGGTTATGCCCTTGGCAACTACTACGCCCATTATTACAACAAATATGGTTTTCGGGGCCACGATGGCCTTTTGGGCACCTGTTATTCTAAATGTATGTATAACCGCGAATTAGGCGTTGGCTTTGTCATTGCGTCCAATAGCAACAATCCCAATATCAAAATAGAAGAACTGGTGGCTGCTTTTGTAGAGCAAAATGCCCCCCCTCAAAAACTACCAAACCAGCCCCTCGACCGCAAAGCCATTGAACCATACGTGGGCTTTTATCAGTTCGACAGTCCCCGCAACGAGATAGCCCGGCTGATGGACCTATTTAGGAATGGCCTCAAAGTTTACGTGGAAGATGACACGCTGGTCTTTAAAAACTTGGAAGGCCAGAAAACCAAGCTGTTGCAAACAGCACCGTTGGTATTCAGGCGCGAAGGTATGAATGCCTCTACCATTGCTTTTACAAAAAATGCCGATGGCAAAAACGTGCTATCTATGGCAGGGGTGTATTTTGAGCAAAGCTCCTATGCTTGGGGGCTGTTTTGGCGCAGCTTGCTGGGCCTGATGCTGATTTTGGTGCTGGTTTCGGGGATTGCGGCGATGGGGTCCTTGCTTGGTGCAGTGCGCCGAAAATTGACCTGGAGGGTGGTTTTTGTCAGATTTATGCCCATTGTCAGTACTGCTTTTTTTGGATACGCCTTTACAAAATTATTTGAAAAACAGCAGTTTAGTTATTTGATTTATCAATTCAACGACATCAACGCCGAAACGCTGTTGATTTTTGTCGCAACCACGTTTTTTGGCCTTGCGGGAGTGATTTGTGGCTATTTTGCATTCAACACGACCAACTTGGCCAATCATATTTGGGGCAAATGGTTTTGGAGATTAACTTTTGTTTCGATGGCTGTCTTGGCCATTGTGTTTTTCAAGTACGGTATTATAGGCATACGTACTTGGGCTATGTAGACCCTGAAAATTCAACAGCTTGATTCCTTGTAAAGAAGTTCTGTTGCTATTTTGTGGTGAACCAACCTACAACCTATATGACCATACCCGAACAAATCGATACCTACATCGCCAGCCAGCCCGAGCCCAAACGGAGTGACCTGCAAACCTTGCACCAGCTCGCTCTTCAAGTGTCGCTAGGATGTAGAGTATGGTTCAACGATGGTAAAAACAGCGAAGGCAAAACCATTGCTAACCCTAATATAGGATATGGGTTTTATACCATCAAATATGCGGATGGAAGCAGCAGGGAGTTTTATCAAATTGGGTTGAGCGCCAACACAACTGGGATCTCGGTCTACATCCTGGGCCTCAAAGACAAGACCTACCTGGCCAGAACCTATGGCGAAAGCCTTGGCAAGGCCAGCGTGACCGGGTATTGCATTAAGTTTAAAGCGCTAAAAGACATCAAGCTGGATGTACTTGAAGCGGCCATTCGGGATGGCTTTGAGGGGAATTCTTGAGCCACCACTACTATGCATAAAAAGGAAGCCACCACTGAGGCAGCTTCCCTTTCATTCCTATACCCCACGTGGGGTATAGCACAATGCGTTCTATTGTCAGTTGCTTTTTGTGCTAAGCCTCCTGCTTATTTTCCCATTTCAGGGCCGCTTACCACCGGGGTGAGTGAGATGAGATCAACCAGCCATTTGTCGTTCATTTTTTTGAGCACCACTGCCGTGGTTGTTTTCTACTTTCGTTTGGCTGCCAAAACTGATGCTCTTTTCCTCGGTGTAGGTGGTCAATATCAAACCAGGTCCTAGATAGCGGCTTTGCATGCCAATGAGTTTGACTTCAACCTTGTCCGGCTTAGGCAAGCCTTTCAGGAATTCCATATACCCCTTCATGTTGGCAACCACACTCGTGCGGCCTCGGGTAATGCTTCCATCCGGGGTAATTTGATCGGCATTTTCGGTAAGCAGGGCTTCAATACCCGCCATATCCATTTTTCCAAAGGCCGCTGAAAACTCATTGTAGCACGCCATGATGCCTTTTTGATCGGCGTCGGAAATCGTTTGGGCTTGCAGCGTTTGGGAAAAAACGCAAAAGCGCAGCAAGTGAGAAGGTTTAAAAGTGTCTTTTCATAGTTTGATTGGTTGTGAATTGATAGTACAAAGTTAGGAGGCTACCGGGTGGCAGTCATGCGCAGGTTTGCGTAAATGGGCGACGTAGATTTGCGTATTTTGAAGGTATTGGTCTAGGGAATTGAGCATCTCTCTAAAAGCAGCACAACAAACAGGGTATGCAGAAGAACTATCAATTAGCGATTTGATCAAAATCATTCTTTCCGAGCTATTTTCTGAGCACTTTCATGGATGAGAAAAAAGAAAGGCAATCTGCCGATTTTTCAAAAAACACATCACGATCGTGAAATCCCTCCAACCCATCGCATTTGTGGTTTCCCTGCTCGGTCTGCTGAGCCTGCTGTGGGTCAACCTTGCCACACTTTTCGGAAAGCCGGCCCCTTTTGAAGTGTCGTTCATTGGCATCTTTTTATCAATGTTTCCCCTCTGGGCATTTACCATTGTTTATCTGCAAAAAACCAGACCGCCCATACCCGAAGCAGAGGCAAATCAGATGAGTAAACTGCGACAAATCCAGTATTATCTCGGCAACCCGCCGAACTGGGCTATGATCGTGCTAGCCCTGTTTTATGCCTATTTGCTTTATTCCGCTGTTCTTTACCTGAACGGGGGAAGCGTGGATCCGGAATACGTCAACGGCCAATACCAATTCTTCAACCATGGGAATATTACGTACTTCACGGAAGAGGAATATCAGGTTCAACATCGGTTGCACTTGCGCAGCATCACTGGGGTTTTTATGGGGTTCTTTGCGGTTTCGACGGTAGCGTTGGGGCCATGGCAGAGGTGAGGGGGGATAAAACTCAATGGGGTATGCGATAAATGTCATCGTTTTTGGAGGGTGTAGTGGTGATCTTCTGGGTTAAAGGATGAGGTGGTGATGATGGAAACAGCGTGGCTTTGAGTAAAACCCAACAACAGGTCTATGCAGCGGAACAATGACAATAGCGCTTCGACCGGAAAATCAAAACCCTCCGGTTTTTCTGCTGCCCGTTCGGAGGAACAGGCCTCTGGGTCTATTGCCATTGACATTCCACAAATCTCTCTCCCCAAAGGCGGCGGCGCCCTAAAAGGCATTGATGAAAAATTTCAAGTAAATGCCGCCAATGGGACGGCTTCTTTTAGTCTTCCCCTTCCTTTTTCTCCAGGACGCAACGGATTTATGCCTGCCATCGCACTGGGTTACAACTCCGGCGCTGGCAACGGCCTGTTCGGCCTGGGCTGGGATTTGGGTTTTCCTTCCATTCAGCGAAAAACAGACAAGCGCCTGCCGCGCTACCGCGACTCCGAGGAAAGCGACACTTTTATGTTTACGGGGGTAGAGGATTTGGTGCCGGATATCGATGCTGCCAAGCCTAATGACGAAAGCTTTAAAGTGCGCCGCTACCATCCCCGAATCGAAGGTGGTTTTTCCCAAATTGAAAAAATATCGCATCCAGCCCACGGCATGTGGTGGAAAGTGACCACCCGTGATAACGTCGTGACCTTTTTCGGGAAAAGCGCGGACTACCGCATTTGTGACCCCGAGCATCCCGACCGCGTTTTCCAATGGCTGCCCGAACTGAGTTTCGACGACAAGGGCAATTGCGTGCTCTACACTTTTAAAGAGGAGGATGGCCACGGTTACGGCACTGAATTGCAGGATAAAAACCGGTTTACCGCTGACGGCATCCCCCGATTTACCAACAGATACCTGAAACGCGTTTATTACACCAATAAAGCGTCGTTTAAACCCGATCACAACTACAGCCCACAAAATCCCTTGACCTCCGATTTCCTGATGGAAATGGTGCTGGATTACAGCGAACACGGCGACCTGCCTGCCGATACACAGGGAACGACCTCCGTGAATCATGAAGAAATCAACTTCTGGCCTGCACGCAACGATGCTTTTTCTACCTACCGTAGCGGTTTTGAAATCCGCACAGCACGACTTTGCCGCCGGGTGTTGATGTTTCACCGCTTTGATGAACTGGGAAGTGAACCCTGCTTAGTGCGTTCGCTTGATCTCAAATATCGCGGTTCATCTTTAGAGGTAGCGCCGGAACAAGGCGATAAACTCGAAGTAACCTATCTGGTCTCCGCCATCCAACGCAGTTACGTCAGGGAAAACGACAATAGCTATCGGTTCAAAAGCCTGCCTCCTGTTGAATTTGAATACCAGGAACTATCCTGGAGCAGGAAATCCGCAACGTCGCCTCGGAAGATGTAACCAATGCCCCGGCAGGGCTCAGTTCCGGCTACCAATGGGTGGACCTCTACAACGAGGGCATCTCTGGTATCCTAACGGAGCAAGGAAATGGCTGGTTTTATAAGGAGAACCTTGGCGATGGGCATTTTACCGTTGCGAAACCGGTCATTCCCAAGCCGTCTTTTCTGGGCATTGCTTCGGGCGTATTGCAGCTGCAAGACCTTGAAGCCGATGGGCGCAAACAAGTGGTAATTAACAGCAGTGGTCTGAACGGCTATTTTGAACTGAAAGAGGATGCTGGCTCTGAAGGAAGTGGAAATTGGGAAAACTTCCGCACGTTCGAGCAAATCCCCAATGTGAATTTGCGCGATCCAAATACTCGCCTGCTCGACCTCAATGGCGACGGGCAGCCGGAGATTGTCATCACAGAAGAAAACGTCTTCACCTGGTATCCTTCCGCCGGCACGCTGGGCTACGATGCGCCCGAACTGGCGCCCAAACCCTTCGGCGAGGAACAAGGCCCGGCCATCGTGTTTGCCGACAGCACCCAGAGTATTTTCCTGGCCGATATGAGCGGCGACGGACTCACCGACATCGTGCGCATCCGCAACGGCCAGGTCTGCTACTGGCCCAACCTTGGCTACGGCCGTTTTGGGGCAAAAGTGAACATGGACAAAGCCCCCTGGTTTGACCACCCCGACCAGTTCAACCCCGCCTATCTGCAACTTGCCGACATCAGCGGTACCGGGGCCACCGATATTATTTATTTGGGCAAAAACCAGTTTCTCGCCTGGCTCAACCTGAGCGGCAACGCCTGGAGCCAAGCCTGCGACATTAGTCCGTTTCCTGATACCGCCCAGCCCAACGCCGTGACGGTGACCGACCTGCTGGGCAACGGCACCTCCTGCATCGTGTGGTCCTCGCCCCTGCCAGCCAATGCGGGTGAACCACTGCGCTACATTGATCTGATGAACGGTCAAAAACCGCATATTCTGAAGAGCTACCGCAACAATTTCGGCAAAAAAGTGGAGTGGACGTACAAAAGCTCTACTCACTACTACCTCGAAGACAAAAAGCCGGTAAACCCGGATCACCAAGTTGCCCTTCCCGGTGCAGGTGGTGAGCCAGGTGACCGTGACCGATAAGTGGCGACAATCCAGCTTTGCCAATACCTACAGCTACCACCACGGCTATTATGACCACGCCGAACGCGAGTTTCGCGGCTTCGGGCGGGTGGAACAAGTGGATGTGGAGGATTTCGGGAAATTTGTCGAGGGCAATATCAAAAGCCCATACATCACCGACGATAAAACGCTGTATCAACCGCCAGTGAAAACCGTCACCTGGTTCCACACGGGTGCTTTCATGGGGCGGGAACGCATTTTATCACACTTCCGGGAGGAATATTTCCAGCCTGAAATTAAGGGTTTTAAAGAGTTGGAACTGCCCGAACCAGTCATTGAAGCACAAAACCTCAGTGCCGACGAGTGGCGCGAAGCCCTGCGCGCCTGCAAGGGCATGACCCTGCGGCAGGAAGTCTACGAACTTGATGTGGATGCGCTACAACAAGGCGAACAGCGCCCGGTCAAACTCTTTTCCACGGCTTTCCACAATTGCTGGATCCGTTGCCTGCAACCCAAAGGGCAAAACCAGCACGCCGTATTTTTGGTTGGCGAAAGCGAGGCGATTACCTACCAATACGAATTGGATTTGCGTGCTTATGCAAGTGAATCTGAGGGCGACCCAAAGGTTGTAGACCCTCGGATTGCGCATACCCTGAATTTAAAATTTGATGATTACGGCCAGCCTTTGCAGTCGGTGGCGGTGGCGTATCCACGGCTGGTTAACTACGACACGATTGATAAACTGATCACGGAAGAAGCCAAAATGCTGATCCGCGAAATGCAAGGCAAAACGCACATCGCCTATTCCGAAAATCGCTATACCAAAGCGATAGAAGAAGCCCGGTGCTACCGCCTGCCTATGCCCGGCGAGGTATTGACGTATGAATTAACCGGGTTCCATCCCGGGGCTAAAGCGCCTTACTTCGCTTTGGAAGATTTCAAACCATACCGCCTGAGCGAAGTGTATCAGACTGTCGGAGAAGAAGTAAATCCATTGGATTACCACAAACGCCCTGACCCAGAGAAAGCGCAAAAACGCCTCGTTGAGCACGTTCGTATCTTGTATTTTAAAGAAGACTTGCAGGCTCCACTTCACTCTTCGAGTCAGGCTCATTAGCCTTACCCTACGAAACCTACAAATTAGCCCCTGACCAATGACCTGCTGAGCGCCATTTTGGGCGATAAATTGCCTTCATTACAAGCAGCAGATGAAGTTTATGGCGACATGCTCCAACGGGTGTTGGATGAAGGTGGCTACTGCCAATTTGATGACGAACCGAGACTTTGGTGGATACGCTCGGGTATTGCCGGTTTTGCTGAGGATGCCGCTGCGCATTTTTACCTGCCGGAACGTTACACCGATCCTTTTAGAAATGTAACGACCCTGACTTTTGATAACCACGATTTGTACATTCAAGAAAGCACTGACCCGGCAAACAATACCGTATCGGTCACAAAATTCGATTTCCGGGTACTGGCGCCCCTGGAGATGCAAGATGTAAACGGTAACCTGTCGGAAGTGGCCTTCGATATTTTGGGCGTACCTGCGGCGGTGGCGGTGAAGGGAAAAAACAACGAAGGCGACAACTTGATGGATGTGCCGCTTGAGTTGGAAGAAGCCGGACTACGTGCCTTTTTTACCGGTGAATACGACGAAGCCCAGGCCCGCAATTGGTTAGGTAATGCCACTGCCCGCCATATTTATTATTTGGGCGAAACCATTGATTCCAAAGGAACCATCCAATACGCCCAACCCCCGCCTGTGCCGGTATTGTACGGGAAAACACGTGGCGCAATTGGACGAGGGCGAAAGCAGTCCGCCGTCAAGCCCTTGAATACAGCGACGGCATGGGCGCCGTATTGGTAAAAAAGGTGCAAGCCGAACCGGAAACGACAGGCGGCCCCCTGCAATGGATTGCCAGTGGCAAAACCGTGCTGAACAACAAGGGCAAGCCGGTAAAACAATACGAGCCGTATTTCAGTAAGGATGAAAATAAACGGCCTAATCATCGCTTTGAAGAGCCGTGTGAACAAGGCGTAACGCCCATCCTTTATTACGACGCTCCCGGCCGACAGGTACGGGTGGAAATGCCGGATGGTACACTCAGTCGGGTGGAGTTTTCGCCCTGGTTTACCCGTGCTTATGATGCAAATGATACGGTGATGGAAAGCCGGTGGTTTGTGGACATGGAGGTAATCCTGACTGGGATGAATTGGGTAGTGATCCGGCAGATGCACAACGCGCCGCATTTTTTGGCAAAAATCCACGCTGGAACTCCCACTGAAACTCATCTCGACAGCCTCGGACGTGAAGTACTGAGTATGGCGCACAACCGCTACAGGGCACTGGAAGGCAATAGTTTTACTAGAAAAGAGGAAAAACACCTCACATACACCCATCTCGATGCCGAGGGCAAAAGCCCTTGGATTCGGGATGCGCGGGCAAGTGCGTGATGGTTCATACCCGTGTACAAACCCGGCGGATTTCCGAAGTGAATGCCGCAAACGATTATGTACCCGGCCTACGACATCGCCGGAAACTTGCTTTTTCAACACAGCAATGAAGCCGGCGACCGCTGGATGCTGCCCGACTCAACGGGACAACCCATGTACGTATGGGATGAAAACGAATACGCTGGCGCGCTGGAACAACGCCTGCTGCGCACCGAATACGACGCGCTACGCCGACCTACGCGACAATGGCTGCGGATCAACAGTGGCGATGAGATGGAGATCGGACGCACGGTCTTTGGCGAAAGCCTGAAAGACGAAAACGGCGCTGTTACCTTGTGGCGGCAACAACTTGCGGGCAAGCGCTGCTTATGCTTGGCCCCGGAGGCTGACACCCAGGCCGTTCGCTTCGATTTCAAAGGCAATCTATTGGAAAGCCGACGGCAGTTGCTCGCCGATGCGGAGACGCATACCGTGGACTGGCGTAGCCTAGACGGGTGACTCCGAGTCACCCCATCAGTAGCCCTGTTGAGGACCGGAAGTCTTCACCAAGGCAACCGAATACGACGCCTCCTAACCGCATGACCTGGCTGGAAAACTGGCATTTGGAAGGCCATGCCTCGCCATTTACACCCCACCTACAACCGCCGGGGTCTGCTGGTGAGCGAAACGCCCAGCGTGCGAGGGCAGGTGATGGCGGCATTCCGGCGCATAGACTACGACGCAAGGTTCCCAACGCACGGGCATCCAGTAGGCGAATCCCAAAAGCGATGCATTCGTTGGCCTGCAACCGCCCTGACTACGCCCCCTACATTTCCGGATTCGAACACTTCTACAGCCCGGCTCAATCCGAGACCTAACCCGGCCTTCCGGGCTGTGGCCCAGTGCTCTGAAGGATTCGAGCAGTCAACAAGACCTTTACTACCCGTACGACCCTTCCGGCAACATCACTGGAGATAGGCGATCAGCCAATTACGGAACCAGTCTTTCAAAACCACCAGAGCAGAACGCCCGGAGCCGACAGAATACGACGCCCAATACCAACTGATCAGCGCCACAGGACGCGAACGTAACGCGTTGGCCAAAGCACCCGGCCCAAAGCCATATGGTGAGGTGCTGAGTGAACTGCCAACGCAAACACCTTACGCCGCTCAGACAGCGTAGGCAACCTCCTCCGCATACGCTACACGCACGGACCAGGCAACTTTTGGACGAACGCAACGTACGCGTCAGACGGCCTCCGACGACAACAGACCGACTCTTTGGCCCCGCCAGGTAGGCGACCGGGCGCGACCCGAACTTTCCAGCGCGACAATCTGGGACGCTGCGGTAACCTACCGCTACGACACCCACGGCTCGATGCTCAAACTTTACTCGTCAATGTGCAACCCGGAAAAAACAAACTGCTGGACTACCGCGATATGATCCGTACCGCCTTGACTTGGAGGGCGGCGTGGCCCGCTACCAATAGTGCCGCCGAAAAACAGCGCCGCGGCAAGCGCATTGTACGCGAGCAATGGCGGGTATTGGGAGCGGATTTACCTGGAGGGGTTATGAATTGGTACCCGCCGCTATGTGGGCGTGGACCGAACAGTTATGAGACGGAAACCCACCATCTTTCACTGATGACAGCGGGTGCTGATCGTGGAGGATGGGACAAAATCTCCGGTGGAGCATAGAGAATAGAGGTGCTGCACCGCTACCAATACAGCAAGACTGGCAGTGTAGGCTTCGAGTAAGCGATGTCACCGGGCGGATCATTTCTTATGAGGAGTTTCATCCTTACGGAACAACGGCTTATCAGTAACGTGAATAGAGAACATGGGCTGCCAAGCGGTATCGTTATAAAAGTGGGATGGTGATGAAGAGACGGGGTTATGGTATCACAAGGAGGTATTATGCGGTGGTTGGGGAGGTG
>NZ_JADKCX010000150.1 GCF_016718685.1 Haliscomenobacter sp. | reverse complement strand
GGAACGGCGCTGCCATGCTGCCTGGCTTTGTTCGTAAAATGCCCGCAATTCGGGGCTGAGCGGGCAACACGGCCAGGAGTTCTTCGGTATCCAACAACAGCTTGCGGCTGGGCAGTTCCTGTCCTTCACTCAGCGCGAATTCCCGCTGGGCATTTTGCAAACGGATGAGCAAGTCGCTGATTTTGCGCTGCTCGTCGCTGCGCTCCCGGAAGATCAGGGCGGCCAACGAGTCGTGGGCCAGTTCCAGCGCGTCATCGCGCTCGCGCAGCAGGCGGGATTCGTACAGCTGGTTCAGGGCGTAACTCAGGGCGGCGGGGCTGAGCTGCACAGCAACTGCTCCGCCGCATCGGCCAGGTGCAGGCCCTGTTCATCGCGGCGGTAGAGCCGGGGCTTTTTGGTGCCCTGCTCGGATACAAATAAATCGAGCACCTGGCGCACCGCCTGATCGGGAATGCCCGTGCCAAACTGCTGCCGGAGCTCTGCTTGCAGGCTGCGTTCCTGTTCGGCCAAAAAACGGGCCAGTACACTTTCGATGTTGCCAAAGTTGTCGATCTCTTCCGGGGTAAATTCCAGGGGCGGGTACACGGATGGCTCGGCAGCCATTCCGGCCAGCAATGGGACTTGTTCGGCGGCGGGGTAAGTGCGGGCAAAATCTTCGCGCCAAAACATGTCGAGGTACACTTGCAGGTGGGGCAGTTGAACGCCCGATTTGCCCACGCTGATGTTGTTGTACATGCGCTCGATGTTCCGTTCCGTGTCGGGTACCCGCACCTGGAAATGTTGCAGGGAGCCGCTGATCACTTCCTGCACTTTTTTGAGGCCCATGGGTTCTACCCGCAGGCGGAAATCGTAAATACCGGGGATTTCCTTTTCCAGGTAGTACAATTGCCCGATGAATTCCTCGCGCATCACCATCAGGATTTTGCAGGGCAATTCGGCATCGAGCAAGGCGCGGATGGAGCGGGCAAAGGCCAGTTGTTCCTCTTTTTTGCCCAGGATGAACAATTCTTCAAACTGGTCAAAAATCAGGTACACCGGGCGCAAATAGTTCCGAAACAGTAAGCTCACCTGTTCGGGCAGGGTTTCGGGCAGGGTTTTTCCAGGGGGCAGGGCATTGCCCAGCGCCAGCCGGATGGATTCGTTCAGGTCTTCGCCCCGGCGAATGAAAAAAGGATACCAGTTGGGTGCCGAAAAACGGCTGGCCAGGCCGCAGCGGATCAGACTGGTTTTGCCCGTGCCCGATAGGCCGTACAACAAGAGCAGGGGCGTTTTGAACACCAGGCCGTACAGGGCTTCGATTTCTTCCTCGCGGCCAAAAAACACCGCACGGTCTTTCAGCTCGTAGGCATCCAGAAACTTGAACGGACTCTTCATAGCTGGAGTTTTTGCATGGGTGTTTGAAACAGGAGCTGGGCAAAGGCGTCCAATTGGGCCTTGACAATGAGGTATTCCTTTTGCTCGCTGATCACAAGGGGTAGGTCATCGGGTTGGTAAATGTGCCGAAAGGCGTAGGCATCCTGGAAGGGGATGTAACGCCCATAAAAATGCAGTTTGGCCAGGGTATGTACTTCGCTGTCAAAAGCGTTTTGGTCGATGATGAAAGGGGTGAGGTTCAAAAACTGTTGTGGGCCTTCCTTGCTGGCTTTGAGCAAGAGTACCGAGGCACTGTCGAGCAGGCCCTGGATGACGCGCTGTTTTTCGGAGAGCCCCACAAATTTTTGCTCCAGCGTGATCATGCTGTGCCGGTAGCGGGGATTGGGTTGGTGGCGGTACTTGAGGACGTCGATGTTTTTTACCGAGGCAAAGGTGTAGCGCGCCAGGAAGCCCAACTGGCTGAAAACCCTGGCCAGGTGTTCTTCGGCATCAATGCAAAGCAGCTCGGCTTCGTTTTGACCCAATGATTCGAACAAAGGGCTCAGCTCGCTGAAGAAGGTGTTGGCGGCAATGAATTCGGAGTCTTCCTGGGCCAGGTGCTGGAGCATTTGCAGTTCTTCCACAAAATAGGGGAGCCCCTGAGCATCCAGGCACGCGCGAATGGCGCGAATGATGGTCAGGTGATCGATGCGGCTGCGCTCGTCGTCTTCGGCCAGCAAAAACTGGCGGATGAGTTGGCGGGTGGCTTCGGGAACGCTGGCTTCTCCTTTTTCCTGCAACACATTCCACAATTCGGCCAGCATGATGAAGGTCATCAGTTCCAACAGGGTGAAGTACAACGCGAGGATTTGGCGGAGCCGACCGGGGCCGGGCTGGTCAAAAAATTGGTCCTGGTCTTTGGCATCGTTGGTACTCGGTACCAGTAAAAAGCGCACCAGCTCACTGATGGGGTGGGGCAGGGCTTCCAAAACTGCTCTTTTTTTGTCGATGATGTCGACTTCCGATCCCTCGGCTTCGTCGTTCAGCATGGTTTGAATCGGCTCGCGATAGGGGGCCAGAGCCTTCATCAGGGCGGCCATCAGGCGGGCGTTGGGCTCAAAACGTTTGAGCTGCGGGGCGTTGACGCTGCTGGAGAAGCGCCATTTGGCCGCATCCTCCCGCTGGGGCAAACCATACAGACCCCAGCAGTCACTTTGTTGAACTGCGGGCTCATTGCGTAGCGCCAGGCCACGCGAGATATTCAGCTTGTCGTCCATGCTCAATACGCGGCCCCGGGCGGCTTTGAATGCGCCTTCCACGGTATCCAGCATGGACAGGGAGCGGTAAAACTGGATGGCGAAGGCGGCGGCTTTGGGGTCTTCCACCGGGCGTTGGGTGGCGATGACCAGGGGAATGCTCAAGCCCAGCAGGGCATCCACCTGGGGAAAGGTAGCACAGCCATTGAGTACCACGATTTGCAGGCGTTTGCATTCGCCAAGCAGGGCGGCGATGCCCTTGCTGCGGGCAGTTTCGCCCAACAGTTCCAGGCTATCGGGCCCGGCATGGCCACTGTAATGGAAGTGTACCAGGTCGCGTTTGTACAGATCGAGTTTGTCGGCTACGCTGTCGAGGCTGGCAAAAGAATCGCGTACAATTTTGAACAGGCCGCGGGCAGCCAGGGGTTCGAGCAAGCGGTTGATCTCGGCGTCTTCCCGTTTGAGTTCGTCCAGCGGGCGATCAGGGTGATTGGCGAAAGCGAAGTAGAGGACGTCCATACGGGGCAGATTTAGGCGTGGTAAATAGACCTTGGGCTTGGTTTTGTAAATTTAACGTGAATTCTGAATTAATCCTATTGATAATCAAAGAAGTGCGACTTTTCCGAAGTCGTAAAAAACTGCTGATGCAAATGCTACAAACATGCGACTTCTCCGAAGTCGATAAAATGACCTCGGAGAGGTCACATGTTTGTAGAAAATATCGACCGTCCGGGATTCCGACTTCGGAGAAGTCGCACATTTTTACCTGGTTAATTCAGAATTCACGTTAAATTTAACAAATTTTCAATTTTTCTTCAACTCCGCACACATCCCATTCTCCATGGCGAACTTGATCAACTCCCCCTTGGTCTTTGCCCCCAGTTTTTTGCGCGCATTTTGAAAATGGGTTTGCACCGTAAACTCGGCAATAAACATCCGTTCCGCAATTTCTTTATTGGACAAACCAGGGTCCTCCACCAGGAGGCAAATGACCTCTTTTTCCCGGATGGTCAATTGCACTTCTTCCTCAGAAGGCCGTGCGTTGAGCTGGGCTTCTTGCACGCGGGGCCAGAGGTCGGGCGGAAAAAATGTCGCTCCACGGTACACGGCATGAATGGCCCCGATGAGGGTATCCTTGCTGCGCTCTTTGATGACGTAGCCATCAATGCCCTGCTGCATGGCTTTGAGGATGTAGTTGCCATCGCCGATCATGGTCAACAAGATGACTTTGGTTTTGGGGTATTGTTTGCGGATGATTCTGGCTAGTTCCAGGCCATCGGGCTTGGGCATGTTGATGTCCAGTACGGCTACGTCTACGTGGTGCAATTGCAACAATTGCAAGGTTTCTTCCCCGTTTAGCGCGGTGCCCACGATGTCCAATTCAGCCTCATGAGCCAAAAAAGACTGGAGCCCATCCAAAATGATCTGGTGGTCGTCGGCAAGCAGGATATTGATTTTTTTCATGGTGCAAAGCTTTTAAACTTAAAGGGGAATATCAATCATTACGGTAGTGCCTCGACCCGGACGCGAATCAAAGTGAATGTGCCCATCGTGTTCATTCACCCGCGACTGGATGGACAACATGCCCAATCCGGGGCTTTCCTGGATGGATTGTACCTCAAAACCACGCCCATTGTCGTCGATCACTACGTTTACATTTTCTTTGAAGTAGCTCACCTGGATGGAGATGTGCGTGGCCTGGGCGTGTTTGATCACATTGTGGACCAATTCCTGGATGATGCGGTAGAGGTTGAGTTCCAGTTGGAAATCCAGGCGTTGGTTCAAGCCGTGGGTCACCAGTTCTACTTCGATTTTGGAAGTGCCAATCGCTTCCAGCAGGGCTTCCAACTGGGCTTTTAGGCCAAACTGTTTCAAGAGGGCTTCGCCAAATTCATGGCTGAGTGTGCGCACTTTGTCACAAGCTTCGTCCAACAGGCGATTGGCCTGGTTGTAGGTGGCGATGCGTTCAGTGGGCAAACGATCCAGTACTTCTTCTACCGTCAGCAGGTTCATTTTGACCGTGGCCAGCATAGAGCCAACGCCGTCGTGTAGTTCCTCGCCGATTTTTTGTTGGATGAGGTCTTGTGCTTCCAGTCGGGCGTATTGTGTTTCCAGTTCTTTTTGGCGCAGCAAGGCTAAATTCTGTTGTATGGCCACCTGTTCCTTTTTTCGCGCTAGTTCGGCTTCCTGTAGAGCCAGATTTTTGTTGTTGAGCGCAATTTCTTCGTTTTGCTGGGCAATTTTGGCTTCCCGAATGGCCGCGAGTTGCCATTGGCGGAACAAATAAATGCCCCCAATGGCCAGCAGCAATAAACCCAACAGCACCGCTCCCCAGGTCAAACTGCGCTGATAAATGAGTTCTTTTTGGTTTTGTAAAAATTGTTTGAGCAGGCTCTGTTTGTCCATTTGGTAACGAAACAATTCTTGAAAGGCTAAATTCCCCTGATCGGAATTTAAGTTGTTCAACAAGCGGATCAGTTGGTCTTCATACCTTTTGGCTTGCTTGGGCAGTTTGAGCTCCTGGTAAGCATCGGAGAGAAAAAACAGGGTTCGACCCGACCAATAAAGTGTCTTTTGGCTGAAAATCGCAAGACCTTGAAGGTAATTTTGCACTGCATTCGGCAAATCGCGCTTGTTCGTAAAAAAAAGTTGCCCAATTCAAATTGCAGCAATACGAGTTCAGTATAGTTGTTTAAAGGCGCTAAAATCTTGCGGCTTAACTCAAAATTTTTCTTGGCTAAGGGATATTTGCCTTGGTCGAGGTAAACCCGACCAAGGTTTTTAAATATCCTGCTCGATTAGTGGATCGAGGAGCAGGCTGTCTGCAATGGATTTTGGTAATGAGTTTGTCGCAAGCTCTAAATCATTTTGGTGGTAGGCGTTATTGCCGAGCAACAAATGGCATAGCGGCAAATACTCTTTTGGATTAAACTTTTGAAATCATTTAGGATCGTAACAAGAATCTTTGGCAGCTTTTTCTTTTGATTGAAATGATCTTGAATCAAAGAGGCAAAATTCATACGCAAAACAGCTCGACCAATTGAATTTCCTCAAATTTTCGCTTGGACTTGAAACCAGTTTAGCATAAACGGCTAGATCCTCGCCGATAATAAGTCCTAGGAGGCTAAAATCATTGGTTTTGTCGTAAAGTGAGCTCCAAACTATTGAATAAATATGCCAAGCTCAGCTCTGGCTGTTTTGGATAAAAACCAGTGCATTTTATAAACAGTATTTGGCACTATCAAATTTGTTTTGATTTTATACAACTGCCCTAAAGAATGTAGCCATTGGCAATGTAAAAGACTATCACCAGATTTCTTACGCAAAGCTATACCGTGCTTGTAATACATTTTGCGCTAGCAAAGTCCCCTAAATTGCTTTGGCTAGTCCAAGGCGAAAGTGCGCGTCGGCTTGACCTTTGAGGGCAATTTGCCTTTGGCCAACTTTAAGCGCTTGCCTAGCGAATTGCTCAATCTCTTTGGGTTATTGCTTTGAAAGGCCAACTCGTTCAACGTGTCTACTTTTTTGCGATGGAAGGGGAATTGCTCCTCTGGAACAATTCCAGCATTGTTTTGGTGAGCATTACCCATTGGAGGCAAAACCAAAACAAACCCAATGCACTGGTAAGCCAGTTTCATCTGCAAAACCAAATAAGGTAGGGTCATCTCCAGGCCGAATTTGATGGTGGCTTTGTCGTACTGACCGTTCGGTGCCGCCAGTTTTGGTCGTTTTAGGGGCATCAGTAGCTCTTGTGTTGAAGTAGGTTCTTGAAGCACTGTCCCCAATACAGTCACTTCAATTGTGCAATCTTCAAAAGGAAAAGCAACTGCTCCAAGGTCGATGCTGTGCACCACCGGAGTAATGAATTCAAAATTGGGAAGTTGAGGCGTTGTTTTAATTTGACCGTTACTTTTAAGCGACCCTCGGCCAATTTTTCATTCTTGATGCTAAAGCCATCGGCTTGAAAATTGCTACGTGGACAAAAGGTGACTACGTGCAGGAAATACTTGTCGGCAAGCTCTCCGCTTTCTTTTCCCAATTGAATGACTGGATGGAAAAATTTCATGGTGTTTTTTTTTGATGTAGAATGTATGGCAAAGGTCAGCATAGAACAGCTGCAATGGATTACTTAGAACAGTGTATTTTGTGCTACTTAAAATCAAGTAGATGGGAACCTGGAGTCGGTAGTATTTTGACAAAAATGGCATAAAATAACCGAAAAACGGTAGGAAGCCCAGCTTATTTTTGAATAATCTGTACATTAGAGAGGTTTTATTTTATCCCACCAAAAACTCGTACTGATGCCCACCGTTTACGCCCTCCTCACCGCTATTGACAAATACCCCAATCCACGCCATGTGTTGGAGGGCTGTGTACGCGACTTGCAGCATTTTAAATCTTACCTGGAAGCACATTGTCAAAAGGCGGGTTTGACCTTAAAGTTGCACACCCTGACCGACGAACAAGTCACCCGGGATGCCTTCATCGCGGGATTCGCGCATTTTCAAGCCGCTCAAGCGGGCGACCAATGTTTGTTGTTTTACGGAGGGCATGGTTCACGCAGCCCGGCACCCGAGGCATTTTGGCATTTGGAATCGGATCACCTCAATGATTCACTGGTGTGTTGGGACAGCCGTACGGAAGGCGGGCGCGATTTGATGGACAAAGAATTGTCCTGGCTGATCTGGCAGGCGGTCAAAGACAAAGATGTTCCGTTTATTACCATCACCGATTGTTGCCATTCGGGTTCTTTGCGCGACACCGAGTTGGAAACGCTGCGTACCCGGGATCTCCGTGAAGTAGGCAGCAAGTCCACTTTGGAGCAATATTTGGGGTATGCCGATTACCAAAAGAGTAGCAAGGGTGAACTCAGCCCTCCCCGTGGGCGCAGAATCCACCTGGGCGCAGCGCGAGATGTAGAAACGGCCAAAGAAGCTCGAATCGAAGGAATCCCCAGGGGCGCATTCACCTATTGTTTGGTGGAAACCCTGGTTCAATCGGGGGCATTTCTTTCCTATGAAAGCCTGCTGGGGCAAGTCAATCTGCGGGTGCGCCGCCTAGTTAGTGAACAGTCTCCACAACTGGAATCAACCGAGGCTGAAGATAAAAAGCTGGGTTTTCTCTCCACCTCTCCCGCCACCGAGCGAGCTCCTTATGCCATTGTGCGCGATAAATTCAATGTCTGGTGGCTCAACGCTGGGGCTATTCATGGCATACATGTGGGAGAACCGGGCAATCGCACGCTATTGGCCCTTTTGGACGACCAGCATGAGATCGAAGTAAGTGCAGTAGAGCCTGCACTTTCCAAGGTAACCGGAATGGAGCATTACGATCCGCTCCGTACCTATGCCGCCGTAATGAAACGCCGGGCCATCCCTCCTTACACCCTGGGGATTGCGCCAGGAAGTGACCCTGCGGGCATTGCAGCTGTAGAAGCACAGCTCCAGCAAGTAAAAGCAAACCTGTTTACCCTTACCCGAGATAAACCTGTAGACTTTTTGTTGCACGCAGTAGATGGTACCTTGTTTTTGAGTCGCCCGCATGATTATGCGCCACTTTTTAAACGGGTGCCTGGTTATGATGAAGCTGCTGCGCTCTATTTCCTGCAAAAACTGGAAACCATCGCCGCCTGGCGACAAGTGCTCGATCTTCATAACCCGGATACCCAAATCCGCGATGAGGAAATTACCCTGGATCTGCAGCGGGTAACGGAAGCGGGAAATGACAGCAACGATGCCCCCACCGAAGCAGTGGATTGGCGGGTGTCACCAGTTTTATTCCCTTATCTGGACAAAGATGGAAAATTGCAGCCCCCTGGATTTAAACTGAAAATTAAAAACACGGGGCGTCGTGCGCTTTGGGTCAGTTTGCTTTACCTGAGCGAAGACTTTGGCATCAGCAATGTGTTGTTGCCCAAGCAAGCGCTCAACCCTGGGGAAGAAGCAAATGCTGCCGATGTGGTCAATGGTTTCCCCTATTTCGTCATCCCTTTACGGCTGGAGGAACGCCACCAGACCAAAGGCATCCATGCCATCGAAGAGTGCCTGAAAGTGATCATCAGTACCGAAGAGTTCAATACGGATTTGTTCAACCAAAAAGGATTGCCGCCGGATGAAGCACCCCTGCGACCTACCCGTGCGGTAGGTAGAGTGAGAGACGTGGTGACCAAGGATTGGCGGACGCTGGAGATCTGGGTGAGGATTGAACGGGGGCAAGGATGAATCGGATGATTTTTTGTACAAGTGCTGAACCTTCTTCCAGGCTAATGCATTCTCTTTAGGTAAATTCACCCACCTAAAGTCACTATTTCATGAAACTTCTCGGCCGTATTCTGCTCGGTATTGGTATCCTTGTATTCGGATTTGTCATCTACAACATGCAGTCCGGTTTTCGTACTTCCGATAAAAAGACCCAGGCGTATTTCACAAAACGCAATGCCCAGGCAAAAATCAAAACGATTCCGTATTTGAATGGCAAGTTGCACTGGATCGAATCAGGTAGGGACACCCTGAGTAAAGCTGCTCCCCTGGTCTTATTTGTACACGGTGCTCCCGGCTCAGCCCGAGATTTTTACAGCTACCAAGTCGACTCCATACTTTTGGATCGGGCCCTCATGGTGTCGATGAATCGGCCTGGTTACGGGTATTCTCACTATGGCAAAGCCATGACTTCCATTGCAGAACAAGCTGAGGCGGTCAACGCAGTGATGGAGCAATACCCTGGTCGCAAGGTGGTTTTGGTGGGGCATTCCTACGGCGGCCCCATCGCTGCCAAAGCGGCCATGCTGTATCCAGAACGCATTCAATCGGTCGTGATGTTGGCCCCGGTCAACGACCCCGACAATGAGCCCATCTTTTGGTTTTCCTACATCGGCAAATGGACGGCAACGCGCTGGATGTTGTCGGGTGCCTGGCGGGTATCCGGTGCCGAGAAGTTCTCCCATGCCACAGAATTGGATAAAATGCGCAAGGACTGGTTCAATTTGACGGTTCCCGTGACCCATATGCATGGAGCCAAAGACATGCTTGCCCCGGCCTCAAATATCGAGTTCAGTGAAAAAAACATCCACCCGCAACAATTAAATATGATGGTTGATCCCAAATGGGGGCATTTGATCCCTTTTATGAACCATGATGACACCCGCAAGGCCATTCTTGCCGCATTGGGCAAACCGTAGCTGATGTACCTTTGTCAGCAGCGATGCTTTTTGTTAAAGCCTTATAATCAATTTTTTGAAAAAAAAACACCCGGACTCCCCAACCAGCTCAGCGGGTACATGAATGCGTGTTCTGTCGTTTTTTGCCTGGCCTATTGCGTGTAGTTTCGCAAAAAACCAAAAGTGAAATGCCATGCGGAACTCAGCTTGTTTTTTAGTGTTGCTGGTGCATTGTATTAACGCCTGTACGGCTGAATCCGTCGCAAGCCACAGGGGTAATCCCGAAATCCCTGCCATTTTGCAGACGCAATTGAAATTGCAAAAAATTGAAACCCAGCAGCGTGCTCCGGCAGGGTTGACGCATCATTTTATTGAAAAGGCCGAAGCACAGTTTCCGATCTTTGCACAGGAAGCCGATTTTCAAAACCTTACCATCCTGCATTTTGAGTGCTTCAGTATTTACCTCAGTCCATTGGACGAGCCGGGGGATTTTTTGGCTTTGCTCAGTTCTACGGGCCAAAACACCCGTCTGTTGTTTGTGGAATGGGGTTTGCAAAATGGCATTTTTTACCTGCAATTGTTGGCTCCCGATGGCGAGGGCATCCGTTTTTTTGAAAGCACCGGTTTTGAGGGCGAGGAAAATGCCATTCAAGACGCCCGGATGGGTTACCTCTATCCTTGTTGTTATGGCTCAAAGGCGGAACCCCTCTCGTGGCTGTACCGCTTCAAAAAAGATTGGAATGATTTGTTGGGAAATGATCCCAAAAAACTGGCTACTTGGGTGAAGGGTATCCCCGTTGGCGGGATATTGGCGATGTATGGATATGCGGGGGTGTATTTGGATTGAAAAAAAAAAAACAAAAAAAAAGGAAAAAAAGAAGGGGCAAAACAAAAAAAAAAGGCAAAAAAAAAAAACAAAAAAAGGGCCCCCAAAAAAAAAACCCCAACAAGACCCGGCCGAAAGCCCCCGAGGGCCCCCCCCCGGCGGGAGGCCCGCCGCGAAGGAAGCCGCAAAACAAGGGCCCAGCACCACCCAATTAAGCCGCCATTAAAAAAAACCCCTTAGGCGGCCCCCCCCGACCCGCCCCAAAAAAAAAAAACCAAAAAGAAAAAAAAAACCAAAAAAAACCCCAAAAAATTACAAACGGGCGGCCCGGGCGGCCAGGCCCGGGAAAAAAAAAAAAAAAAGAGGGCCCCGGGAGGAAAAACGGTGGGAACGAGGGGAACCGGGCAAAAAAAAAGGGGGGGAACCCCCCCTCGTCAACGACGACCACGACCCAGGCCCCCGGTGGTTTAATTAAAACCCAAAACTCCCTATTCTGAAAACGAAAAAAAAAAAAGAAAAAAAAATGTAAAAGGGGGAAAAACAGAAACCGTGGCCCCCCATTTGAAAAAAAAAAAAAAGGGAACAAAGTGCCCCCCTCCCAACCCACACACAAAAAAAAGAATTTTTCCATTAAAATACAGGAAAAAGGGGGAAAAACAAAAAAAAAAAGGCGGCCGGAGAAAAAAGGGGGCGGGGAAAAAGAAAAGGGGGGGGGGGAGAAAAAAAAGACTTTCTCGTCGCGGACGAACAAAAAAAGGGGGGGCCCCCCGCCGGCCGACCAAAACCTCGTCCCCCCAAAAGGCGGGGGGAAACCCCCCCCCCAAAAAAACAGGCCCCCCCCACGCGACCTCAGGGGAACCGGGGCGGGGGCCCCCCAAAAAGCCCCCCACACCCCCGCCGACCCATTAAAAAACGCCGCCCCCCCCCGGCCCCCCCCCATAGTTTTTTATCTTCGTTTTTGCCTCTGGCAAACCTAACCATCGTCAAAAACGAAGTACATGAAATTCATTCAGATCGCACTACTCCTTGCGTTATGCGCCGCCTGCAGCAGCAAACCAGCCGCACCCGAAGAACCAGATACTGCCCTGTACAATGACCTACAAACCCAGCTCATCAACGCTAAACCTGGGGACATCATTAAAATCCCAGCCGGGACTCATTACTTCGACCGCCCCTTGCTTTTGGACGGCGTGAAGGGCGTGACCATTCAAGGCGCGGGAAAAGACCAAACCATTCTTTCTTTTTTGGGCCAAAAAGCGGGTGCTGAGGGCTTAAAAATCACCGCCGACTCCGTTTTGATCCAGGACCTCACCGTTACGGATACCAAAGGAGATGCCATCCGGGTGCAAGACGCCAAAAACGTCACCCTGCGCAACGTCAAGGCTACCTGGAGTGGTGGGGCTAAAGCCTCCAATGGTGGCTACGGACTCTACCCGGTTGGTTGTGATGGCGTATTGATCGACAAATGTGAGGCCTCATTTGCTTCGGATGCAGGTATTTATGTCGGGCAATCGCGCAATGTGTTGGTGACCAATTCCTACGCCCATGAAAACGTGGCGGGCATTGAAATTGAAAACTGTACCGATGCCGAAGTGCGGTACTGTCGTGCGGAAAAAAACACCGGCGGAATCCTGGTCTTTGACCTCCCCAACCTTCCTGCGGGCAACGGCAAATCCTGCAAGATCCACCACAACAAAATCATCAACAACAACCACCGCAATTTTGCGCCTGAAGGCAATATTGTCGCTACGGTTGCGCCCGGCACCGGAATGATTTTTTTGGCGGCCAAAGACGTCGAAGCCCACCACAATGAAGTCATTGGGCACAAAACCATGGGTGCGGCCATTGCCAGCTACCACATCACCCAATTGAAATGGGACGACAAAAATTACGACCCCTTCACCTACGACATCAAATTGCACAACAACCATTTTGAGCGCAAAAGAGCCATTCCCGATTTGAGCAAAGACTTTGGCAAAATGGTCAATGTGTACTTCAAAGGCAAACCACAAGACATCCTGTACGATGGCATCCTCGACGACAAAAGGCCGAAGGGAAACAACCCCATGAACATTTGTATCGATCAGCCACAAAATGGCTTGCGTTTTGCCAACATCGATGCCGCCAATGATTTCAAAAACATCCAGACCGACCTGAAACCGTACCAATGCAAATAAGCACTTGTATGTCAAAGCAAAAATGGAGTGGTAGTTTGTTGGTTTTGGCCTTGATTTCGCTGTACAACTGCCAAAATCAAGCCCCCCAAAAAGAGGGCTTAACCGTAGCCGGCCCTGTACAATTCGTCGCTGACCAAGCCCCTTTCCCCAAATTGTCGGATTATGCTTTTTTTACGGGTATCCAGCGGGATTTGCAACCCAATGAGGGCGTTTTACCCTACGAATTGATCACGCCGCTGTTTACCGATTACGCCCACAAATCCCGGTTTGTGTGGATGCCCAAAGGCACGCAGGCCAGTGTAGATGCTGAAGGCAGACTGAGCTTTCCCGATGAGACGGTTTTGATCAAAAACTTTTATTACCCCGCTGATTTTACCCAAGCGGATCGGGATTGGGACCTCATGGAAACCCGCCTCTTAATGAAAAATAAAGGAGAATGGCAAGCAGTTACCTACGTCTGGGATGAAGCCGAAAACGACGCCGAATTGAACATCGTCGGTGACATCAAACCCGTAAGTTGGCAGGATGAAAAAGGCCACAAACAAAACATCGAATACATTGTTCCCAATAAAACGCAATGCAAGAGTTGCCACAACCGCGCTGGGGTCATCCAGCCGATTGGGCCTAAAGTAGCCAACCTGAACAAAGCCTTGAAATACCCGGATGGGAGAACCGAAAACCAGCTTAGCCGTTGGCAAAAAGTAGGTTACCTCGCGGCGGGAGACCATGGGCAACAATTTGCTAAACTGGCGGCCTGGGATGATCCACTTAGTGGCTCTTTTACGCGATCGGGCGATGGCTTACCTCGATGTCAATTGTGGTCATTGCCACCATCCGCAGGGGCCTGCGCACAGTTCTGGATTGTACCTGCAAGTGGACCAATCCGATCCAACGCATTTGGGGATTTGTAAACCGCCAGTGGCAGCGGGCAAAGGCTCGGGTGGGCGGCAATACGGGATTGTACCGGGGCAACCCAATGCTTCAATCCTGCTGTACCGTATGGAAAAAACTGATCCAGGGATTGCCATGCCCGAGATCGGTCGGGTGATGGTGCACCAGGAAGCCGTGACCTTGATAAGGGACTGGATTGAGGAGTTGAAAGGGGATTGCAATTAAATTTTGAATGTCAAAATCAGTCTATGGAACTCAAAGCGCTCAAACTTTTCATCATCAATCAAGTCTTGCAAACCCAAGACCCAGCAACCTTACAAACCGTTGCCAACTTGTTAAGCGCAGCGCATTCGCCGACATCCCCGACCGAGCACTTCACCCCGGAGTGGGAAGTGGGCGAAGATGATTCCTTCCGTTATTCGGAGGAGCGCTCTCGTGATTTGCAAAAATCCATCGATGAATTATTTAACCCTTGACAATAGCTGAAACATGTTTGAATACAAATTCGTCAAGCTGAGTACCAATATTTGGAACAACCTCCCGAAGGAGGATTACCAAACCATCATCGCCGAACACGCGGAGGAAGGCTGGCGCCTGGTGCAGATTTTTTCGATGATGAGTTCGGCCATGCAAATGAATTATGAGTTGATTTTTGAGCGGCCGAAAACGGATTATGTATAGAGTGATGAGTTATGAATGATGAGTTATGAGTTGACTCAGCAAGCACCTTTACAATAAATTGAAGTATGAAAAAACTAATGCTTGGCCTGGTTTTGGGCTTGGGAATATTGTGTGTGGGAAAAGGGCAAAGCCCCAAAATTTTATCCTTGCGCGAGCAGGCCGTGGTGCAAGACCGCTGGCTCAAAGAGCGCTGCCAAACCTTGTTGCCTGAATTGATGCGCAAAGAAGGCATCGACATGTGGTTGATCATTGCGCGGGAATACAATGAAGATCCGGTGTTGCGCACCATGTTGCCCGCCACCTGGTTGTCGGCCCGGCGCACGACCATGTTGCTGGTTTACGATCCGGGAAAAGACAAAGCCCTCGAGTTTCTGGCCTGTGCCCGGTACGATGTAGGTGAGGTTTTTAAAAAAGCCTGGGATCCAGAAAAAGAACCCGATCAGTGGAAACGTTTGGCCGAACTCATTGCGGAACGCGATCCCCAGCGGATCGCCATCAATACCAGCGTCAACTTTGGACACGCCGATGGCCTTTCCGCTTTCCACAACCAAAAACTGCGCGAAGCCCTGCCCCCCAAATACGAAAAGCGCTTGGTGTCGGCTGAAAAATTGGCGGTGAATTGGCTGGAAGTGCGCACTCCCGCAGAACTTACGGTGTATGAGCAAATTTGCCGCATCGCCCACGACATCATTGCTGAAGGACTTTCCGAAACCGTGATTCAACCGGGCATCACCACCACCGATGACGTGGTGTGGTTTTACCGGGAAAAAGTGCGTGCGCTGGGTTTGGAATCCTGGTTTCACCCCACTTGTGATGTACAGCGGGCTGATCCCAAGGGCAATGAACAAAACCGCAGTTTTGCCCAACGCCCGGATGCCGCCATCATTCAACCCGGCGATTTGGTGCACATCGATTTTGGCATCAAGTACCTGGGTTTGAATACTGATACCCAACAAAATGCCTATGTGTTGAAGCCCGGCGAGTCTGCGCCCCCGCGTTACCTGCTCGAAGCCTACCAAAAAGGCCTGCGCCTGATGGACATCCTGACGGGTGAATACCGCAGTGGCCGGAGTGGCAACGAGATATTGGCCGCCACCATCAGCAAGGCGAAAGGGGAGGGGCTGAATCCACAAATTTACTCCCACCCCATTGGTTACCACGGCCATGGTGCTGGGCCGGCTATCGGGATGTGGGACATGCAAGCTGGGGTGCCGGGCACGGGCGATTATCCGATTCTGCCCAATACGGCCTATGCCATCGAGTTGAACAATAAAGTTTTTTTGCCCGAGTGGAACAAGGAAGTGCGCATCATGCTGGAACAAAACGCCGTATTTGATGGAGCAAAAACGCACTATGCCGACAATCGGCAGAAAATTCTGTATTTGATTCCGCGCCCCAAACCCAATTTTGGGGAATAAAAATAAGGTTGAAGGGTTGAAAAGTTGAAAAATTGAAAAGTGGGAACGCTCACTTTAATTTGGTGGTTACATCAAATTACAAATTCTGCTGTCCCCAAACTTTTCAACACTCAAACACTTCAACTTTTTAACTATGCTCACTCGTGCACTCAACGCCTACCTCAGCGCTTTCGCTGGCCTCAACCGCAACATCTGGATGCTTGCGCTGGTTTCCTTCATCAACCGGGCGGGCACCATGGTTTTTCCTTTTTTGGCGGTGTACCTGACCCAGGAGCTGGGTTTCTCTAAACCGCAGGCAGCATTGATCCTTACTTCGTTTGGGGCAGGAGCTGTATTTGGCACCATTTTAGGCGGGCGGCTCAGTGACAAAATTGGTTTTTACAAGGTCATGTTTTGGTCGCTCTTCATTACGGGCATCCTCTTTTTTTTTCCTGCAACACATCAGTAGCCTGGTAGGTTTGTGCCTTGCCGTATTTGTGGTGGGCGTAGTGGGCGACAGTTTTCGACCGGCCAACATGGCTTCGATTTCGGCCTATTGCAAACCCGAACATTACACCCGCTCTTTGTCTTTGGTGCGTTTGGCCATCAACCTGGGCTTTGGCATGGGGCCGGCGCTGGGTGGGATTTTAGCACATGGATTCGGCTACCATTGGTTGTTTTGGGTGGATGGGGTTACCTGTATCGGTGCAGCCCTGCTTTTGCGGTATTTTTTGGTGGAAAAAAAGACGGGCCCAAAGCAGAGCGAGGATGTTCTGCAACCCATTGAAAAAGTATTGTCACCCTATCGGGATAAGCAGTTTCTTATTTTTATGTTGCTGGTTACCCTCAATTCCATTGCCTTTTTGCAGTTCTTTAGCATGGTGCCGGTGTTCCTGAAAGAAGCATGGCATTGGGAGGAGAACATCATTGGCTTTTTGATTGCAGGCAACGGGATCATCATCACGTTTGTGGAAATGCCTTTGATTTTTCATCTGGAAGGTCGACATCGAAAAATCAGTTTGGTGATGCTGGGCGCACTGATGATTGGTTTGGGTTTTATGTTGCTGAATTTTGTCCCACATCGTGCCAGTGCCGCGTTGTTGTGTTTGGTTGCCATTACTTTTGGTGAAATTTTTCAATTGCCCTTTGCCAATAGCCTGGTGATCGATCGCTCATCGGCGAGCAACCGGGGGCTGTACCTGGGTTTGTACTCCAGCGCCTGGTCGTTTGGCCAAATCATTGCCCCCAACATCGGGATGAACGTAGCTGATACCTGGGGCTTTTCGACACTCTGGTACATCTTAAGTGGATTTTGTTTGTTGGGGTGGCTGGGGTTTTGGTGGTTGAGACGGGCTGGTTTTGAAAAAACGATATAAAAATTCAAGGCAAAAAAACAACGGTGTTGCCCAGCTCCTCAGCCGGCAACACCGCTTTTTACAATTTGATACCTCTATAAAACAAACGTCACTTTAAGGTTAGTTACAACCCATGTCTTTTTTAGATTGTGGATCGTTGTTGGGGAAGCAATTACCCGATTTGGTTTTTGTAGGCGCGTACCGCTCCAAATTCGGATCGAACAAGCCATTTTCCAAAAACTCGGTTAAATCGTCCATTTCTTGCTCGCTCAAATGTAATGGCCGGAACAAACTGGAAACTTGACTGGCGGGTACCAGTGGATTCTCCGGAATACCATCGTTGAAGTATTCCACCACTTCGCGCAGAGAGGTTTTGCTGGCACCGTGGAAATAAAATCCTGCATCTCGCAAGTTGTACAATTGAGGTACTTTGTATTTGTGCATGTCCTCTTCCTTGCCCGTAAAACCGCCGCGACCAATGTTGCGTTTGTCAGCAGGCCCGGTTGCAAAAACTTCATACTGGCTTTGGTACAGGTTGTTGACACCCAAAGCAAAAAAGCGATGAGGAAAAGCATTGAGGGATGGGCTGTTGTGACAATTGGCACAGCCTGCTTTGCCAAAAAACACCATGGCTCCTTTTTTCTGTTGGGCAGTCATAGCAGCTTGTTCTCCTTTCAACCAGCGTTGGAACGGCGCACGATTGGTTAGAATCGTACGGAAATAGGCAGCAATTGCGAAAGCACCCGTTTTGCGTGAATACCGAATGTTTTGCGGAATGTCCGGGAAAGCCGCATCAAACATTTGCGTATAGCCCAATTGGTCGGTTACTGTTTTGTTGATCACCTGGCGGTGCACAATCAATGCGCGGGCATTGTTGGCTTCAAGCCCCATCAGTTGCTCGTGGTTGATGGCAATCAGGGTATCCTGGTTCCATACATTCTCCGTGCCTACATTTACATCAAAGGACCCGAACGTACCCGCCCAAAGTGCGTTGGTGACATAAGTAGTATTGATGGTTGGCAGTGGTCTGGCACCTTGCGCATCCACTTCGTGCCCAAAATAGACTGGATTTTTGGAACGACCTTCGCCACTGGTTCCAAATCCGACTGCGCCGTCGGCAATGCCCTGAAAACGTCCAGCCGTAAAACCTCGGCTAGGGACGTGGCAACTGCTACACGAATAGGCTTGTTTTGAAGCCGGATATTTATTCTCCAGTCCTAGCCCGGTCTCAAAAAACAACAAACGACCCAATTCTACTTTTTCCGCCGTTACCGGATTTTTGGGATCCTGGTTCGGGAGATTGGCGAAATCCGTACTTTCCGGCATGATGTAACCTGAGTACGAACCCGTAACTGATTTTTGATTGAGCACTTCTTCCAGCGGGGTATCCAGATCGAGTTCACTGGCAACTTCCTTTTCACAAGAGATGATGTAGGCCGCAGCCAGTAAAAATAGAGCAGCTACAAATAGCTTTTTCATCACAAATTTTTTTGGTCATGAGACAATTAAAGTACCAATATCATGTTGAAAACAACGATGCAATTCGTAAGCGGTACGCGTTGAAATACAGCACGTTACTGCTCATTTGGTGCAATCTTAGAGAAAATCAAGCGGTTTGGTGAAACGTAGAAATTGGTAAGATAGATAGCAGCTTAAATCTCTGTTAGCTTGGATGCAGTGAGGAGGGATGTCCACTCAATCCAGAAAATTACCTACAATATAGCCTCAATTATTGGATTAAATGTCGCATTAGCGATATTATTCACAAAAATAGTGAGAAAAAAGTAAAAAACAAGTTTGTATGTCAATTTTTATTTATAGTAAATAATTTTGAATTGATCTAAGTATGGTTAGCGCAACTGAGATGGTAAATAAGCCTGAAATCAGGCAGTTTGGGATGCAGCAATTTTTACAAAAATTTAAAGCGAAAATCACAATGGAGGTATGAATGCTATTTTACCGTTAATTCTGATTTGGAGGGCTGAAATCTCCAACTGATTCCAATAATTTTGTAGGACTTTTTTAAATATTTTAAAATCAACTGAGTACTTATTAAATCTCTGCTGGCTTATCTGAGGATATTTAAAAAAGATTTAGTAGGTTTGATAAGAGAACAGCATGTAGATCTTCCACCATACCTAGTGAATCAATTGTAGTAGTTCATTCCTTAATCAAATTTGCTTTGTACATGACACATTTATTTACACTCACACCCCCAATTAGGGTAGCTGGGAGGATTTATTTGTTACTGATCATTCTTATGGTCAGTGTACTAAATTCCTTTGGGGCTAACCACAGCAAGCTGGCTGAAATCACTATTTTCGGCCAAGTAACCGATGCTACGACACAGGAAGCGCTGGTTGGCAGTACTGTAGTAATTAAAGGTACTAGCCAGGGCACAACAACCGATGTCAATGGAAATTACACCATCGTTGTACCCGATCAAAACGCAGTCCTCGTTTTTGAATTCGTCGGTTATGACAAGCTGGAAATTGTTGTAGGCACTCAAACCCGTATCGATGTAGCTATGAAATCCAGTGCGCTGGAGCTTTCACAGGTACTGGTGGTAGGTTATGGGAGCACGACCAAAAAAGACATGACTGGTTCGGCGAAATCGATCAAAAACGACGATTTTAACCGGGGCATCATCAACTCACCGGAACAATTGCTGCAAGGCAAGGTAGCAGGCGTAAACGTTACTTCTGCTACGGGTGAGCCAGGTGGCCGCCAAAGCATCACCATCCGCGGACCGGGTGGGGTGCGCACCGGTAGTACACCCTTGTTTGTATTGGACGGTCTGGCGCTGGATAATTCCGGCACGGGGGGCAACACCAACCCTTTAACCTTCCTCAATCCGCAGGACATTGAATCAATCGACGTCCTGAAAGATGCCTCTGCTACGGCTATTTATGGTTCGCGGGGCGCCAACGGGGTCGTGCTGATCACCACCAAAAAAGGCAAGTCCGGCTTTTCAGGTATGACTTATACCGGTAGTCTGGGCATCTCCAACCTGGCTAATCCCATCGATTTGTTCACCGCTGACGAATTCCGTCAGGAAGTGCCCAAAGTAGGCGGAGTGTTAGAAGACCTGGGTGCTAATACCGATTGGCAAAAAGAAATCAGCAGAACTGCCATTACCCGTAACCACAACCTTTCCTTGAGTGGCGGGGCCAACAAGCTGACTTATTATGGCTCCTTCGGCTTGCAACAACAGGAAGGTATCCTGAAGGGCAACGACCTGAACTTGTACACGGGTCGCTTGAACATCAGCCAGAAATTTTTGGACGATCGCCTACAAGTGGACGTGAACCTGAACGCCACCAGCACCCTCAACGAACGGCCTCCAATCGGCGGCATGATCGGTAGTGCACTTTCGGCCAATCCTACTTACCCCGCTTACGATGCGGCAACTGGTCTGCCTTTCCGCTATGCCAGCGGAACCAACCCTTTGATTACCCTGGGTCTGGAAAAGGACATCACCACCGTCAACCGGGTGATAGGTAGCATTACACCTTCCTTGACTTTGGCTAAGGGTTTGGTGTACAAGCTCAACTTCGGCATTGACAATGCCACCTCCACGCGTGACCTGCAATCTTTGGCCAGCGCGGTACCGCAGCAAGATGGCCGCCTGGAAACGATCACTACCCTCAACCGCAACCGCCTGATCGAAAACTACATCACCTATACTTTCAACAATGACATACATGGGCTGACGGCTTTGGCTGGACATTCTTACCAGAAAATCTTCCTCCAGGGCCGGAATTCCAGCATCAACAAATTCCCGATTTCACCCATTGAGCCAATTTACAACCCTGGCTTGGGGCAAGAATTGACTTTGGCCAACAACCGCCCAGGTGGTTATGCCTTGATCAATGAGTTGCAATCTTTCTTCGGTCGGGTGAACTACCAATTCAAAGACAAATACCTGTTGACGGCTACGGTACGCGCCGACGGTTCGTCCAAATTTGGGGAAAACAACAAGTACGGTATTTTCCCATCCGTTTCGGCAGGATGGAGAATCATCGAGGAAAGTTTTATGCAAGGTGGAATTTTCAGCGACTTGAAATTGCGGGCAGGCTGGGGACAAACGGGTAACCAGGAAATTCCGTCTAAAATTACCCAGCCTTTGTTTACTTCAACGGTTTCTGGTACCACCAGTTACCCACTTGCGGATACGGGGCCTTTCCCGGCTGGAACTACCTTTACCCGTCTGGCGAATCCGGACATTCAGTGGGAGGTTTCTAACCAAATCGACATTGGTTTGGACTTTGCCTTGTTCAACGGAGCTTTGTCGGGTACCATTGATTATTTCAACAAAGTATCGAACAACATCCTTTTGGAAGTCATTCCTGCCGACCCGGTTCAGCCTGCTTCCTCCATCTGGACGAACGTGGAGAACATGGAGATCACCAACCAAGGGGTAGAACTGGAATTGAACTACCGCAAACGTTTCGCCAATGGGTTCAAATTTGAAGTGGGTGGAAACGTTACTTTCATCGACAACATCGTTGAAAACTCCCCTTACACCGTGATTCCTTCGGGGGCTGCTCAGGGCTCTGGTTTGACCTCAGCCACCATCAACGGCTACGTGAATGGACAGCCGATTGGCACCTTCTTTTTGAGAGAATTTACAGGTTTTGACGACAAGGGTTTGAGTACTTACCGCGATACAGATGGTGATGGAGTAGTGAGCGACAAGGACCGCATTTCCGCGGGGAGCGCCTTGCCTACGCGCATGTACAACTTCAATACCGTGTTCACGTTCAAAGGATTTGACCTGCGGGCCAATTTTAACGGCGTTGCTGGCAATATGATTTACGACAATACCGCCAACACCAATTTCTACAAGCTGCGCTTGTCCAAAGGCATCAATACTACCCGCGAAGCGACTCTGTTTCCAAACGAATCGGTCAACAACGCCGCGCCAGTATCTACCCGCTACTTGAAAGATGGCGCGTTCCTGCGCTTGAACAACCTCTCCTTGAATTACACCTTCAACACTGAAGCACTGGGCATTAGCAAGTACGTAAAAGGTTTGAACCTGTCCGTTACTGGCCAAAACCTATGGTTGAGTACCAAGTACGACGGATACGATCCTGAGGTCAACAACGACCGCAGTATCAGTGGCATTTCTTCTTACGGCATCGACTACCTAAGCTACCCACGTGCAAAATCGGTAATTTTTGGTCTTAATGTAACTTTTTAAAAAATGACAACCATGACTAAAAATATAGTTTTCCTCATGACACTTTTGGTAGGTGTACTGTTCACTTCCAATAGTTGTACCGATCTCGACGAGATCATCCTGGACGAAACCTCGGCTACCGGACTTTCCGACAAACAGGCCGCTGATGGCAACCTCGCCCCGGTTTATGCGGTGTTGCCCACCTTGTTTCAGCACACTACTTATTTCGCACTACAGGAAATCTCCACGGATGAGGCCATCTTACCTTACCGTGGTGGAACCGACTGGGGCGACAATGGTATTTATATGGCGTTGCATACCCACACCATTACGAGTGCTGACCCGAACGTACGCAATACCTGGACAACCATTCTGACGGGCATCTCCCGTGCAGTAACCGCCATGACTGCGTTGGCGACCAATCCTGATCCGGTGGCCAAAACCTACCTGGCTGAAGCACGGGGCATGCGGGCCTATTACAACCTGATTTTGCTGGATTTATTTGGCCTGGCCTTTATCAAAAATGACCTGGGCGAAATTTCCACCATCATGCGGGGCACCGAAGCCACGAATTTCCTGCGGGACGAATTCCTGGCCGTTGAACCCGACCTGGCAACGACTGTTGGCCCAGGGCGTTTGAGCAAAGCTGGGGTTTGGGGCTTGTTGGCGCGTTTGCACCTGAACGCGGCGGTATACCGCGATCCCTATGCTGCTACTTTTGATTTTAAGGCTGAGGACATGGACAAGGTCATCGAATACGCGGATAAAATCATCGGCGCGGGGCAACACCAGTTGGTCGCTGACTATTTCTCCATCTTCAATACAGATAACCATACCAACAAAGAATTGGTTTTTGCAGTGGATCAACGTGCAGAGTTGAATGGCCACAACCGTTTGGCTTACTTTTCCTTGTCTGGCGACCATTTCCCACTTGCAGCCTTTCCCGCTGCCAATGGCACGGATGGCCCTGCCATCACCTCCGATTTTTACCGCACCTGGGTGGATGCTTATGCGCCTATTGACCCTGCCGATATTGATCCTCGTTTTCATCGTCAAAACTGGACCATTCCTGCCGACTCTTGTGTAGATGGAGCTACTTTTAACATGAACCGAGGCATCCTACGCGGCCAACAATATGGCTTTATCCGGGTTAATGGTGCTTTTGTAAAATGCGCCGATGGCAAATTGAAAGTAGGCAAACTCTACAGCGCCAGCCGGAACAAACCAACCCTGGCGGTAAACTTTACCGAGAAGGTGGATTATACGGTTGCTGGTAGTGATTACAGCTCCGGCTACCGGGTGCTGAAGTATGAATTCAGCAAAAAATCGGCGAGTGGCCGGAACCTGGGTGATGTGGATCTCCCCATCGTACGTCTGGCGGATGTGTACCTGATGCGCGCTGAGGCGAAGTTGCGCAAAAGCAATGACGCAGCGGGCGCTCTGGCGGATGTGAACGCAATCCGTGCCGCCCGGACTTTTAGCAAACCTGCTCCTGCGTTGACCAGTATGAACCTGGACCTCTTGTTCCGCGAGCGCGGCTTTGAGTTGTATTGGGAGCTATTGCGCCGTACGGACATGATCCGTTTCAACAAATACGAAGGCATTTGGACGGAAAAGAGCAACACGGATAAGTTCAAACGTTTGTTCCCGATTCCGCAGACAGCGATAGATGGTGCTTCGAATATCCCGGGGTATTTGAAACAGAATCAGAGTTATTGATTTATTTAAGTGATCTATATTTGGACGGGCTACCTTCAGCAGTGGGGGTAGCCTGTTTTGGTTTAATAATGGCAAATTCGCCATAATAAGAATGTATTTTCTTGTAGCTTTAAGCCCCTTGCCGTCAAATAAAACTGTGGCGAAGCCCTTGTAGGCAACAATGAAAAGAATAAAACCATGATAGCAATAAAAAGCAAAAAGCCCCTTCCAGCAAGAATGCTAACTTTGGCGTTTATCCTACTTCATCTTTCTGCTTGTTACGGACAAGTAAATGAAAATGTAGGGAAGGGGGAAAATACCTCCCCAAACCCAACACCTGTCTTGAAACTAAATACAACATTTCCACAAATTCACACCAATTTAAATGGAATGGTAAGGGAATTTGTCAGGACGATGTACCAAGATACAAAAGGTAACTATTGGTTTGGAACAAATGGAAATGGAATTATCCGCTACGATGGACAAACACTTGAAACAATTTCAATCGAAGGAATCCATCCATATATGGCGGTTAGAGAAATTGTAGAAGATAAAGCAGGTAATGTGTGGTTTGGAACTTCCGATGGACTCATCAAATACGATGGTGAAAAATTCACAACATTTTCAATAAAAGAAGGATTGCAAGATGAGGAAATTTGGGGTTTAACAATTGACAAAAACGGACTAATTTGGATTGGAACGATTGGAGGGCTTAGTCATTTTGACGGAGAGAAGTTCACGCCTTTTTTGCTGCCGGATTCAATGGTCGAAAATCCACAGCACATGCTATCTGATAAAATGGTTAAAAATATTATAGAAGACAAAAGTGGAACCATTTGGCTTGTTACCGATGGAAATGGAATTTTCAAATACCATAAAGGGGAATTTACTCATTTAACCAACCAGAATGGACTTACCGACAATAACGCTGCGGACATCTTGGAGGACAAGCAAGGGAATATTTGGATTGGGACATTTTATGGGGGTATCAGTAAATTTGATGGCAAGACCTACACCAACTTCACCAAAGATGGAATAATAAAAGGTGAAGAAATAGGAAGTTTATATGAAGATCGTAAAGGAAATATTTGGTTTTCGGTTGAAAACCAAGGTGTGTACCGATATGATGGAACTAATTTTACCCAATTCACAACTGAAAACGGATTAACCACAAACGGGGTTCAAAGTATTTTCGAGGATAACAAACGGCAGGTTTGGTTTGGCACCTGGCAAGGAATATGCCTTTATGATGGTGTGAAATTCAGGAATGCAATTGAAAAAGAACCTTGGGTAAAATAAATAGATACAGGAGTTAAGCTATGTTCTGGCAAAAATCCAGTCGCTCAGAACATAGCTTATCAATAAGGGCCAAAGTCCCAGGGTTCAGGTGAACCTTCGAACCCTTTCCCTACTCCCAACTCGGCCACCTCCCCGGCGTAGCCGGCGCACCCTTCACATCCAACTGTTTGCCCAATTCCGTCACTTCAACAGCAATGGCTTTTAATTCACTCAAGGCTGGCTTAAACTGCTTCGCAGCGATATTGTAGTTGTCGATCGCCGTTTGGGTAGGCGCAGAGGTTGTACCCCACATTACCCCTTGTGCGTAACCCAAGCGATCATTGATGGAAGAAGGTGCTTCAAATTCCCGCCGCCCACGCGTAGCATCCCCATTCAGTTGTAAGGTCACGGTATTCAATCGACGTTGTAAGTCATAAGCCTTTTTCAGCAAGTCTTGCGGCGGGGCGGGCATTTCCTGGATGGCCGTCTGAATCGCGCTCATCTGGCCACTCAATTCGCCCCGGATGCTATTCGTCGTACTGAGGGCCTTGCGTAGACTGGCCACTTTGGCTACAAAATCGGCATAGGCGGGTAAGTCGGTAGCGGGTAACGTAACGTTATTCAGTGCTTTGCAATTGAATTTGACTGGCCCGGCGATGGGCGTCAACACCCCGTCTTCGTATTTGCTGAGGCTAACGCTGTAAGTGCCCGGCAAGGCCAATTGCCCCGTTTCTTCCCCACCAAACAACTGGTCGGGGGCAGGCTTGTACCGGCCCAAAACCGGAGCGGTGGTATTGTGCCGAAAATCCCAAACGATGCGCTTTAAGCCCTTGCTTGCCGCTGCTTTGAGGTGCCGCACCACATCCCCGTCTGCATCCGTGATGGTGAACAGGAGGTAGGGCTCCGGCTGCTCGTCTTCCTTGCGCAGTGCCTCGATATCGGGATAATAAACGGGTTCTTTTTTATCAAATTTGGCTTTTTCTGCTTCCTGTCGCTTGGCCTTCAATGTTTTGATGTCCTCTTTCAACCAATAGGTGAATACCGCCCCCACGGGTGGGTTAGGCGTGGCGTAATAACTGCTGCCCAAGTGGCCTTTATCGCGCAAACCGAGCGGCGTATTGGGAACAAACATCAAAGCATCCTTTACCGGGAAGATGGTCGCCGCCTGATCGAAAGTTTCCGTTTTGAGGTTCCGTAGGGGCGAATAGTCATCCAGGATGTAGAAGCCACGGCCAAAAGTAGCGAGGACCAGGTCGTTTTCGCGGCGCTGGATGTCGAGGTCGCGCACCGCAATGGTGGGCAGACCGGACTTGAGTTGAATCCAGGTTTCGCCGCCATTTTGGGTGAAAAAGAGGCCAAACTCGGTGCCACAAAACAACAAGTTGGGATCGATGTGATCCTCGGCGATGCTGTACACACTGCCTCGCTCCGGCAAAGTGGCGCTGATGGATTTCCAGGTTTTGCCCCCATCGCTGGTTTTGAGCAGGTAGGGTTTAAAGTCGCCGTAGCGGTGGTGGTTGAAGCAGACGTAAGCGCTGTTTTTATCGTGGCGTGAAGCGATAACCTGGTGCACGTAGCTGTTGTCGGGTACGCCAGGCAACTTGTCCATTTTTTATCGGTGCGGAAAACCTTATTGGCCCCAAAATACACGCGGGTGGAGGAGAAGTTGCTGATGGTCAGCGGAGCATCCCAGTTCCAGCGCAAAGCGGGTTCGTTTTCACCTTCAAGGGGTTTGATGAAGACAGATTGGCCACTCTTGCGGTCGAAGCGGGATAGCCCGCCGTATTGGCTTTGGGCGTAAACGATGTCGGGATTGGTTTGATCCACCTGGGTTTCGAAGCCGTCGCCGGTGCTGGTCACGTACCAGTCGGCGTTGGTGATGCCGTTGTCGCTGGTGGTGCGGCTGGGCCCGCCGAGACTGAGGTTGTCCTGGGTTCCGCCGTGGACGTGGTAGAAGGGTAGGCCATTGTCGGTGGCTACTTTGTAAAACTGGGTGACGGGCAGGTTGTGTTTAAACTCCCAGCTTTTGGCAAAATCCCAGCTTTCGTAGATCCCGCCGTCGCAACCCACGCGCAGGTGATTGGTGTTGCCGGGGTCAATCCAGATGCAGTGGTTGTCGATGTGTTTGTTGATTTCGCCAAGGTTGCGCACGGTTTTGCCACCGTCATCGCTGACTTTGTAGTAGGAGTCAGTGATGAAAATGCGGTCTACATCGCGCGGATCGCAGGTGAGTTCTTGGTAATAGTTGCCGCTGGTAAAGACGCCGCTCATTTTTTCCCAACTCGCGCCCCGGTCGGTGGAGCGGTACACGCCGCCTTTGCCTTCGGAGGCTTCAACTACTGCATATACGTAATCGGGGTTGGCAGGGGAGAGGTCGATGCCGATGCGCCCAACATCGCCGCCGGGCAAGCCATCCAGTTTTTTCCAGGTCGCGCCGCCGTCGGTGGTTTTGTACAAGGCTGACTCGGGGCCGCCGCCGATGTAAGTATACACCTTGCGCTGACGCTGGTGAAAGGCAGCATACAACACCTGCGGATTGCGTGGATCCATGATCAGGTTGCTGCAACCGGTATAGGCGCTGACCGATTTGACGTTGGTCCAGGTCTCGCCGCCATCGGTGCTTTTGTACACCCCACGCTCGCCACCATCGCTCCAGACCGGGCCATAAGCGGCTACGTAGACAATATTGGAATTGCTGGGGTCAACCACCACATTGGCAATGTGTTCGGAGGCTTTTAGGCCCATGTTGCGCCAGGTCTTGCCGCCGTTTTCACTTTTGTACACGCCGTCGCCATAAGATACTGCGCGTTGGTTGTTGTTTTCACCGCTGCCAACCCACACGGTGGATGGGTTGCTCGGATCAAGTGCAACACAACCGATGGAGTAGGAGCCTTGCCCATCAAAAATGGGAACCCAGGTGGTACCCGCGTTGTTGGTTTTCCAGACGCCTCCAGAAGAGGTGGCTACATAATACTCCGCGTGATTGCGCGGATTGACCGCAAAATCACTGACCCGTCCGGAAGTAACCGCAGGGCCAATGCTGCGCAAGGATAAGCCACTGTAGGTGGAGGATTGGTGAACTGTTGGTTTTTCCGCTTTGGCTGGAACCGCTGCGGGGGGAGGCACTTTTTTGTCTTTTTGCGCCCAGAGGGCGAAATTGGTTAGGGTGACGAGTGCCAGAATGGAGAGAAATATGCGCATAATGAATGATTTACTTTTCAAGAAATTAGATAAATGTAAGGAAATGGGGAGAGATGGGCAAAAAAAGATGTAGGTTATACATTGGATTAAATGAAAGTGGCTAATTTGAACAAAAATCAAGAATTCGGCTTGCTGATACAAGGTAATCAGTAGTTAAATAGGCAAATTATAAAACCAAACGCAGAGTACTAATGGAAACTGTTTTAGTCGTCAATGGAGAAGTATATTGGCAAGATTTTTTGCCTGAATACAAAGTCGAGCAGAAAAAAATCCAATTCACTGAATGGCTTATAAAAAATGATCAGCTGTATGCAATTGATCAAAATGGGGTATGTAAGCCGGATAGAATTTTATGGAGATTAGGTGCCATCAAACCAAACCCAAAATATCGGACAATCCTTGAGCTGATCAATTTTTCGGGTGTTCCATGTGTGAATAACGCAAGTTCTCTACTAAAAGGTTATGATCGATTGTCTATGTTAAGCACGCTTAAAGATTGTAAGTTGCCGGTAATACCATTTAACGTAGCCACAGCGTCGACTCAACTAAAAAATGTCGAAATGCCTTTCCCCTTTGTTGTGAAGGCAGGCAATTATCACGGAGGGTTTGGTAAGGTTTTAGTAAGCAACGAAGAAAAATGGCAGGATGTTAAGGATTTACTTTTTATAACGGATGACTACGTCACGATTGAACCTTATATTGATTACGAAAGAGACATTCGGTATTTGGCCATTGGCGATCAAGTTTGGGCAATGGCAAGGAAAGGTAAATTTTGGAAAGCAAACGTTCAAACCATGGATTTTGTCATGGTTGAACAAGATGTAGAACTAGTTCAACAAGTAAAAATATTGCAGGAATACCTCAAATTGGATATTGTCGCAATAGACATTTTGGAAGAAAAGAACGGAAATAGATATGTTGTAGAATACAATGATATCCCTGGGTTATCAGGTTTTCCTGAAGAGGTAAAACGAGCATTAGCCAGCTGCGTTAAAAACAAGTAAAAAGTGGTGTAACTGTAGTTTTGTTTTTACTTGGATAAAATGTTGGCGGGGATTGGGTGAAAAGATGAGCCATTAATTTTGCCTGAAAAAATGGGCTTGTTGTGAGGCTTTTCTTGTAGCTTTAAACTCATTGCTGTCAATATTTACTGCGGAAAAGAGCAGGGCAAATGGAAAGGAGTAGGGATAGTACAATATTCGATGAAACTAAAAACAAAGTAAGATGAAGAAAAATCTAAATGTATTTTTATTGACAGTAGGCTTTCTTCCAATACTTTTTGCTCAGAAAGAAAGCACTCGACTATGGGTTGATCAAGAAAGGCAATTTTTATTGGAAGGACTTAAAACAACGCAGATTGAGTTGATGAAGGAAATCGAAAACCTGAATGCAGTACAAATTGCATTTAAACCTGACAGCAATAAATGGTCTATTGCAGAAGTTTTAGAACACCTTGGAACTTTTGAGGAAATTTTACATTGGGATTTATTTTGCAATCAATACACACCCGAAGAGGCAGGCTATACAAGTAATTTGACCGTTAAAGACAGTCTTATGTTGTCGTATAGTACCGATACAACAAAAGGGAAATCTCCTCCTGCTGCCGTTCCTTTGGGCAGGTTTAAAGGATTGATTGAACTGAAGAAATACTTCAACTACCATAGAGCAGAGGTGACAAAGTTGATAGAAAATTCAACTGCCGATTTTCGTAAGCATTATGTTTATCGCCCTTCAGAATGGGGGGATTGGGCCGTAAGAGATTTACATCAATATACGATAGTTTACATCACGCATACGACAAGGCATACCAATCAAATTAGACGAATCAAATCTGACCAGAATTTCCCTCAAAACGGAAAGTTTTGGACAGAGCGAGATAGGGCTATGCTCTTAAAAGAATTAGAAAGAACTAAGCAAGCAATAATTACAGAGACAAGTCCCCTTACCAACAAACAATGGCATTTCAAGCCATCAAAAGAGACTTGGAGTATTGCTCAGGTCGTTGAACATCTTGGGATTTATGAAAGGATATTTTTACAAGAGGCTTGGCTCGCTACTGAATTGCCTCCCCAACCCGAGTATCATATCAATGCACTTTCTGACAGTACATACCTGTCATGGATGGCAGATCGACAATTACATAACGCTCCAGAAAATGCAATACCACTAGGTTATATGAAAGGGAAAGATAATTTGAGTTTTTTTATTTTTGGGAGAGATCACCTACTCGATTTTGTAAAAAAAACAAGCAAAGACTTAAAAGTGCATTATACGCCAAGAGAAGGGGAGCCAAATAACCGTAGGAGTATTCATGGTCTATTTGTTGTGCATTATGGTCATACTGATAGGCATTTAAATCAAATAAAAAAGATAAAATCGCACTCAAACTATCCAAAATAAGCACCCCTCAGTTTTGAACGTAATTAACATCCAATCAAATCAATTCCTCCATCCCCAACACCCGCTCATAAATCCCCTTCACCTGCGTATCCCCGAACCCATACACCCCCGCTTTTTGCCCAAAAGCCGCAAAAACCACATTGAAATCTTTGGGGGTATGTTGTAGAATATCCGCGATCAATTGCTCTGGGCGACCCAATTGACCCTTGATCGGGAAACGATCTACCTGTGCCTGACAAACTTCTGGCAAATGCCGAAAACAAGGGGAGGGCAGCTGGGACAGGGCCAACAAACGTTCAAAATTTCCTGAGCGGTAAGCCTCCCATAGCTTGATGCCCAGATCCAAATCATTGGACTCAAAGGGAACCCGCTGGGCAAAACTCTGCGCCAATAATGCCGGATCGGACGCCCCAAAACCCCGCCAATGATCTACGCTAGCATCCATGACTGGGAATACCCTCCTGATGCGGCCACCTTGCCATTCTTCACCGAGTAGCGAGAGCAAAAACCACATGTTGGTTTGACAAAACAAATCGTCTTCGAACCAGAGGCAAATTTCAGCATCTTTGGGCAAGCGCAACATTTTATCCATTTCGCTCACCACCTTTTGGTAGTACTGATCCCGATGCCCTCCGTAGGCCTGGGCTATATAACTGGCACGAATGCCCCAAAAAGTATCCAGACTATTGGCCTGAACCGGGCCGTCTATCAGGGCTTCTCTACAAATGATGAGTTCTCCGGGGATACTGCTTTGGGCAAAAGTGTGGGCAAGGCTGTCGCCGTTGAGAATATGGAAGATCATATTTTTGTTTGGATTTTTTTCAAAAATAAAATAAAAATAGGATTTTTGAAGAAATATTTAAGACTCTTTTTTCAAAAATTTAAACAAACGCTAAATCTACTACCGATGATTGCATTTTTCAAAAAATTGCTGCAACGTTTCAACCCTACGCCCACACCGGAGTTCATTGCCCAACAATTGCGCAAACCCCAAGGGGTATTTGCCAAAACCATTGGAGAGCGCATGAACGAAAGCAACCGCAGTTTGTACCGGCTGGTTTTGCAACACCTGGAATTACATCCCGGCGATCAGGTACTCGAAATAGGTTTTGGCAATGGCCATTTTTTTAAGGAGGTTTTGCACAAAGCAGAAAAGCTCAAACTCTACGGGATTGACTATTCCGCTGCAATGGTCAAAGCAGCACGCAAGAACAATGCAGACTTGATTCGTCAAGGACTGCTTGACCTGCAAATGGGCAGCAGTGATCAATTGCCTTACGCCGCTGGGCTTTTTGATGCAGTGTTTTGTATCAATGTGATTTATTTCTGGGATAAACCCTTTGCCCATTTGCAAGAGATTGGACGGGTGATGAAGCCGGGTGCCAGGTTTTACGTCGGAATTAGGACAAAAGAAATTATGGAAAAACTACCTTTCGTCACGCCACTTTTCAATCTAAGAGATGTGGAAGAAATCCAGCACATTTTTGCCGAATGTGGTTTTGAATTGATCCAAACCCAGCAGGAGACCGAGCCGCCAGTTATCATATATGGCACAACCTACGACATGCAAGGCATGTGTATGGTCTTTGAAAAAAGGCCTGAAATCCCCCGTCTACTTCTGTTTTTTCTTCGCCGCCAGCCCTTCATTCTCCACAATGCGTTGTTGAATGATGCGCCCCAAAAGCTCGCTTGGCAGGGGCTTCCCATATGGCAATTGGACTGCTGATGGGGAAAACTTGTAGTCTTTCAACTCTGCTCGGAATTGCTCCAAAGTTGAGGCATTCGCAGTGATGAAACTGTAATGTTTGGCAAAGCACGCAAAGCCCACCAAGTTGCCCAGGTACTTGTACATCGGCATTTGGTAGCTGATCACTTCCTGTGCCATTGGGGGAATTTGACTCCGAATGAACTGCCGGAGTTCCTCTAGCGCTGCTTGTTTGTCGGCGGCTTGTAGCGCAATGTATTCGTCGACGGATTTGTAGTCGGTTTTAGCCATTTTGATCGCTTGAAAAAGTGGAACAATTATTAGTTGAAGTACAGACCATGTTCGGCCATTGCTGCCTTGATTTTGGTGAGGGCATTGGGGCCTACACCGTGCAATTTGGCGAGCTCCGTTTCCCGAAATCGGCAGCAATCTTCCAGGGTGTTGATGCCTGCGCTTGCCAGGGCGCGTTGAGCAGGTTGGCCGAGTTTAGGGGGCAGCGGAATTCGCTCAGTTTTCAATTTGACCAAACATTGCACATCTTTTCCGGCATAAATTTCGAGGCAATAACCTTGTGGATCAAGATCGGGGGTTTGTAACAAACGTTCAAAAGTTCGACCAATTTCCCCAAGTCTTTCAGGTAATCCTCGATGGTAAGCCCCAGATAAGCTCCTTTTTGAATGGTAAAACGATCCAGCCCCAGTGCTTCCGCTTCACCTGCATTCAGTTCGGTAGCCGCTGCCAGATAATGAATTCCACCATTGCCCTGACCGTGGGAGAGCCCAAAATGCTGGCGCTCTTCTTTGCGGTCGAGTTGCCCATGCAAGGTTTGGAAGGCGGCCAGCACACCGTCCGGGAATGAGCTGGCCGCCACACAACAAACGGCTATTTCTTTGTCAAAAACAATCGTATTCATCACTTTTCGTTTTGTCTTTCGAACAAAGATAAATTGTTTTAAATAACACCATGCGTGATGAATCCGACAAGATAAGGGGGCGAATGCGCCAGTTTTTTGTTTTAAAACTGCAAGAACCTGTTTTATGTAATCTGCTTTTGATATTTTTACCGAACAATCAATTCAAAACCACCCGATGGAAAAGATGGATCATTTTTACCTCGATCGTGAAGAGCCAATCAAAAGTTGTCTGTTGGCCTTGCGGGAAATCATCCTTCGACAAAACCCGGAAATCAGTGCTACCTGGAAATATGGCATGCCTTTCTTTTGTTTTAGAGGCAAGATGTTTTGCTATCTTTGGATACACAAAAAATTAGGGCAGCCTTACCTCGGAATCGTGGAAGGTAAACATTTTGAGCAGCCTTTTTTGCTCCAGGAAAAACGCTCCCGGATGAAAATTATGCTCTTTGATCCCAATGAAGATTTACCATTGGAGACGATTGAATCGATCCTGCAACAAGCGCTCAAGTTGTATCAAAAATAATCTTTCTCATCATAGAGGATTTGGTGGATTTTGAGATTGTGCCAGTGATTTCTTTAACCGCTTTACCACGCCCTTAGTAGTGACAATTCAAAATAAAACGGCAAAGTTGGGTTGTCCTTAAAATTCCGGGCATAAGCCTTTCCCAATTTCAGCGCCAGCATATTCCCTCCGAATGAATACCCCACCTGGCCACCAAATTTGAAATTACCTCCCGTAGCTCCAATCCAGCCGTTGTAAATGCCGGGGTAGTTTTCCTGCAAAAAATGGTGCTTTACGTTTGTGGCCAAAGTTTGGTCGTAATGGGCCTCAGCAGCGAAGGTCCATTTTGCCCCAAAATAGCCCAATGTAGCCGTCAATCCACTCCGGTACTGAACAATCTGGCAACATTGGAGTCGAACCTACGGAGCATGAAACCAGGCTTTATGCCCAGTGAAAGACGCCCGCTGTGCCAAAGCTCGCTTTGTACCGAAAAGCGCATTTTCCAGTCATCCAGCAAATCCTGACCAAAGGAAGAAGACAAGTCGACAGCCAGGAAAGTCTGGAGCTTCCAGGGCAAGCGCTGGCCATAAGACAAACCAGCCACTGTAGCGTAATCTGCGCCGAATTTGGCGGCCACAAAATGGGTTTGCTGATCCCGAACTTGCCCCCAATTGAGGTCTTGGGCGTATAATCTCAGGGAAAAAACGATCAACAGAGCAGTGATGATGAAGCGATATTTCATTTCAATTCATTTAAATAGGTGAGTGATTTGGAGTAAACATTGTCCCAACCGAAGTGCAACATTTCGTGACCAGCGCCTTTGATGGCTTCAATTTGAACTTTGGGGTAGGGCGCTGCTACCGTTTTGGCCCATTCCAGCTGATAAGCCTGGTTCAATTCGCTGTAGAGGAACAAAATTTTCGTGGGGTATTGCTGCAGGTTTGTGGTAAAGTCAAAGCCCCGTTGTTCTGCATTATCGATCAAGGCAGAAAAGGCCACTGCTCCATTGCGCCAGAAAGGATATGGCCCGGCATTGCCGATGGTGTTGCCGGGAGCGTTTTCAAAACTGCCAAAAAAGGAAGCTTTGTAATCCAGGATTTCGTGTTCGTTCCGGCCCGCAAAAAATTGCTCGGGGTACAAGGCGTTGTTGAGGGCTTCCGAAAACAGTTTGATTTTGTTCGACCTGCTGAGGTATGCTTCGGTTTGCGTCCAGGTAAAGCCCCCAGGTTCGGCCAGCACCACCCGCTGATTTTGTCGGGGTATTGATTGACAAAAGCGGTAGCCAGCATAGCGCCCCAGGAATGCCCCATAAGGAAGACTTTTTGGGTGTTTACCTTTTGAAAATGCTCAATCAATTTCCCCAAATCGTCGATCATCAGTTGGATGGCGTCGGCACCTGCAAAAACACTGCGGTCTACCCGTTGGGACAATCCGGTGCCCCGCTGGTCGTAAAAAATGACGAAATAGCCTTTGTTGGCAAACACTTTGGCCTGGAGCAGTGAGCGGTAATCTCCACCCGGCCCGCCGTGGATCAGCACCAACAAAGGGTCAGTTGCTTTGCCGTAGGTTTCCACATGGAGCAAAGTGCCATTGATGGCCAACTGCGGCAGGGTAGGGTCTTGATCCACCGTTTTGGGGACGAGCAGACCAGGGGTAGCCGGATCTTCCATCTTGCAGGAAAGCAGGCTGAGTAAAAGCGCAAAAATCAATAGTCGATTCATGTCTAGAGGTGATTTTTTCTGCAAAAGAAGTCGTTTGAAGGGTTGAAAGCGTCGCTGCGGGTAAGGGCGGACTTGTTTGTGGAGCGGGGTATAACTAAATACCTTAATCGCATTAGGTAGCAACACTTGGAACTTTCTCTTGCAACCGCATGTATTAAAGGATCGGACAAAAGAACCTCCTCAAACCATGAAAGTACTGATCACTGGCAGCAGCGGCCACCTTGGAGAAGCCTTAGTGCGCACCCTGAAAGACTTGAATCATGAAGTACTCGGCATCGACCTGCTTCCCTCTCCCTTTACCGATCAAGTGGGTTCCATCGCCAACCGTTCATTTGTTGCACAATGTATGCAGGGCGTAGAGGTAGTTTTGCATACTGCCACTTTGCACAAACCACATGTTGCTACCCATTCTCGACAAGACTTTATTGATACCAACATCACGGGAACCCTGAATTTGTTGGAAGAAGCCGTTTTAGCTGGTGTCAAAAATTTTGTGTACACCAGCACCACCAGCACTTTTGGAGACGCACTAACACCCGCAGCAGGGCTTCCCGCTGCCTGGGTGACTGAAGAAGTTGTGCCCATCCCCAAAAATATTTATGGTGTAACCAAAACTGCGGCAGAAGACCTTTGTCAACTATTTCACCGCAACCAGGGCCTTCCCTGCATCATCCTCAAAACCTCGCGGTTTTTTCCAGAAGAAGATGACCAAAAAGAACTCCGACAAACTTACGATGACACCAATGCCAAAGCCAACGAGTTGTTGTACCGCAGAGTAGATGTTGAAGATGTAGTCAGTGCACACCTCCGGGCCATTGAAAAAGCCGAGACCATCGGGTTTGGCAAATACATCATCAGTGCTACTTCACCCTTTACCAAAGCTGAACTCCTGGATTTGAATACGGATGCGCCTGCGGTCGTAAAACGATTGTTCCCGTTCTACGAAGCACTTTATGCGAAACAAGACTGGAAGATGTTCCCAAAAATTGGGCGAGTTTATGTCAATGATTTGGCCAGAAAAGAACTGGGATGGGCACCGAAATATGATTTTGCCCATGTTTTGGATTGTTTAAAGAACGGGAAAAACATTTTTAGCCCATTGACTTATACGTTGGGCAAAAAAGGGTACCACCAACTGAAATTTGAGGAAGGGCCGTATCCAGTGTGAAACCTGAATTTCATCAAGCTTTGATCAATCCAAAATATTCTGAAGGGGTTTCCCCCACCACTGCTTTAAAGTACTTGTTGAAAGTAGACTTGGAGTTAAACCCACACTCAAAAGCCAGTGCCAGGAGTGAATAATGCTGCTTGTCGGGTTGCGCAGCCAGATTGATGAACGCCTCTACCCGCAAAGTATTGATGTAATTGTAAAAATTCTTCCCCACTTTTTCATTGATCACCTGCGATAGGCTATTGGCGTGAACATCCAGCAAAGCAGCAAGCTCGTTAAGGGTGAGTTCGTTATTTTTATATATCTCCTCTTTTTTCATCAACAATACCAGTCTTGCAAAAAGTGCATCCGATGTGTCGGATTTTAAACCCGATTTGGCGTATCGAATAGGAACAGGGCCCGATTCGGGCACCATTTTGCTGCCATCCCAGGCTGTAAGCTTGGATTCAAAATGGCCACTAAAGACGGGAGCCTGATTGATACCCAAAATACCGATCAAAATTACCAACAGGCTAACGCCTGAAAAAATAACCCCATCGTCAAAAACAAGCACCAGCAACCAGATGGCGGCAAGGCCAATTGACAGGTATTGTAGCCATTGCAAATGCCACTTTTCAAGACTCAGTTGGCTGCGTCGAATCAACACCAAAGACCCAACTACATAAGCGATACCAGACAGGATAATGAGGATGATTTGGGTGAGGCTATACCACTCGTAGCCCGCGCCATGATTGCTAAACACTTCGATCTTTTCTTTTCCCGATAGCGCATAAAATGGAATGGCCAATCCAATCAGCAGGATAAAAGGCATAAAATGAGGTAAAATCTGTTTCAGACTCAACTTCTTTTGTGCCGTCAAGGCCAGTACATAAAAATAAAGCAAGACCCCATGTAACAAAGGCAGGGCAAAACCCAGGCCCAATAAATGGGGATATTGATAGGAGATTTTAGTATAATCCAGGTAATGAAGCACTTGATGCAAACCCATCACCACCATCCAAATGCTGAGCATCCGATCAGCAAATGACGGATTTCGTTTGAGCAAAAGCAAGGTAAACAGGTAAAAGGAGGTGAAAATTCCGAACAGGTACAACATGGAAAATTGATTTTTATCTAGGGGGTTACTTATCACTGATGTAAATTGTGTGCATCTACCCTTATCCCGGTTTAACATGCGCTAAAAAAACGAAAAATGGCCAACAACCGCATTCATACGATATTGACTTATTGCATTGCCATGGTTTGGATGGCAAACGGACTTTTTTGTAAAGTACTGAACCTGGTTCCCCGACACGAACAAATCGTGGCCAGAATTTTAGGGGAGACCTATGCAAGGCCGCTGACGCTTGCAATTGGATTTGCCGAAATCGGCATGGCCATCTGGGTTTTGAGCAGGATCAAACCCCGTTTAAATGCAGTTTTACAAATGGCAGTTGTGGCGATCATGAACACGCTTGAATTTTTTATGGTACCCGACTTATTGTTATGGGGTAAACTCAATGCTTTTTTTGCATTTTTGTTCGTGCTGCTCATTTATTACCATGAATTTCATTGGAACAAAAAATCCTGACATGCTTTCATTCCTCAAAAATCATCCATTTGCAGTTGAAGCATTTTTTGAAAGTTCACTGGTGCTGACCTTTGCTGTGCAGAAAGAACAATTGCAAAACTTGATTCCGGAGTGTTTGGAATTGGATACCTTTCAGGACAAGTGGGCCTTTGTGGCAGTGGCCATGGTTCAAACAAAAGACCTCCGACCCAAAGGGTTTCCGAAATTTATGGGCAACGATTTTTTTCTAATTGGGTATCGCATTTTTGTTCGGTACACCTCCAACGCAGGAAAAAACCTGAGGGGATTGTACATTCTTAAATCAGAAACCGATCAAAAGAAGATGGAAGTGATGGGCAATATGTTTACCCATTACAATTACACGACCACCGACATCAGCAAAACGGAACAAGAAAGCACTATTGAAATAAAATCGGGCAAATCGAATTTCAACATACTTTTGAGTAAGGAGGAAGATGCCATTCCCTTGCCGCCGGAATCACCATTTTCAGACTGGAAAGAGGCCAGACGATATGCAGGGCCACTGCCCTTTTACTTTTACCCACAACTCAAAGACCGCAGAAGTATTGATCATTGAGGGGGTAAGGCAAAACTGGACACCAGTACCGGTGCGCGTGATGGATTACCACTTCTCTTTTCTGGATTCACTCCAGCTTAAAAACCCCGTTTTAGCCAATGCATTTATCATCCGTAACATTCCCTATTATTGGAAAAAAGGAAAAATAGAAAAATGGAAACAATGAGAAAACCCTTCCAGGGCGTGCTCAACATTGTGCGCTTCAATTGGCATTTTTATGTTTTTGCCTTTGTGCTGGTGTTGGGGTTATTTTTTGTGGCCAATTACTTTGCCCCACCTGTACGAACGGTGCTCATCGGCGTGGGTATTTTGGCTACTGCTTCAACCCTCATTTCACTGTTGGCCTCCTTCTACGTATACGACCTGGCGGGACTTTACACCTACCTGGCTAGACCAGCAAAATGCCACTAACACCGTGGTAAACATCAATGCTGGTTTTGATGAAACCAGTACTTTGCTAAAAGCTAAATTCAAGCAGGCTGAGCTGATTGTACTTGATTTTTACGACCCTTCGAAACACACGGAAATTTCCATCAAAAGAGCAAGAAAAGCCTATCCTCCGTTTCCCGGGACTCAACAAGTTGAAACCGAAAATTTACAACTGTTGGATGATTCAGTTGATAAAATATTTGTCATCTTGTCTGCACACGAAATCAGGGATGAAAGTGAAAGGGTCACTTTTTTCAACGCATTGAAAAGAGCCATCAAACCAACTGGACAAATATACATCATCGAACATTTGCGCGATGTGCCCAATTTTTTGGCTTACAACATCGGCTTTTTTCACTTTTATGCCAAATCAACCTGGCTTAAAACTTTCAGGGATGCAGGGCTCAACCTCAAACAGGAAATAAAACTAACCCCTTTTATCTCGAACTTTATACTCGATAAAAATGGAAATACACTTTAAAATAATTTTACATCGTGTTGATGGCCCTGGCGTTTCTTCATGCCATTTTTCCAAAGTTTTTCAACTGGGACAAAGAACTCGCGGCATTGAGGTTTGATCAATCGACAAATGATGGTCGTGCATACGTTTTTTATTGCTCTTGATCGTGTTTTTTTAATGGGGCTGTTGTGCCTGAGCTCCTCGCACGAACTCATGGAAACCAATCTAGGCAAAAAAATAGTTTTGGGTTTGGGCATATTCTGGTCAATCCGGCTTTTTGTGCAATTTTTTGGCTACTCAGCCGACCTTTGGAAAGGAAAAACTTTTGAAACGACCGTACACATTTTATTCACTTTGCTTTGGATTTATTTAAGTGTCGTTTTTTTGAGCACGTATTTCACTTGACGAATTGAACAGGTGTGGGAACGGGTTAATTGCGGCATTTTTTGTAACTTGTAGCATGCCGGGTAGAAATATTAACAACACATCAAGCTTATATTCCTATGGAAAACAAGTTCAGCGACTCAACACCCCAACGCCCGGAGGGACATAGAATGTTAAATGCGCCGCTCGTAGAAATGGACCTGCATAAATTCATTGCCCAAATCAAGAGCGAAAAACATGGATAGAGGGTAAACACAACTCAATTACAATTTTTAAGTCTGCACTTTTGCGTATCGTATTAATGGGTCTGCGCAAAATGATTAATTGAAACCCCTAAGGCTAACGAATGGCGTTAGTTTGTACACAGGTTTTACAGGGGCAAGTAAAATTTATCACAGAAGAGCATACTGCCACGATTGAAGAAGGACAAATGATTGCTTTGCAAGAGAACATCTCTCATGGTGTATTGGCCCTGACAGAAACCTTCTTTCTACTTACAGTGGCAATGGCTAAAGATGAATAATCAGGGCAAAGGGTATTTATTTGACTTTAAAAACCTCCTCAAACCACTTCGTTTTTACTGCAAACAACGTCCCGTGCCGCAGCCCTGTTGAAAATCTCACCTTGCTCCGAAACATCCTCCCAGGTTTTTAAATCACTCGAACGCACGGCGCCGTATTTCTTCTCGGTATACTTGCCGGGTACACCATCCAGTGTTTTTTTGATTTTTCAGCACGGTCGGGCCTTCAGCCCAATATTTGCCCGTGATGGGTTCGGACGCGGCACTGTAGCCCTCGGTCAATTGTTTGCTGCGGGCAATGCGCAAGTTTTTTTGCGGCGGATTCCGCGTTTCATCCTTTAAAAAAAGGACATACTCCCCCTTCACCTTTTGAATGGTGCCGTCAATCACATTAAAGTCGTGATCGTAGAGCAATCGGGTAGGGGAGAAGTTTTAAATCCGTGGTTGTCGTGGTGTGCGCTGCGGTGGTTGTAGCCACTATCCCCTTCACTGGCACCTTGGAAAACGCCTGGGAAATGGTCACGTCGACCAACAGATGAGGTATTGCTTGCTGACCTTGTCAAAACAAACTCCGGAGCCCAGCACCGTGGGCGGTAGGCTCGTAATCCATCACCGGAAGGTACTGTTGTTCAGACCAGGTGATCAAATCCCGCGAAGAAGCATAACCAATGCCCCGCTCGGTCCAACCGCTGGTCCAAACCATGTGAAAAACACCATCGGGAGCCTGAACAATGCAGGGGTCGCGCATGAGCTTTGAAGTGCCAACTACTGGCTGTAGATAAGATTTGTCGGCAGCATTGAGCGAGCTCCATTTCAAACTGTCCTGACTGTGGTGGCGAGGTGTAGGCCATCCTCACCATTGCCTTTGAAGTAAGAAAAGAGGTAAGTCATATTGCTGGATTTATCATAGAGGCTTCCTGCACAATCCGAGTAGAAAGAGAAGGCTGATCTGTTGTATCATGGATAAAGTTAGTTTGGCTTATGGAAAGAAAAGGTAAGGAAAAATAAGGACTCGGGCATCCTGTGCTGTGCTGAATTTCAGGATTAGGGATTGCTGATTTGGTGTATCTTTGGTTAAAACGTTTAAATCGCAGACCAATGCCATTCGCCAAATGCCCAAATTGTGGACAAAGTTTCCATTTACACATCAAGGGTGTTCCGGTATGGCCCGATGAACCCAATGGGGAGAAAGAGATGCTTTGCCCCGGTTGCTGGATAGATCCACAAGTTGGTCATCAGGTTTATTTCATTCGTGAAAAGCCCATAAAATTTGATCCAGAGGATTTGGGGGTGGTAATTGAAAAAATAATGGGTGCTGAACAGGAGACTCCAATTCGTCACATTCAGTTTGTTGACGGTCGAATCGAACTGCTGACACGAGACAAAATTTATGTTGACCTAAAACATCACAACTCGACTACCCGATAATCTTCCACCGCCACATAATTCCCCAACTTTTCCTTCACCATCGCCGCACTCGGATAAAAAGTACGCGCAATGCGCGGCACGAGTCCTTTGGCGTGTTTTTGCTCATCGTGGGTACTGATGATGTGTTTGGGTTGGAGAATTTGCGCCAGTTTTTGCATGGAGCGCATGCCTAAATTGACCGTGC
>NZ_JADKCX010000149.1 GCF_016718685.1 Haliscomenobacter sp. | reverse complement strand
GAGCACCCTGGACGTGAACAAAGAAAGCAACAACGTAAAAACCGAATCTTTTGGCAAAGATTTGTTCATCGACATCTATCCGCATGTGGATAAGGATGGCATGATTGACGCGGTTTCTCATTTGCAGCCGCAAATCATCCACTACTCCGGACATGGTCGCACGGGTGGCCTCGAAACCATCGACCATGCCACCGGCAATGCCGCTACCCTCAAGACAGCGTACTTGTCTGAAATGTTTGCTTTATTTGCGGAAATAGGCGTCAAATGTGTGGTGCTGAATTCCTGCTGGTCGGCTTCCCAGGCTAAAGCCATTTCGGAACAGGGGATCCCAGTAGTGGGCATGCTGCCGCGTCCCATTCAAGAGAAGGTGGCGATTAAGTTTTCCAGGATTTTCCCGCCTTGTCAGCAACAACCCTGGAGCGGATTTTCAATAACCGCGTGCTTTTAAATGGAGGAGGACAGCAAGGCGATTCCCTCTTTGTGGTTCAAGGGCAAAAGAATCGCCTAGCATTACATTTTATTCCACGTCATTTCCCCACCCAATAAAAAAAATATCGCCGCCGCCAGCAGCGGAGCCAAGGCCGACATGGCCATGAACCAAAAATATTTGCGCGATACCTTCGAGCGCTCAATCAACTCGGCAATGCCCGTAAACAGCAGGATGAAAAAAAAGATGCTGCCAAAAATCAAGCTGAGGTACATGGCCACGTAGTCGTTAAACAGCCATAAGGCCAGGTAAAATATGACCTCGATGAGGAGCACTTCAATGGATCTGATTTGTCGCATAATCTGAATGGCTTAGGAGATTCGTAGTAACTTTGAGAACCTGATCAGCTCCCCGGTCACCGAGCGAAGCCGAGGTGCAGGGGAGCTGATCCTCAAAGTTGACCATAAGAACTTGACTATGCAAAACAAATCCGCGTGGACTGCCTTTTTTTCGACCAGTCTATTGTTCCTGCTGGTTTCGGTGTGCCAGGCCCAAGGAACAGACTCCCTCCGCTACCTCGCCCTTGGTGATTCCTACACGATTGGCACCAGCGTGGAACCCGCCGAACGTTTCCCGATGCAACTGGCCAAATCGCTGCAACAACGTGGTATAGCCATCCAAAAGCCCAAAATTGTGGCCCGCGTAGGCTGGTCGACCGATCAACTGGCGGCCGCGATGGATCGGGAAAATCTCGAAGGCAGTACCTGGGATGTGGTGACCTTATTGATTGGGGTCAACAACCAGTACCGGGGTGGAGCTTTGGCACAATACAAAATCGAATTTGAGGCACTACTCAAACGGGCCATCAAGCTGGCGGGCAACGACAAAAAAAAGGTGATTGTACTTTCGATCCCCGATTACGGAGTCACTCCTTTTGGTCAACGCTACCAGGCGGGGCGCATCAGTCGGGAAATCGACGAGTTCAACGCGGCCAATCGCAAGATTACCGAAGCGCATGAGGTGGCTTACCTCGATATTACGCCGATTTCCCGTGAAGCCCTCAAAAACAAAGCCTTGATCGCCGATGACCAACTGCATCCATCCGGGAAAATGTACGAGCGCTGGGTGGAGTTGTTGCTTAGGTTTTTTCCCGAAAAATGAACCGTTTCGATGTAATGGATTGATTTGGTAGAACCTATTTCAAAACCTGCGCACAAAATCGGACTAGGTTTTGAAATAGGTTCTCCTCAACCCGGTTTCTAATATCCCGAATAAGGCGGCAGGGCTTGACGCGCCTCGCGATCAGGATCCAACTGCAAAGAAGAGGTGTCGTCGAGAAACATGGTTTCCCCTTTTTCTGTCGAATATTTTGGCCATTTAGGCAGGCCAGCTCCGTTGGGGTCGCCCGTTTTCATGAAGTTCAGCAATGCCCCGGCCATTTTTTGAGACAAGGCCCTGGGGCGTGCGCCACCACCAGTATGGGGCAACATCAAGTCGGTATTGTAAAACCAAAAGCAGATGTCCAGGCAATGAAATGCGCGCAGGCGATTGTCAAACAGGGGCGGCTGCCAACCAAACCAGGCTAGATAGACGGGGGCTTCCTGTTTCGACTTTGAGTCAGCCAATAGCACCGATCTTTGACGGTGATTGGTAATCATCGACGATAGTTCTGCGGGTTTTTTAGCGGGAAATGCCCTGGCATAGGCATCTACAATTGCACCAGCTTTTTCACCATAGGTGCGTTTGAATTGATCCTTCAAGCCTTGCAGCGAAATGGATTCACGGCTTGCATCCATCCAGGTGTTCGAACTTTCATTGGTAACCGAGCAAATCATCATCGGAATCTTGGCCGCATATGGCGAGGCCTGTGGTAAATACGGATTGTGGGGAATGTGTTTGCCATCTACCCGAGGCTGAAAAATTTGGCGCGCTTCCGCAGGGTCTTTACCCGCATCTTTAACCAATTTTTCAGCAGCCCGTACGGATAAATCAAAGTATGCTTTCCAGGGCATTTGCTGGAGTTGATCCACTTGAGCGGCTTGTAATCCTGCTTCTTTCAAGATATAGGCGCCCAGTTTTTTGGAAAATTCTGGGTTTCCCAAATCCAATCTTGCTCCACTCAACACTACGGCTTTACTGAATAAGCCCTGAGCAGCGGGCATGGCAGTGGTGGTACAGACTTTGGCTCCACCTCCGGATTGCCCCATGATGGTGACATTGTTCGGATCTCCGCCAAAATTGGCAATGTTTTCGTGTACCCATTCCAAAGCCGCCACTAAATCCAACATACCTACATTGCCAGATGCTGCATATTTGTCACCACCCACGGTGGAAAGATCCGTAAATCCAAGTGGGCCTAAACGATGATTGACCGAACAAAAGACGACATCACCAAGCCGGGCCAGGTTTTCGCCCTTGTACCCTTCATGCTCAATGCTGTTGCCATTCCAAAAACCACCACCGTGCATCCACAACAATACGGGCCGTTTTTTACCATCGGCATAACCTGGCGTAAATACATTGACGTGCAAACAATCTTCACTGACATCATCGTAGTTCCATTGGTCTCTGAACGACGCGAACTTATTGGCATAGCGGTTCTCCATTTGTTGTGGAGCAGAGTTGCCCCACCAAATGGCTGGATAAACATCAGTCCAGGGTTTAGGCTTTTGAGGAGGCATGAAGCGATTTGCGCCAGAAGTATCCGCACCATAAGGAATTCCAATAAAATGGTAGATGTTTCTGAGGATAAAACCACGCACTTTCCCATGGGAAGTATTGGCAATGGCAATGTTGTCTCCGATGAACAGCACCTGGTCGTCCTCTTTAGCGGGATTCAGTTTATCTGGGTTGCTTGCGAATGCGAAGGGTGATCCCAGTCCAAAAGCGGCAGCTCCTGCACTCAGCGTTTTAAAAAAACTCCGGCGATTGGGTTGTACTTTTTTCATTTGTCTGCGATAGGTTAAGTGGTTGATAGGACAATATAAGGTATCCTGACGTTAACCCAAAACTAACAAATTACAGACTGATTTCACTCAAACCGCTCCGGCGCAAACACCCCCAAATCCACATTTGTGGCTTGCTCCTCCGCCAATTCCGCCACCAATTTTCCGGTTCCAGCCCCCAGGCTCAAGCCCAACATCGAATGCCCCGTCGCCACGATCACATTTGGCGTTTTTTGGAGTCGCCCAATGTAAGGCAGCCCATCTGCGGAACAAGGTCGGTAACCGTACCAAACATCAGCCTCTTTAGGTTGTTCCAACTTCAACTGAGGGAAGAACTCACGAGCGGATTGTACAATGCCTTCCACCCGTTTGTACCGCGGTGGGGTGTTGATGGCCGTAATTTCCATGGTGCCGCCAAAACGAATCTGCGCTGCAAAAGGACTTACTGCAACTCGCCCTTCGGTGAGAATCACCGGGCGGCGCAAGGGGAAGTCTGAGGCGTCAGAAAGAAAAGAATACCCGCGTCCGGCTACCAGGGGCAAACTCAGTCCTATTTTAGCGGCCATTTCCCGGCTCCAGGAACCAGTGGCCAGCACCACCAAATCAGCGGAATATACGCCTTGTTTGGTGATGACCTCCCGAATTGCTCCGTTTTGCTTTTGGAATCCCGTTACCTCGGTGTCTTCAAGTAAGGTTGCGCCCTGTTGGCGCAGGTAGGCCTCCAGGTTTTGCACCAATTGTTCGGGGTTGCAATGGGCATCACAGCGGAACCAGGTGGCCCCCCGGATGTTCATCTCTACATCAGGTTCGATGGCTTTTACGCCATCCTTGTCGAGCCATTCGGCGTCGAGGCCGAGGTCGCGCGCTTGGGCGGCGGTCTCTTTGGCGTGGTGGACGTTTTCAGTAGTTTGTACCGCTTCCAACATGCCGTCGTGGGCATAAAAAAAGTCGAATCCAGGTTCTTTTTTCAAGTCCTCATAACAGGCCATGCTGAACAAGGCAATGTCCCGCAAGGGCCGCGCCGAAGCCTGCACATGCTGAGCCGTAGCGCTGCGCATGAACTGGATGCCCCACTGGATCAATGGCCAACTCAGGCGTGGCTGCACATAAAAGGGGCTGCGTGAATTGAGCATCCATTTCATCCCTTGCGCCACGATACCCGGCGTTGCCAAGGGCACAAAGTGGCTGGGACAAATGTAGCCGGCATTGCCCGTAGAGCAGTTGTTGCGGCGATTTCCTTTGTCGATGACCGTGATGTCCCAGCCTGCGCGGCGGAGGTAATATGCGGAGCTGAGGCCGATGATGCCGCCGCCGATGATGATTGCTTTTTTCATGGTATGAGGGTTCGGGGGTTCGGGTTCGGGTTCGAAGGTTCGAGGGTTCGAAGAGAATTGTGTGGAACCCCCGAACATCGAACCCCCAAACCCCCGAACCCTTTAAATAACCTGAAACCCATACGCATACGGGTCATCCTCAGGATCTATTGTAATGGTATTTAGGCCGTACACCCGGGCCCAACCTTCGATACTGGGACGAATGGCGGGTTTGCCAGCCAGCATTGTTTCTTCCTCAATGCGGCCGATAAATTTGGAACCGATGATGCTTTCGTGAACAAACTCATCGCCAGCCTGCAATTTTCCCTGGGCATACCATTGGGCCATCCGCGCCGAAGTCCCCGTACCGCAAGGCGAGCGGTCGATGGCTTTGTCGCCATAAAAAACGGCATTGCGGGCGGTGGAAGTGGGATCAATCGTTTGACCTGTCCACTGAATATGGCTACAACCATTGATGGTGGGATCGTCGGGATGTACAAAAGTGTACAAGGCATTGATGCGTTTGCGCAGTTCGCGGGCCCAAGCCACCAGTTGTTCAGCCGGATAGTGCTCCAAACCAGGAAAATTGGGCTGTACATCCACAATGGCGTAATAATTGCCACCATACGCGACATCCACCGTGATTGGGCCCAGGCCGGGGCATTCTACCGGGAGCTTTTCTGCCGCCAGGAATGATTTTACATTTGTTAGGCGTACACTTTTTACCTTCTTACCCTCCTGCTGGTAGCTAATTTCCACCAATCCTGCTGGCGCTTCCATGCGGATTTTGCCCGGAACCTTGGGATTGATCAAGCCATGTTCCAACGCAGCTGTGATGGTGCCAATGGTGCCGTGGCCACACATGGGCAAACAACCGCTGGTTTCGATGAACAAGACCGCCACATCATTTTTGGGGTCATGCGGTGGATACAAAATGCTTCCACTCATCATGTCATGTCCACGTGGCTCAAACATCAAACCCTTGCGGATCCAGTCGTATTCCGCCAAAAAGTGCTGACGTTTTTCACTCATGTCTTTGCCCTCCAACTGTGGGCCACCACCCGCTACAAGGCGTACGGGGTTTCCACAGGTATGGGCGTCGATGCAGAAGAAAGAGTTCATAAGCGATAACTTAAAGGAAGATAGCGAGGTAAGAGTATGAGTTAATGGGAGTTACCTTTTCGCTTTTCGTCACCTCATTCACTTAGTGAAAGACCCGTCTACCAGTCGCCAGATGCCCAGAGGATTTTCATTTTGAAGTTCCAGAGGCAACAGTGGAGCGGGATAATTTTGGAAACAAATGGGGCGCGCCCAGCGCTTGATGCCATCCGAACCCACCGAGGTAAATCGGCTATCCGTGGTAGCAGGGTAGGGGCCGCCGTGTTGCATAGAAGCGACTACTTCTACACCCGTTGGCACGCCGTTGAAAATCACCCGGCCGGCCAAGGCTTGACCCAACTCTACCAAATCGACATTGGCCAGGGCGTCGGCCTCGGTAGCCATGAATGTAAGGGTGAGTTGTCCTTCCAGTTGCTCCAGAATTTGGGCCAATTGGGCTTTGGATTGGCATTTTACCACCAAGGCGTATGGGCCAAAAATTTCTTCATGCAGCAAGGGATTGGCCAGGAAAGTATCTCCATCCACCAGCGCAACGGTTGCGGTAGGTTCTATGCCAGTTGTTTCTTTTTCCGTTTTGCCCAGTACTCCCAAGCCAGGTTGTACTACCGCTTCATGCAGTTTTTTCTCATAAGCCGCATGAATGCCAGCATGCAACATGGGCATGGTGGGCAGGCCAGGCACTTCGTGGCCAATGGTTTTTAAAAAATTGTCTAACGCATCGCTGTCTTGTGCCAGGATCAAGCCGGGTTTGGTACAAAACTGTCCCATGCCCAGGGTGAAGGAAGCCGCCAATTGTTTGGCCAGGGCTTCGGGTTGGGTGGCCAACAATTCTGGCAACAAAACCACCGGGTTGACGCTGCCCATTTCCGCAAATACCGGAATGGGTTGTTTGCGTTCGCGGGCGTAATCCACCAGCGCCATTCCGCCTACAAAAGAACCCGTAAACCCAACCGCTTTGGTGGCTGGGTGTTGTACCAGGGCTTTTCCGAGGGCAAAATCGGTACCTTCTACGTGTTGTACCGTGTGCTCCGGCATGCCACACAATTGAATAGCGCTTTGAATGGCACTAAAAACCAGTGCTGAAGTCTTGGGGTGTCCCGGATGTCCTTTGATGACCACCGTACAACCGGCAGCGAGTGCTGAGGCGGTATCACCACCCGCAGTAGAAAACGCCAGGGGAAAATTACTGGCCCCAAAAACGACCACCGGCCCCAGCGGACTGAGCATTTTGCGCAAATCGGGTCGAGCCGGGATTCGATCAGGTATTGCACTATCGATCACCGCTTCTACCCATGACCCTTCACGGACCAACCCTGCAAACAAGCGCAACTGATTGGCTGTTCGACCGCGCTCGCCGAGCAAACGCGCTTCGGGGAGGTGTGATTCAGCCATTGCGGTTTGAATCAACGCATCGCCCAAGGCTTCAATTTGAGCCGCAATACTTTCTAAAAAATTGGCCTTGGCTTCGGCACTTTGGCTGCGGTACACTGGAAAGGCCGCAGCGGCTTGTTGCATGATTTGATCAGTCATAATGGTAGTTGAAAGTTTATAGTTTATAGTTGAGGCCGTTTGGCAACTCCATCCTGGATGATCTTCAAAATGCGTGCTCTTTCAGCACCTTCGAGGGTCAAACGAGGGGCACGTACATGTTCGGAGCCGATGCCTGTTGCTTGTTCGGCCAACTTGATGTACTGCACCAGCTTGGGATGGAGGTCCAATTCCAACAAAGGTAAAAACCATCGGTATATCTTCAATGCTTCAGCGATTTTTCCTGCTTTTACCAGTCGATATATGGTAACGGTTTCCGCAGGAAAGGCACAAACGAGTCCAGCTACCCAGCCATCTGCACCCAAAACCAATTCTTCGAGCGCCAGTGTATCTACACCGCACAGGATTTTGAGCCGATTGCCAAAGCGGTTGACCAAGGCGGGTGACATTGGATACATCACGGGTTGATTCTTTTACGGCAGTGATGTTTTTTTCTTCAATCAGGGACTCAAACATATCCAGCGTGATCTCAATTTTGTAGTCTACCGGATTGTTGTACAACATAATCGGCAGATCGGTAGACTGGGCTACACTGCGAAAAAAGGCGGTGGTTTCCCGATCATCGGCTTTGTAGCGCATGGGGGGCAGCAACATCAGGCCATCCGCGCCCCAAGTTTGAGCCAATTCGGCCTGGCGCACTGCTTCGCGGGTAGAACCCTCGGCAATATTCAGTACGACAGGGATAGCTCCTTCCAATTGTTCCAGTGAAAATTTCACCAGACTTTCTTTTTCTCCTACGGTGATGGTGCTGGCTTCGCCCAGGGAGCCTCCCAGGATGATGCCGTTCACGCCGCCTGCAACCTGGGCTTGTAGGTTTTTGCCAAAAAGTGGTAAATCCAGTTCTTCCTGGCTATTGAACTTGGTGGTGAGCGCAGGAAAAACGCCGGTCCATTCAAATGTTTTCATGTCTAAATTTTTGACAAAAATAGACTGAAGCCCCCGATTGGAATTGATGTGAATTGGCCAATTCCTAACATTTTTTAACCAGAAATAACCAATAATTATTAATTTGGCTACAAAAAACGTTTTGATTTGAAAATTATACCTTTTACCATCCCGGTCAGCGGCGAACAGTGGGTCATCGTTCAGGAGGATCGGGAGTTGTACTTTTACCCCCACTTGCACCAACACCCTGAAGTTCAACTTACCTGGGTAAGGGAAGGCCATGGCAATTTGCTGGTGGGGGAACAAGTACACCAGTTTGAGGCCGACGAGGTGTTTCTGATCGGGGCAAATCAACCCCATTTGTTCAATAGTGATCCAGTTTATTTTGAGCCCAAATCCAACTTGTCAATTCATGCATTGACTGTATTCTTTGACCCGGATAAATTGGGGGAAACCTTGCTGCAGATTCCTGAATTGGCGGGTATAGGCTTGCTTCTGCAACAATTTGATCGAGGCATAAAAATTGGAGATCAAATCAAGGAGCGGGTCATCGAATTGATGCTGCAAATTCAGCATGCTGCCAAAATCATGCGCATTGCTTTATTCCTTGAACTTTTGGAGGTTTTAAACCGGGAAACCGCCCCATTTTTTTTGAGTCAACAAACCCATTTTACCATTTCAGAATTGGAGGGCCAGCGCATGAGTACGGTGTTTCAGTTTTTGCTCAGCCACTATGCTGAAGACCTCAGTCTGGAAAAAGTGGCCGAGTTGATCCATTTAAGTCCCCCCGCATTTTGTCGCTATTTTAAAAAACACACCCGCAAAACGTTCACTGTTTTTTTAAATGAAATCCGCATCAATGCGGCCTCTCGTATGTTAAAAGAAGCGCCCGAAAAATCAGTTGCAGATATTGCGTATTCGACTGGTTTTAACAACATTCCCCATTTTAACCGCACCTTTAAACGGGTGAAGGGGCAACGGCCCAAAGATTGGCGGAAGGGAAAGATTTAGCCATTTTGTGAAAATTGTTGCCATGGGGGAATACTTTTGGGTCAAATGTTAACGTTAACGTTTCATTAATTCCAGCCTACCTTTCATTTCATCCTTTGTTTTTCCAGTCGGTTGTATTCCACGAATCATTAAGTACAAACTATTGTTTTTTTGACAGCTGCAATAGGCGAACAGACCAGGTCTGTTTAAGCCACAATTGCACCATGTAACCTTGCAAAAAACCATTGAAATATGCGAAAAATTCTATTTATCCTGCTATCCAGCATGCTTTGCTGGCAGTTATCTGCCCTGGATGGCCCCAAAAACCACGTTCCGATACCATCGGGCTACCTGAGCTTCTTTATGCCGCTGTATGACAGCACTGCTTTTCCGATTTGCATTGCCGGAGTAAAAGGCCGATTGACCGATACGCTCGTCTGTGTTGAGGTTGTTGCATCTAATTTTGATACAATTGCAGCATTGCAGTACAGCGTGCTGTTTGACACTTCAATCATCAAGCTGAAGAGCATTAAACTGGATACTGCACTTAAAGGACTCAATTTGAATGATTTTGGCACCGCTTCAGGAGGTCGGATATCCCTGGTTTACGCCAGAGCCGACAGCACCGGACTTACCCTTGCCGACAAAACCAGGCTGTATCAGCTTTGTTTCTCGCCTGTAAAAGCGGGCAGATCCGAGCTTACATTCGTAGATACATTGGAGGTTTTAGGTCCGAAAGGTGCTAAAAAGGAATTCAAAGGAGAACCGGGATGGGTTGAAATAACGACTTGTAGCGATACGACTGTTTTCAAAAACCTAATCATCTGTAATGGAACTCCAGGGATAGATACCTTTAAATTGACCCGTGCCAATGGTTGTGATAGTACCGTTATTGTGACCGATATACTGCGCACAGGAAGTAGAGATACCCTGATCTATACCACCATTTGTGAAGGACAAACCTTTATAGTGGGCGAAAATGTATTCCGCCAGGCGGGGACCTACATTGTCAATTTGCTTACTGCAGGAGGTTGCGATAGTACAGTGCAACTTGCCCTGGCGGTGAAACCGATGCTGGGTGTTACCATTACTGGTGAAACCAGCATTTGTGATGGCGACTCTACTTTGGTGACAATCTCAGGTGGAGATGGTTACATCTGGAGCACTGGAGCCACTACGGATTCGGTATGGCTGGGGCCGGGTACCTATACCGTAATGGTTAAGGACTCGACCGCTGGCTGTGAAGGAACGCGTACGGTAGTGATAGGTTCTGCTTCACCTAAACCACAAATTGAGACAGATACCATCAGAGCATGTTCAGCTACAGCCCTGCCCACGATAACCGTGAAAGCAGACTCAGCCTATACCGTTAACTGGTACGATGTGCCTACAGGAGGTACGCCGCTGGCCACCGATACCCTGAGTTTTAAGCCGTCAAAAGCAGATACCTTCTACGTTGAAGCAATTGATTCTGCTGGGACAACAACCTGTGCCAGCACGGAACGGACTGCCATCGTGGTGCTCATCGACAGTACCCAGACTGCTGGGTTTACGGTTTGCCCCACTGACATCATCACGGTAGCTCCTGCGGGTCAAACCACTGCAGTAGTAACTTGGACGGTGCCTACCTTCACCAGTGGATGCGATAGTACAGTTGCGGTGCTGAGCAGCAATTATGAACCTGGCGATACCTTGGCAGTGGGTACAACCAACATCAGGTACGTACTCACGGATACAAGCGCCAATAAGGTTATTGACTCTTGTATCTTCAAAGTAATCCTGGGAACAGACTCAATCGTTAACCCAATCCCGGTCGATTCACTTACCTTCTATGTAGATACAAGTGGGGTGACGCTCACCGACAGCACGATGAATGTACCTGTAAAAGTGCTCAATTTTGACGGTGTACAGGGATTCCAGTTCTCGCTCTCCATTCCGGATAGCCTGGCCACTTTTGTTGGATTCATCAGTGACACAGCGGCGCTCAAAGGAGTAGAGAATTTTGCATTCTCTTCTACTGTTCGTACTGTCAACTGGTTTGATGCACAGTCGAATGGCGTAACCCTGGCGGATAGTACGACCATCTTTACCTTACAAATCAGTAGAGATTCGGCCAGTAAGGAATGTATTCCGGTTCAGTTTAAAAATGCACCATCCAAAATCATTGCAACCAAATCTTCTTTGACCGAAATTATTCCTACGACCATTGACGGCGTAGTATGTCCGGATACCACCACAATTCCACCAATTGATACCACTGGACCAATTAAAATCGCCGGTAAAATTTACCGCGAGGACAGTACTCCGGTGAAATTTGTTACCGTTGACATCAGTCCAGATAGCCTGGCTTCGGTAATTACTGGAGTCACTGGTGAATATTCATTCGATTCTTTAGTGTACAACCGGAACCATACCATTCGTCCTTCTTTGGATTCTAACTATTCTGGTGGGGTGAACATTCTGGACGTAGTATTGATCCAACGGCATATTCTGGCGAAAGATACGCTGGACAGTCCTTACAAGTGGATTGCTGCCGACGTAAACCGGTCTGGTTCGGTCACTGTAGCGGACATTCTGGACATCCGTCGTTTGATTCTGGGGGCCTTGGATTCATTCTCCAATAACACGTCTTGGAGATTCGTACCCGCTAGCTTTAAATTCCCGGATAGTGTGGCCAATCCGCTGAGCGTACCGTTCCCGGATTCGATCTCCTTTACGGGTTTGAAAACAGACACCTTGAACAATGACTTCATTGGGATCAAAGTGGGCGATGTCAACCTGAGCAGAGATGCCCAGTTGCGTACCGAAGAACCCATGGAAATCATGATGGCTAACCGTGCATTTGACTATGGCGAAAAACTGGTAGTGGATGTACGGGCCAGCGATCTGGGTAAATATGCAGGGTATCAGTTCGATCTGGGCTTTGACCGTGAAACCCTTGAATTTGTAGGGGTAGAAGCGGGTGATGTGCCTGGAGTGGACCGCAATACTTTCAACTTGAATGCCGTAGCTGAGGGCCATATTCCAACGCTGTGGTATCAAACTGGAGCAGCCTTGCGCAGTGCTGAAAATCCAATATTGTTTAAGCTTACCTTCAATACCCGCAGAGCAGGTGAAGTAGCTGCAGCAATCTGGCTCAATCAACAAGGATTGGCAGGGATGGCCGTCAATCAGGCTGGCCGGGCACAGGTCATCAAGGCACGCTATACCGATGCTGCACTCAAAGTGGATTTGGGCAACCGCAAAGCCATCAAAGCTTTGGGCGTACAACCCAACCCATTCAGCGATCAGGCTTTGATTCGCTTCAAATTGCCTACGGATTCACGCACCACTTTGTCGATCATCGATGCTGCTGGTCGCGAAGTATACCGCGAAGCCCGCAATCTGTCAGCAGGCGTTCAAGAATGGACGATTGATGGCAACACCTTGGGGCAAAATGGCGTTTACCATTATCGAATCCTGACCGCTTATGGCGTATTGACGGATAAGGTGATTTTAACGAAATAATTAGTGCATTTCGGGGTTTAGCCAGAATCTCGAAGCTTTAAAAGTTAAAGCGACAGCTTCAAAAAGTCACTAAGACACAAGGAAGCATTTCAAATTCAACTTTGTGTTCTTTGTGCCTGCCCTTGCGTTCTTTGTGTTAAAAAATGTCGCTTTGGTAACGTGTAGCTTTGAGATTCTGGTTGAACCTTGAAATCCTCAAGGAAGTATGGGAAAATTATACATTTTGGCACTGTTGGTACTGTTTACACTACTGAACCACAGTACTTGCTACGCTCAAGGAGCGAGTGATTCTACAACCTTCATCCTGACTTCCCGCAAGGTTTGTGTGGGAGACACCATCGACATACCCGTTCGCACCGTTCATTTCAGGCGTGTGGCGGGTTTTCAGTTTGCGGTAAGCTGGGCCCTTGGCCAGTTTCGTTTTCTGGGTGTCAGCAACAGTATTTTTCCCACCAGCGAATTCGATTTTGAAGCTCCAGCATCCAACACGAGGGTGAATTTTGCCTGGTTTAAAGCGGATGGTACTTCTGCTTCCTTGTCAGATTCAACCCAAATTTTTGTGCTTCCTTTGGTAGCCTTCCAACCTGGCAATCCGGCCACATTGGGGTTTGTAACCAATCCACGCGACCAAACGGCTCCGGTGGTCGCACAATTCAATCAAGCGGGTAACAATATTCGTGAATTCACCCCACCATTGATCGGTAATACCATTACCATCCTGGCCGTTCCGACGGTACAAGCAGATACCGACACGATTACGTTGTGCGGAGCCGTACGTATTTCTCGATGCGTTGGCTTCCGATACGGCCGCCTCATACGCCTGGACGGGACCTAACGGCTTCAGTTCTAATCTAGCAAGGGATACTGCCTTTTTCCCTGGCCGTTATCAAGTGATTGTCACCAGCGATATCTGCTCTTCCGAACCGCTGGATTTGATCATTGGTTTTGACCAAACGCGCCCGGCTGTACCTACCCTGAGCGCGGATTCCATCAACTGTTTGCGCAGACAAGCTCAATTGCGCTTTTCCCCGGTTGACAACACCTTGAATTATTTTTGGATTACACCCCTAAACGATACCATTCCCGCTCCTATATCGAGTGTAACAACCCGAGGAGTGTATAAACTGTTGGTGGTGCAGCCGCGCAATGGATGCCTGAACAGTGCGGAAGTTCGGGTGAATGCGGATACCATTGCCCCACGCTTACGTTTATTAGGCCGGGGACAACTCGACTGCCGCAATCAGGCAGTCCAATTGGGTGCCCGTAGCAATGTACAAACCTTATCGTACAATTGGCAGAACAGTTCTGGCGGTATCATCAGCCAGGATTCAATCCTCAGCATCAATGCTGCCGGAACTTACCGAATTAGTTTGCGAAACTTGAATAGTGGCTGTGTGGCTACTAAAGATACGGTCATCAATGCTGATTTAACCCCTCCAACCGCTAGTGTAACTCCCCCAGGAAAAATAACCTGTGCCAATACGACTGTGTTGTTAAGTGCTAACGTCGGAACTGCACGGGCCCGCAGTTTTTGGTTGGCACCTTCTACATTGGATACCCTCGCACGTACCGCCACGGCTACCGCCCGCAGCGGCGGAGTGTATACCTTCCTGGTTTTGGATACGATCAACGGTTGCAGCTTGCGTTTGAGCAGTACAGTAGAATCAGATACCATTCGTCCAGTCAGCTTGATCAGGGTGGCTACACCTTTTTCCTGTGTCAACACCACGGCTCAACTTGCGGTAGATGCCTTGACGGGGATCAATTACTCCTGGTCGGGTCAAGGACTGATGGGAAACAATAACGCTGCAACGGTACAGATAGCCGATCCTGGCCTGTACCGTGTGTTGCTTGAAAACCCCGTCAATGCTTGTACTTTTCGCGATTCCTTGCAAGTAGGCGGTAGCACCGACGGCCCACGTTTTGTACGAATCAACCTGAAGCAACCGCCTTGTGTACCCGATAGTCGGGGCAGTATTGGCATTGACGTTGTGAGTGGAGGATTGGCACCTTATACCTATGCGCTGCAAGACAATTCATTCTCTGGGCAACGCAATTTTTCCAACCTTGTGCCGGGTACTTACCAGTTAAAAGTACAGGATGCCGCAGGGTGTGAGTCGGATACGACGTTGACCATCCTGGAGTCGGTTCCCATTGAGGTGAGCATTTCCGCCCTTGGCAATGAAATTAATCCAGGAGATTCCCTACAACTCACCGCCGTGCTGGATTCCTCTAATTTGGCTTCCATCGCCTGGGCCGGTACCGATTTGGCACCTTGCAATGGCTGCATGAACATTGAGGTGAGCCCCACACGCAGTACGGTATACCAGGTTTTGGTGGAAAGCAGCAATGGCTGCAAATCCCAGGCTGTATTTAATGTTTTTGTGGTAAAAGAAGACCAGGTTTTTGCACCCAATGTGTTTTCACCCAATGGGGATAACAAAAACGATCGTTTCTATTTAGCGGGTAAAAAGAACCTGAAAATTGTCCATTTTCGCATTTTTGACCGTTGGGGCAACCTGGTTTACGAAGTAAGTGAGGGAACACTCAATGACGAAGCACTGGGATGGGATGGCACTTATGGAGGCAAAGTTGTGCCTCCTGGTACATTTGTTTGGGTGGTAGAATTGGAAACGGAAGACAAAGCCATCCAATTGTACAGCGGTGAGGCCATCTTGCTACGTTAAGTGTAGATTGTTCTTTATTTGTAATTGATTCAATCGAACAATTTGCCATAACAATTATTTAGTTGTTATGAGTAAAAAGAAACTGAGTAAGTTCATTCAAGTTATTGTAGGAGCACTGTTTGGTGCCTGCGTGGGCTTTCTGGGGGTATACGTTGGAAAAAATTGCTTGCCTCATGATTTGATTGGAAACCTGATCGGAACCGGAGGTTCTTGGATAGAACCTTTTCTCAAAATCAGCATGGCCTTTGTTGCGCTTTGGGCCGCTCTGGCCGCCCATGAATTAGGGCATTTGTTGACCGGACTTGCTTTGGGTTTCAAGTTTCATTTGTATGTGGCAGGATTTTTGGGCCTGCGCCGCAATCCCTTGACGGAAAAAGTGGAAGGATATTTCAACCTCGACCCCAATTTATTCGGTGGAGTTGCCGCTACCTTGCCCATCCAAAAGTCTCCTGATTTGCGACAAAAACTGGCTGCAATCGTCGCAGCGGGGCCACTCACCAGCTTAGTGGGTGCGCTACTTGGCATACCAGCCTATTGGGGAGCCATCCAAATGACCGACAGTGCATCTCCGACCATGCGTGTCTTTTTTGTCTTTTTGCTGGTGTTTGCCCTTAGCTCTTTGATGTTGTTTTTTGCAACCACCATTCCCGGTCGTACGGGCGCATTTTTTACCGACCGGGCGCGTTTTTTCCGCTTGATCGGCGGTGGTAAGGCTGCTCAAGTAGAGCAAGCCATGTTGGAACTCTTGGCTCAAAGTTATACCCAGCAACCATATGGTCAGATGGATCCAACGCAAATTGAATTGGTAAAGACCGATGACTCTCAATTGATGCAGGCGTTCGCTTATTCCCTGGAATATTACTACCATCTGGATCGGAATGAAACAGCCCAGGCATTGGCATCAGCGGCTTCCCTTGAAAGTATGGTAGATGAACAGCCGATCACGTTTAAAGTGGAGTTGCTCAAAGACATTGTTTTTGCCTACGCCTTTTTGGCCAAAGACCCCATCAAAGCGCGCCAGGCCTGGGATAAAACCGGAAAATTGGGTCATGCAGCTACAGATGCGCATGCTTTATTGGCCAAAACAGCATTGTTTTGGGCTGAAGGAAATCACGAGGAGGCGAGAGCCTGTTTGCAGCAAGGGATGGCTGCATTGCCTGCAAAAATGCAGAAATACAGCGATCAGTTTTATTGGGCACAGTACCAGGCTTTGGCTCAGGAGATGGGTTGATTACAACTCATCAACATGTTGCTTTATCCAGGCGGCATGTTCCAGAATCAGGGCTTTTTCGGCTCCATCTATTTTGTCCCAAACCTGATAAGCCATACCAATGCGCGGGTTGCTGCGTAGCTTATCGCGGTGGCGGTCGTAAAAATCCCAATACAAGGCATTGAACGGGCAAGCTTTATGCCCGTAGCGCAAGGATTTGTCGTAATGACATTTGCTGCAATGGTCGCTCATCTTATGGATGTAATTGGCACTGGATACATAGGGTTTGGTCCCCACAATTCCTCCGTCAGCAAATTGGCTCATGCCCCGGGTATTGGTGATTTCCACCCACTCCAGGGCATCCATGTAAATCCCCAGGTACCATGCGTCCACCTCATCGGGATGTACACCAAGCAGGAGCGCAAAATTCCCAGTCAGCATCAACCGTTGGATGTGGTGGGCATAAGCGTGTTCCAGGGATTGCCCTATTGCTTGAGCCAAGCAGTTCATTTTGGTTTTTGCATGCCAAAACCAGGAGGGTAGAGCAGCAGTATGCTCAAAATAATTGAGTTCTTGATACTGCGGCATTTCGGCCCAATAGATGCCCCGCATGTATTCCCGCCAACCAACAATTTGCCGCACAAAACCTTCCAGAGCGGAATAGGGCACCGTGTCTTGATGCGCCTGCCAATAGTTGATGCAAGCGGCGATTACCTCTTGTGGAGTAATCAATTTGATGTTCATGGAAAACGATAAACGGGAATGAAACAGCAACCAATCCCGATCAGTCATGGCATCCTGATAGTCGCCAAAAACGGGTAGCCGCAAAGCAATGAAATGATCCAAAAGGGCCAAACTTTCCACTCGGGTAACTGGCCAGTTGAAGCGTTGAGGATGTACTGTGCCGATGGTTTTGACCCCCATTTTGGTCAATAAAGCCACGATATGGCTGACATCCTTGTTTTGTTGAAGTACCGGGGGAACTTGCACCTTTGCCGGCATTTTTTTGCGGTTTTCCGCATCGTAATTCCAACGACCAGTCAGCGGCGTTTTGCCATCTGCTTCCATCAAAATTTGGTGCTTCGTGCGCATTTTGCGGTAAAAACTTTCCATGAGGTAAGTTTTTTTTCCACTGAACAATTCCGCTAATTCAGTTCGGGTACTGAAAAAATGCTCGGAATCGAAGGCTTTGCTGCTGCCTAAATTTTGACAAAAAGTCAGCAATTGCCGATCAACCCGCCACTCATCGGGCAACTGGTATTCGAAGCGTTGAATGTGGTGTTGTTCAATCAGTTGGGTACAATTGGCTGCAAAATCCTGCAGGTTATTGGCATCGTCCAGTTTGAAATACTGTACCTGGTGTCCATTTGCTTCCAATTGTGCTGCAAATGCACGCATGGCCAAAAAGAATCCACAGATTTTTTGAATGTGGTGTTGAACGTATTGGGTTTCGGGTATAATTTCCATCAACACGTACAAGGTGCTGTCAGCGGTTTCCCGATACCAGGAATGTTGTGCATTGAGTTGATCGCCCAGGATGAGTCGTAAAGTATGGAAAGTCATTTTACAGGCTATATTGGTATGAAGGGCTAAACAAAGCGCGTAGTGGATTGTTCTGAACTTGCAAAATCAACAAGTCATGTCAAATCATTACCTCGTCGTGGGCGGAAGCCACGGAATAGGATTGGAAATCACCCGTAAATTGATACAGCAGGGCCATCGGGTCACTGTATTTTCCCGCACGGCAGATGGCTTAGTGGATTTAAGTGGCGTGGAACACCATGTGCTCGACATCAGTAAAGAGGAGATCTCCCCTGAATTGATTCCTGCTGAGCTACATGGTTTGGTGTATTGTCCGGGCAGCATCAATTTGCGGGCCTTTAGCAGTTTGAGCCCAAGCGCTTTTCGGGATGACCTGGAAATCAACCTCATTGGAGCAGTAAAAAGCATTCAGGCCGGACTTAAAGCCCTGAAGAAAACCCCGGGCAGCAGCATTGTTTTGTTCAGCACTGTAGCCGTTGGACAAGGGATGCCGTTTCACAGCAGTGTGGCAGCATCGAAAGGAGCGGTAGAAGGATTGACTCGCTCACTGGCCGCCGAGTTGGCACCGGGCATCCGGGTCAATTGTATCGCCCCTTCGCTGACTGATACACCATTGGCCGCACGATTGTTGAGCAGCGAAGAGAAACGGGAGGCCGCCGCCAACAGACACCCCCTCAAAAAAGTAGGAACTGCCAACGAATTGGCGGCCCTAGCTACTTTCCTCTTGTCTACCGATGCTGCGTGGATCACCGGACAAGTCATTCACGCGGATGGGGGCATGAGTTCAGTAAGGGTATAGCTAATTATTGAGGATCGGGATACTGATACTTGCCGAGTTGTTGTTTTCCAACGATTCAGCTACGACTCCAGTGGCATCAACCTTAAAGGACAGGCTCACGTTTGGAGAACCGTAGGGGGCATTTCTACGAATCAGCTGGTCTGGGACCACAAATTGGAGCTGGGTTTGTTGGCCAGCCGCCAGGCTACCAACGGTTTGGATGCGCTGTAAACTTTGCGCAGTGAAAGATTCATGATCGACCCTCCAGTTATAGGTCACTTCTACTACAAAGTTCGTAGCTGTAATCGGCCCGGTATTGCGTACCATCACTTGCACATTGCGCTGCTGGGCAGTGCCTGCGACCAATTGGGGCGTGCCATTAAAATTCAGATCGGTTTTAATTTTCAAATCTTCCCGAAGTTGAATGCCGCTGATTTTGGGGTTCACTTGTCTCAGTATGGGTTGATTTTGAGCAAAAATCACTTGAATGGTGCTGGCAAACAGGATAATCAATATGGAAATGGGTCGCATGGCAGTGGTGTATTTGATGAGTTGATGCGACAAAGTTCGCTCCGCCGAACATCAAAAACATCCCCTGAAAGGGGGAGGAGGGAAAAATACTGAGGAAGGGGGAATCAGCGCTTCCCTAAGCCCTTCAGTGCCCAAAGGATCAACCCAATCAAACTCACGCCCATACCGGCAAAAGCAAAAACCCATTTAAATAAGGTAAACACACCACCCAGTCGAGCGATCAACATCAGTTTCTGGGGATAAGTACAAAGCAGGGATACAATACAAAGGTTCTCCGCATAATCAAACAACATGGCGATGAGCGGGAGAAAAGCCAGGTAAGGCATCCATTTGTTGCTGGGAGCTACTTTGCGCGCCAAAAAAGTAATCAGCAAGGCGAAGGCAAAACCATACACCAGGGGGTAAATGACATCCGCAGTGAGTTCGATGGTGCGGTACAATTTCCGGCCAGCGTCGCCATACGATTCAATCAGTGCAAAACCTTGTGCGGGTGTCCAAGTGGGAATACTCAAGTCGATCGGTTGTGCATGCTGGTTCATCACCAGTGCCATCAACATTTGCATATAAGGCATCACGCCTATCATAAAGATCACATCGAGCAGGACGAGAATGATCACATTGCGGCCAGTGGCCCATTTTTGCAGTTTGTTGAGCATGGTTTTAGGTTTTGATAAAGTTAGTTTGCGGATATGTGTCCAAAATACAGATATTTGTGCCTCAAAATAAAAAAAATGGCAGGATTCATTTTTGACATGGACGGTACGATGGTCGACAACATGATGGTTCACCACCGGGCCTGGCAGATTAAACTGGCGGAGTTGGGTTTACCAATGGACCTGGAGGAGGTTCGGCAAACCATTCACGGCAAAAATGAAGAGATTCTGGCTCGCTTGTTTGGAGATCGGTTCAGCAATGAAGATGTCAAAAGAATTGCCTGGGAAAAAGAAAATGCTTACCGACGGGTCTTCATCTCCGAATTAAAACTCATCGATGGTTTGGGTGATTTTTTACAAAAAATACAAAACAAAGGTATTCCAATGGGGGTTGGTACGGCCGCTCCGCAAGAAAATGTCAATTTTGTACTCGATAACATTTATGGCTTGCGGAATCACTTTTCCACGGTGGTGCATGCTGGTATGGTGACCAAAGGCAAGCCCGATCCACAGGTATTTGAATTGGTTGCCCGTGGACTGGATGTTCCCTTAAAAGATTGCCTCATTTTTGAAGATTCTCCCATCGGAGTTGAAACAGCCAGGCGGGCAGGTTGTCGCGTGGTGGTGGTCACCAGCTCACATACCCAGGAAGAGTTTGCGCATTTCCCGAATGTGCTGCGTTTTATTGAAGATTACCAAAGCGTAGATGATCTGCTTGTCTAGAAGGTCAAACGCCATTTTGAGTAATGTTTTTCTCAAATAAATGAATATCAACTACAAATTACCGAAACCAGTCATTTTGCTGCGTATTTCTAATGTTTTAATACAGCTTATCGAAATATTTTTCCCGAACTTCAATTAAACGAAAAAAATTTCGTCCTTCGCGTGACTTTTAGCCGTAGTCACGTCAGAAAGGTGTACGTGTTTTAAAGAAAACACAGCAATCTGGATGAGGAAGTCATTGAGGATTTTTTTTTCTTTTGAACAAAAAAAAATTATCCTAAAGCGTGACTTTATCGCGTAACTGCGTCAGAAGATATGAAAGCAAATGCAAGCAATGGCTTGATTAGCTTTAGGATAAACATAAGATTTTCATGATAGGTTATGGGTTTAGGTGTTATGGTAGGGGAGGATTTAATTTCTCCCCTATTTTTAAATTGTAATATGGGTTTTAGGTGTTTTTCGAGGGGGAGTTGTTTTACTCCCCTTTCTTTACACCCTGAGATCACGACATAAAGAACTTTTCACATGATTTGGGCTTTTGCTCCATGTGACTTGTTTTGCAAGGTTTTCATGATATGAATATGGGTTTTAGGTGTTTTTAAGGGAAGCCAATCGGCTTCCCTTTTTTTGTTTCCACAAATTGTGCTAACTTCTGAGCTGAATTTCCACTTAACTCTGCCACACCATGATTGAGCTATTCTTTGCTGTATTGGGCGCTCTCTTTTCAGTGGTCAATCCACTCGGTGCAGTACCCGTTTTTTTGGCCATGACTCCTGATTACACGGTGCCCGAGCGCAACAGTACGGCGCGCAGTACCGGAGTTTATTTCACCCTGATTTTATTGGGATTTTTCTTTGCGGGCACGCAAATTTTGGAATTTTTTGGCATTCACATCAGTGCCATGCGCATTGCCGGTGGCGTGATGATTTTGAGCTCGGGTTATGGCCTGATCAGTGGCAAGTTTGCCGAAAACCGCGCCATCAATAAAGAAGTGGAAGAAGAGGCTTTGCAAAAGCAAGACATTTCGTTTGCACCTTTGGCCATGCCCTTGCTTTCAGGGCCGGGATCAATTTCATACCTCATTACCCAGTACAATGAAAACCCCAGTTGGGAAGCTCATTTGGTGGTCGCCGCGGTGATTGTACTTTTGGGATTTTTGGTGTATTTAATCCTTCGTTCAGCGCGCTATCTCTACACGATATTGGGGGAGGCTGGCCTTAAGGCGCTTTCCCGCGTCATGGGTTTTATCGTAATGTCCTTGGGCGTTCAGTACATGATTGCCGGGGTGATACAGTTGATTGGGGAGATGAAGTAGGGTATTTAGGTTTTAGGTTTTAGGTTTTAGGTTATCGGTCACCGAGCGGAGCCGAGGTGACCGATTGAACCCCGAAACTTAACTAACCCCGAACCCTAAAACTTACAACTGCATAAAATAAACCTCCCTCCCCCGGTGGTCAACCTTTTTGATTTTCCCGGCTTGTTCTAGTCCTAGCAACATTATTTTTACTGCCTCTGTGCCCATTCCGGTAGCTTTGCTAAGGGATTCCAGAGTTTGGAGTTTGTTTTTTCCAAAAGCAGCTTCCATTTTTTCCTCTACAGAGCGCGTAGCTACGGGGATATCCTTATCGAGTAAAGACCTGGAACGCAGTTCTTCGGGTTCTAGTTCTGGCACATCATCGGGAATGACCGCATCCGGAATTTGTGTATCAATGATCATATCGGTTTTTTCAGCAGTGTCATCAAGCTTAGCAGCATTTTCTTCTACCTTGGTGGCGGTTTCCTGCACCGCTTCACTGGTTCGGTCTACCTTTTCCTGCAAATCTTGAATGATGCGGCTCGACAGGCCCTCAAGGAATTTAGCCGAATAAAAAGCAGCCAAAACACAACAGCCAGCGTACACAAAATAATTCATCACGTCGGTCTGGGTTTGGTTCAGGATATTGCTGTCTACTACCTTTAAAAAAAGCGGAATGGCAATGGTGGCAACGATCCCCATCATCAAGCTCCGCATCAGGCTGCGTTCTTCTTTGGGCGAATTGAGAAAATTGGCGTAGCCCCCGATGAGCCCGGTAAGCAGCATGATGCCTAAAAGGGTGAGAATGAAGTACCAATCTATTTGAGGAGCACTTGCAGGCAAATTTTGCGTGTTGCTGGTGATGTTGGACAGAGAGTCTGGCATGGTTTTAGGTTTTTGTGTTACAATCAACTGTATCAAATCAAGTCCCTAAAGATAGCGTTTTCTATCATTTGTGAAAATTCTTTTCCAAGTATTCATCACCGCAACAAACTCACATCCCCCTTCAAGCCTTCCACTTTCCCATCGGCCATTTCGACCTCGGCGTACCAGGTAAATACCGCACTGTTGAGCAGGGTGCCGCCCAATTTGCCGTCCCAGCCCAACAGGGTGTCATTGGGACTGAATTCTTGTAAGCCATACACCTGATTGCCCCAACGGTCGTAGATGCGGAAGAACTTGACTTTGTTGACCTGAGAACCCGCAAAAATGTTCAACACGTCGTTGATGCCGTCGCCATTGGGAGAGAAAATATTGGGCACAAACAAAGGCGATTCACGGATGACGCGGATGTTCACAAAATCGCTGGCCGTACAACCATTGGCGGCGCGAATGCTTATTTGAGCCGTGGTAGAATTGTTGGGTTTCAACAACTGATTCCGACTATTGGGGTCACTCAAGGTAGTGCCCGCTGTCCAGGTAATCGACACAATGCTGTCATTGCTAATGATGGGCGCCAGACTTACGCTGTCGCCGAGTTTGATTTCGCGGTCGGGGCCAAGTTCTACCGATGGTGCCTGGGGTGCCTGGAGCTCAATTGGGGCCGTCCACAAGCAACCACCCGCGTCTTCAACTTTAAGGGTATAGTTGCCCGGCCGCAGGTTGCGGAAGAGGTTGTTGGCCTCGGGGAAGGTATTGTTCAAAAAATACCTTGTAGGGCGCAGTGCCACCGCTAATATTGGTAACACTAACCTGACCAGCCTGGTTAGAGCCACAGCCCGGTTGTTGTACTGCAAAAATTACCGTGTCGATGGCGCTCGCCGCTTCCTGCACCAATAGACTATCGCGGCTGCTGCAACCACTGAGTCCATCGGTCAACACCAGGCGGTAGTACCCCGGAGCATTGATTCGAATCAATGCAGCAGCAGTGTTGCTCAGGATGCCAGCATGGCTGGCCGACCACTGGAAACTCAAATTGCGCCCTTGTGAAGTCCCCGCTTCCAATTCGATCACCGGGGTCACACAATCCAGCACGTCAAGTGCCCGGAGGCGTATTTGCGGCAGGGTATAGTCTTCAGTCACTTCCACTGAATCAACCGAGATACAACCACTTTGTACGTTGCGCACGCTGAGTTGGTAATTTCCCGGCAAAGTAACTTGTGGCGTCCGGTTAGAATCGGGCAAGGTTTGTCCATTGGGTGCCAACCAGGTGTATTGATAGATTACTCCGGTCGCACTTTCACTGGCATCAATTCTTACTTGTGGTCGACTACAACTCAAAGTAGCCGGCGTCGCAATCGCGATGCGCGGGCGATTCAAGTCTGCTTGCAAGCTAAAATCGCTTGAATCCTGGCAGCCGCTCAATGCATCGGTGACAATCAGGCGATACAATCCAGCGCGGGCAGTAACCATTGAATCATCGGCTGGACTACCAATGATCCGACCGCCATCTACTGGTGTCCAAAAGTAGCGCAGCGTGCGGTTGAAAGGGTTGGTAGAGGCCGTACCCAATAAGGTAACTTGTTGCACATTGCAAGAAATGGTATTTGGCCCGGCAATGCGTGCCTGAGGTTTGAGGGCTTCATTGCTGACCACAACCTCATCCATAGCAATACAATTGTTGACCGTATTGCGCACCGTAAGCAAGTAATTACCGGGTTGATCTACCTGGGCGTTGGCGGTATTTTGACCACTGATGATGCGGCCTATATTGGCTGTCCAACGGGCTTCCAATGGTTCCCCACTGCTTGAGCTGAAGTTCCCTTGTAAACTAATTTGCAAGGGTACACAATTCAAAAAAGTATCACGACCCGCAGAAACTTGAGGCCGCCCCAAATCGACAGCAATAAAAACACGATCTGTACTGGTGCAAAAATTGCGCCGACTTTGTGCCAATAAAGTATACCATCCACCACTGATGAGCAAGGGGTTAAGGGTGCTGTCGGCTTCAATGGCTTGATTGTCGTCTCCACGCCAGGCAAAAAGTAAGGGGTCTTCCGGGCGGAGATTTTGGCCATTCAGGCGCAAATTAAGGGCATTGCAGCGGAGTGTATCGGTTAGGCCAGCATCGATGGAGGGTGCTATGCGGTCATCTTTTACGGTAACAAAAATTCGATTCCGGCAATTGTTGCGGGTATCGGTTAATTCATAACTGTAGAGACCGGGGCTGCTTACCTGCAAATTTTGCTGCGCAAAACAGCCGATGGTATCCCTCGCATTGCCCAGTGCGCACCAATTGGCGGTGTAAGGGCCTCCAGCAGGCATATTGCCATTGAGGGTTAAAATGCTGTCCCGGCAGTTGAGCAACTGATTGGCAATCGGTTCAATGCGGGGTAGGGTAGCATCCGGGGTGACCAGCAAGGTGTCTGTAGAAAAACAATTGTTGCGGGCATCCTCTACTTTGATGACGTAGCGGCCTTGCGCGTCAATCACCGGGTTTGCCGAGTTTTCTCCTGCGAGAATGCGACCATTATCCAACGCGGTCCACAAGTAACTAATGCCGGGGCCTACTGCAGAGCCATTGCCATTGAGGGTTAGTCTTTGATTGGTACAATCCAATACCTGGTCACTTCCTGCGAACGCCCTCGGAGCAAGGCTGTCCAGACCGATACGAACCAGGGTAAAACTTTCACAATTGGTCAGTACATTTCGACCCACCAAACGATACGTACCAATGCGTACCGCTTTCAAGCGCCCGGGCAAGGTGTCGGCCACCAATTGACCATCGCTGGTTTCCCAACGCCAACTCACGGGGTTGAGGGCTGAGGAGTCGGGATTGGGTAGGGCAATCTCTCGAATGGCACAGGTTAAACTGGCATCAAAACCAGAAGGCAATACGGGCAATTGTTGGTCTGAACGCACAATGATGTTTAGGGTTACCGCCCGTGCACTCGAATCCAGAACGGTCAAGGTATAGGTGCCCGCCCGATTGATGATGGGGGTAAGTGTATCTGCGCGGGATACAAAATTGCCATCATTGGTGCTCCAATTTACGGTACAACCAACGCATGGGCGGCAAAATGCTGCGGGTAGTGCGATTTGGGTCTGGGTGCAAGTCAACTCCACCGTAGTAGAACTGGCGCTGATACAGGGAAGGCAATCTGCGGGTTCTACAAGATCGATGGTATCCCTGACGGTACAATTGCTGCCCAAATCAGTCGCCGAAAAGATGTACTGCCCAGCAGCAGTAAGCGCCACAACCGTGGAATCTACTCTTCCTGCAATGCCAGGCCCCATCCAGTTGAGTTGGTAGTTTCGCCCTATTGGCAGAACGGTAGCCCGGAAATTAAATGTATCGCGGTTACAAGGAAAAGTTGAACTATTAAAAGCGATTTGAGGGATATTGGTGTCTTGTACCACCAATACTTCCCTTTGGGCCAAACACCCATTGAGGGTATCCAATACTTCAAAGGCATAAAGCCCGGGGGCGTTGACACTCACTTGCGCCGTTCTACCAACCACTTGACCGGTGTTGTTCAACCAGGTGTATTGGATGTTGTTGCCTTGGGCCGAACCGCTTCCATTCAGTACCAGACTCGGGGATGTACAGGTCAAGGTGTCTACGGGAGCAATGGCGATGGATGGGATTACCTGGTTTGCAGTGACGACAATCGATGCAGTATCCTGCTCATTGGTGGCGAGATTTTCGACAACCAGCAGATAAGTACCCGGGCATTTTACATCAATGCTGGGAAGTAGAGAATCGCTTACTATACAATCACCAACTGGCCCCAGCCAATGGTAGCGAATGGAGGCGTTAAATGTTGAACCCGTTCCGTCGAGGGTAACGATTTCTTGTTTACATGAAATACCTTCGACGGGAGCAATGCTGGCAATGGGTTTACAATCTTTGTTGACTTGAACCTGGACGCTGTCCCTACATCCAAGAGCGGTATTTTCTACCACCAAAAGGTACACTCCAGCGTTTCTAACCATAAGTTGAGTGTCGCGGCCTACTTCGTTGTTTTGGAAAAACCAGCGGATTTGACCTCCTGAGGATCCCCGTGCCGAAAGGATACCTTCTCCAGCTGTACAATTGATGTTGGTTGTGGTAGTCGCCACCTGAGCATTGGGGCTGGCTGAATTTAAGACTGACTACCACGGTATCGGTACTCGTACAACCCGTGCTGGTGTCCAGCACCTGCAACACATATTGACCCTCACAAGTGGTCGAGATGGTGGCTGCACTTGAATCTGTGATAGGGCAGGGGCCTTGCCAGCGATAACGGATGTTGTTTCCCGTTGCAGAACCCTGAGCACTGAGGGTTGCGATGGGCGCACTGCAAGTCAATTCAAGGTCTTGCCCTGCCCGGGCAATGGGGGGGATTTGTTGACTGCTGACGACTACCGTACTGGTGTCACTACATTGGGTTGTGGTATCCCGAACAATCAATTGGTAAGTACCTGCTGCTCCAACCCTGATGCGGGCGCGGTTGTTGGCACCGATAATGTTGCCGTTGGTGGTACTCCATTGGAAGACCACTGTGCTACCGCCTTGTGATCCAGAACCATCCAGTTCTGTTTCAGGCTGGGTGCATGAAATGGCCAGCGGGACTGCAATCACTGCGCTGACTGTATTGCTGCTGTCTTTTACGATTATTTCAGCTTCAGTGGTACAACCATTGGCGAGGTCGGTTACTTCCAGGGCGTATCGACCAGCCAAATCGACCTCAATATTGGCAGTGTTATTGGCACTGGTAATGTTGCCCCCATTAATGGCCACCCAATTGTAACTCAGCGAACGATTGCTCGGATTTGCCCGAGAAGTAAGCGTAATCGAGCGGGTTGTGCAGTTCAGTTCACGCGGGGGATCAATGGACAAACTGACCGGGGTCGTATCGGCAACCACGTTAACCGTATCAAAACCCACACATTGATTGAACGTGTTGGTTACTGCCAACTGGTACAATCCCGCAACTTGTGTGCTGGTTTGAACTGAAGTTGAATCGGCCACGACCTGACCATTCAAACCTGTCCATAAGTACCTAAATGAGGCACCAGTACTTGAAGCACTGCCGTTGAGATTGACACTGCCCTGTGAACAGGTAAGGGTATCACTTGTACCCGCATTGGCAATGGGCAGGTTGAGGTCTTGAAAAACCTGAACTTCGGCAGAATCTGTACAGCCATTGCGGTTATTGGTTACGGTCAATTGGTAAAAACCAGGGCCACTGACCAATACATTTGCCTGGGTATTCAGCCCCTCAATCCGCCCGGTGCCGGTAGTCGTCCAATTGTACAGGGGGCAGCCAGGTTGCTACTAACCGTTGAATTCAGGGTGATGCGTGGGGTATTACAATTCAGGGTATCCATGCCGCCGATGTTGACAATGGGTTTGAGGGTATCCGCAGTGATGATGATACGAACCCGGCGGGCGCACAAACTTTTGGTGGTGATGACTTGTAAATAGTAGGTATTAGGACTGGTGACTACAAAATGCGTACTATCCCCAATCGGATTGCCCATGTTGTCTTCCCAGCGGTACATGACTTGCCCCAAGGGGGTGGATTGGGTACCGTCCAATACTACCTGGGTACGCGTGCAGGTGAGGAAAGTATCCGTAGCCGTAATTACTGATTGGGGCTCAATAATGGTAAGGGTCAGTCGAATCAAACTGTCACAACCCTGGCTGGAAACCAACGGTATGTCGTATACGCCGGAAGCACTAAAACGTTGGCCGCCAATTACAACCGACCGGCCAGAGCATATTTCAATGGAAGTGTCTTTAACGGGAATAGCTGGCAATACTACCAGACGGAGTGAAACAATGCTGTCGCAGCCACTGCTCGCCTGCAAGGTGTCCACATAATTGCCAGTAACTTTGTATTGTTTGGTTCCGACGGCTACGGAGTCTCCGGCGCAGATTATACTATCAAGTGTGGAGTTCAGGCTTTGTTCTACCCGAACATTGACGATGACCAAGCTGTCGCAGCGCCCCGGCTGGTTAAAAGTGATCGGAAAACGCCCGGTAGTTTTGAAGATTTGGCCAGCTACCACGACCGAATCGCCTGCACAAATGATTTCTATGGGCAATACCGTGGAATCTGAACGCGGAGCGATGAGTACATTGATGCAATCCGCAGTCATTTCACCACATAGTGCTATTGTTCCATTTTTGAGTTGGTTGCGCAAGGTATCCAGCCTCAGGATATTGTTTGCAGCAGGGAAAAGGCTGGTGTCTTTGCGTAAATAAGACAAACCACATACCTGATAATTGCCAGGGGACATACGACGCAGGTCTGGAATGGAATCGAAACCCTGCAAGATCATGTCACGGCCAATGGCGTAGGTATAGGCGTATTTGCTGGAGTCGGGTTTGGCCCCACTGTAAGTTGGTGCCGTAGTGAGGTTAAGGTCAAAATCGGCCTGACAAGCGGCCACATTAACCGGGCCACTGAGGACTCCAGCATCAGCAAAACAACAGCGTTGGCCTCTTTTGTCACAAAACTGGATGTCAAGACCCAATAAACTTCCTCTGATTTGAGTGCTGGTTATGGTTTTTAATTTGAGTTCCCAGGTGCCATTCACTGGCCCAGTGTTGAATTCTTCCAAACAACCTGAAAATGGCCAATACGATCCCGTAATGCCGCTGGCACCAAAAGGATTAGTGCTGTTGTTCCAGCGTTGAGCAAAGGGTACCTGGGGCATTGGAGTAGCCAGGCACCTTACAAAAGTTACATTCCAACTGCCTCCTAAAGTTGGCGGAGATACAGTTGCGTTGGGGCCGATGAGTTGGATTTCTTTGCCATTGGGGGCCTTTAGCCATACTTCAAAGTCCGTGATGGAATTGTGGCGAAAACGCATTTGTACCCCACACACACCCTGTCCTGGAGCAGCCAGGTTGTTGTTGATGACGTCAAAAACCTCAAAACTATAAACAATTGAATCGTTAGCGGGAATAGGCAGCGGAGCTTCCAAAGGACAGTTTTGCCCCCATAGCCAGCCACTCAGTAAGATGCTCAATATCGTAATGCAATGCTTCATGGAACGCAAATCATTGGTAGTCGGTAGTGTGTTGGGTTCTGGACGAAGATTTTCAGTTGTTTGAAGAGGGAAACAACATCAACATAATGAACGAAGCTTTACAGTGCTGCGGTATTTGATACCTCAAAGTTAGCATATTTCGGTAAGGCTGATGGCAAAAATTTCTTTGGTGCAACGAAGGGAAAAAAGAGCGTGTATCTTTGTGTGGTTACTAAAAATTTCATGTAGAATCCTTAGCACCATCAACAATGCGTCAAATTATTTTATTACTCTGTTGTATTGGTTTGTGGAGTATCCACAGTAATGCTCAAATCATCAAAAGAAGCGGTGAAAATACCAAAGGCAGTGACCAAAATCGACGAATTTGGTACGGGGGAAACCTTCCGATAGGACTTGGATTTGGCAGCCAGACCTTGATTCAGTTTGGCATCAGCCCGATGTTGGGCTACAAATTGACCCCTAATTTTTCAGTTGGACCACGGGTAGGTTTTTTGTACAGCTATTACAGCCAACGTTTGAGTAACGGCCAAGTGGTACGCGCTCAACCACTGACCTGGACCGCTGGAGTGTTCAGCCGCTATAAATTCGTTGAACAGTTTTTTGGCCACGTTGAATACGAATACGCGAACCAGGCGATTCCTTTTTATACTTCAAATGGATTGGAAATACAAAGGGTCAATGCCAACAATATACACGTTGGTATCGGCTTGTTGCAGGGTGGCATGGGCTCAGCACGAAGTGAAATTTTGGTGCTGTACAACGTCAATCCCAGCCCTTTTACCTCACAATCTCCTTTGTCATTGCGGTTTGGACTCAACTGGCATTTCTAGTTGATTTGAACGCTTTTGCCCAGTACAAAGCGGAAATTGTATTCGCGCAAGGTCGTCACGAGTACCAGGTTGGTATCGTTCAGACTCGTGATTTCGTAGTCGGCATCCATGTCTCCACCGCGTTGCATCAAGGTTTGTTTTTTGAGCTCGTACTGTGATTCTGTGGTAGCCCCCGACATGTTGGTGAGCATTTTCCCATCGCCAAAAAATTCAAAGAAGAGCCCCATCAGGTCTTCTGATTTTTTTTCATTGCGATAGGCTTCCCGAATCTCCCAGCGGCCCAAGAGGTCGTCTTTATCAATTTTGGGTTCGTTTTTGCAGCCGCTGATGCTGAACGAGACAAGGGAAAGCAGCAATGTAGATGTGATCAAACGTTTCATGGAGTGAGTATTGATTAAGCTGGGGCAAAAATAAGAAGAAGGATTGAATTTTTAGGGACAGGCAAGGGCCTGTCCCTAAACTGAAGCATTTAAGTGCCATTAATTATGATCAGGCGCCTATTTGGCTTCTTTTACTTCGAAACTGATTTGTACATTTTCCCAAGCCACACTGACTTCTCCTTTTTCAGATACATCAATGGCCAGTTGCTCTACAAACAACTTGGATTTGCCTGGTTTAACGCTTACACGCAGGGCATCCATTTCTTTTTTGTAACTGTAGGCTCCCCATTGGCTGGCTTCTTTGTTGAAAATAACCGTCCATTCTTTTTCACCAGGGATGGTGAACAGGGAATATTTACCCGCTGCAAGTTTTTGACCTTCAATGATTACTGACTTGTTCACCTCGAAAGTCGTAGCCTCATTGGCACCCGTGCGCCAAACTTTGCCATAAGGAACCAGGGCGCCCCAGATCGAACGACCTTTTACCGAAGGCGCATTGTAAACCACGTTGATGCTGAGGGAGTCCAACTGCCGTGCAACAGTTTTAGGAGGGCTGGGCCGTTGGGCTTTGTTGTCTTGTGCCTGAAGGGCGGTAGATGCAAAAATGGCCAACACCATCGTCAGGGCCATCATGATTTTGTTGAAACGCATACTGATTTGGTTTTTTAACAGTCTGTGAATAAAAATAGGTAACAGAGTATGACCTCGCTTGGTTGATTAATTTTTGCTGGATGCTCGCCTCAAACGATCATTTATGGCCCGTCCAAGGTTTTCTTCGGGTAAGAGTTCGGCTACAATCAAATCAAGTGGCAATTGATCCAAATAACGCATGGCCGAAAAAAGATTGCGAGCAGCTTCAGTGTAATCACCTGACGAAGATAACGCAAACTGTCGTTCAGAGGGTATCTCCGGGTATCTTTCTTGAAAACTGAGTACCCCAATGACTTTGCCCTGATGTTGTGGAATGAGTTCAGTCAATTTACCCAATACCAGCGGAATCCGTGGCGCGTAATGGCTTTTGAGCATCCCTGGTGCCTGCGGATTGGAACTGGAATGGGCCTGCACCTGCACTGGTCCGATCACCGCCTCAATGGCTTCTACGGGAATTCCACCTTTGCGGAAAATCGTGGCGCGCCCCTCCGGGAAACCGACAATGGTACTTTCCAGTCCAATGGTACAAGGTCCACCATCCAGGATATACGGAATTTGATCGCCCAATTGATGTGCCACGTGTTCGGCACGGGTAGGGCTGATGTAGCCAAAAGGATTGGCGCTGGGTGCCGCCAGTGGAAAAGGAAGCAAACGCAGCAATTCCTGCGCCAGTGGATGCGCGGGTATACGCATGGCCACCAGGGGAGAACCCGCGGTGACCAGATCGGAAATGGTTTCTTTTTTTTCCAAAAGTAAGGTAAGCGCGCCCGGCATAAAATGTTGCGCCAATTGCAGGGCGGCAGTTGGAATGTTTTGAACCCAGTTTTCCAGGCTTTGCCAATCGGGCACATGCACAATGAGTGGATCAAAAGAAGGCCGCTGTTTGATGGCAAAAATTTTGGCCACGGTGCGGTCATCCAGTGCATTCCCGGCCAAACCATACACGGTTTCGGTGGGGATCGCAATCACTTCTCCACGCTTCAGTAACTCCGCCGCCTGGGCAATGTTTTGGCCAATCATGGTACTTGGTTCTTTTCGAAGCGCAAAGAAAAGACTTTTAAGGTTGCGCTGCTTTAAAAACTGAACAATAGGCTCATGCTACTTCATTAAGATAAGTATTGAAAATTAGTGTAAATTTACAGAATCAGCTATGAATCAAGCAACAATGTTTTGCCAGACTGACGAAATAGCTGCTGGTTGTTAATCTTTACCTAGTTAACCTTACTAAAAACCTAAGTTTATGAAAAATCGTATTTTCTTAAGTGTCCTAGTATTAATGTCCCTGCTCATTCCAAAAAATGGCTTTGCTCAATCGAAGGAAGGAACAAGAGCAAAGGAGAGTGGAAAAGTGATGATGATCATCAACTACGTAAAAGATGAGTCTAAAATCGAGTATGAAAAATTCATGAACGAGATTTTTTTTGATTTACTCTCCAAATCTAAAAACCCTTTGACGAAAGAGAAGTATCAAAAAACCAGGTGGCTGAAGCCTTCTGCACAAAATGAAGACAAAACCTGGACTTATGCTTTTGTCATGGATCCACTTGTTGAAAATGGGGATTATGGAATTCTTCCTTTATTTCAAGAACGATTCAGTAAAGAAGAATCTGAAAAATTACTTGAAAAATATGCTTCTTTTTTAGCTGGTCCCCCTGATGTTCATACCTTGGTTCAATCGAAATACTAAATTGAACAACAAGGAGATACAACAAGGTTGTCATCCATGACAACCTTGTTGTATCTCCTTTCGAATTAATACTACCAGTCTTCATCCGTCCCCTTTTCTCCTTTCTTTCTCTTCCACTTTTATTTTCATCTTTCCTCTCTTCCTCTTTTATCTCTCCTCTCTCACCCGTTTGCTCCCCGCATACATATCATAGCGCAAAAGCCGACACTCCAGTTTTCCATTGAACAACGGAATGCGCCGTGAAGGCCGCAAGCCCACCGATTTCACTGCTTCCAGATTGGAGCTGATGATCCAGGCCGAATGGCCAGCCCAGTTCTTCTTGAAAGTGTCGCCCAGGCCCTTGTAAAAAGCCTGTCCATCTTCCAGTTCCATCCGTTCGTCGTAGGGTGGGTTCATCATGAGCAAGCCGTTTTCAGAACTGGGTATGACGTTTTCAAAGCGCTCGCGGCTCACCTGGATTTTACCTTCCAGTCCAGCTTTTTCGATGTTGTACCCGACACTGTTGACGGCTTTAAAATCAATGTCCGAAGCGTAAATTTTGTGCTGAAAAACCACTTGGGAAAGGATCGCTTCTTCGCGCACTTTTTCCCAGCCTTTTTTGTCAAAATTCTCCCAACGCATGAAGGCAAAACTTGGCCGATTGATCTGAGGAGGAATATTATACGCCAACATGGCCGCTTCGATGGGCAAGGTGCCCGAGCCACATGGGATCGATGAAATCACAGTCACATTCCCAACCCGAGAGCAAAATCATCCCGGCAGCGAGTACCTCGTTGATGGGGGCTTCCACACTATCTACCCGGTAGCCCCGGCGGTGCAGTGATTCTCCGCTGCTGTCGAGGGCCAGGGTTACATCTTCCTCACCGATGTGCAGGTTGAGGCGCAAAGTAGGGGATTCGGTATTGACATCCGGTCTGCGGCCAAACTTTTTGCGGAACTGATCCACGATGGCATCTTTAGTGCGCAGCGCGGCAAACTTCGAATGCCGGATGAGAGAGGAACTGGTCACTGCATCAACGGCCAGTGTATCGTCTACACTCATGTATTCCGACCAATCGAATTTTCCAATTTTGTGGTACAAATCGTCTTCATTCCGCACTTTGAAATGACCAATGGGCACTAAAATACGCAAGGCTGTACGCAACTCCAGATTGGATTGGTACATCAAATCTATGTCACCTTCGTAAAAAACGGCCCGCTTACCCAGGCGGATGTTTTCAGCCCCCAGGATTTTTAACTCTTCGATCAGCACGGGTTCGAGGCCGGCAAGTGTTTTGCGATAAAATTCATCTTCTTTAGTTGAGGAGTTGAGAAGGTTGAGAAGTTGAGAGGCTACCGCAAGTGATGGCTGACAGATATTTTTAGTTAAGGCTTCGATACGCTTTGTCGCTCGCGGTAGCCTCAACTTCTCAACCTCCTCAACTCTGTATGACTCCCACATTAAACTTCTCCACAACGCCATTATTCGCGGCCTCAATGCCCATGGAGATCACCTTGCGGGTTTCCAGCGGGTTGATGATGGCGTCTACCCACAAGCGGGCAGCGGCGTAATAAGGGGAAGTTTGTTGGTCGTATTTGTCTTTAATTTCGTTGAACAATTGCTGCTCGGTCTCCGTGTCCAGCACTTCCCCTTTGGATTTGAGGGAAGCAACCTGGATTTGCATGAGGGTTTTGGCCGCTTGCGAGCCACCCATCACGGCAATTTTAGCCGTAGGCCAGGCAACGATGAGCCTGGGGTCGTAGGCTTTGCCACACATGGCGTAGTTGCCTGCACCGTAGGAGTTGCCCATCACGATGCTGAACTTGGGTACTGTGGAGTTGGCCACCGCATTCACCATTTTGGCGCCGTCTTTGATGATGCCCCCGTGTTCGGAACGCGAGCCTACCATGAAGCCCGTTACATCGTGTAAGAACACCAAAGGTATTTTTTTCTGATTGCAATTCAGGATAAACCGCGTGGCTTTGTCCGCCGAGTCGGAATAAATCACCCCGCCAAATTGCATTTCCCCTTTGGCATTACGCACCACTTCGCGGTTGTTGGCCACGATGCCTACCGCCCAGCCGTCGATGCGGGCATAAGCACAGATGATGGTTTTGCCGTAATGTTCTTTGTACTGCGTGAGTTTGGAATCGTCAACCAGGCAATGCAAGATCTCTAACGTGGAATAGGGTTTGGACGGATCATTGGGGAAAATGCGCAAGAGCTGGCTTTCTTCAACCCCGGGTGCAGTAGCCTCAACCCGGTCAAAACCCGCTTTGGGAAAATGCCCCAATTTGTCCACCAAATCCTTGATGGTATCCAGGCAGACCTGGTCATTGGGGACTTTGTAATCCGTTACGCCGGAAATTTCACTTTGCGTGCTGGCTCCACCGAGGGTTTCTTTGTCCACGTCTTCACCGATGGCGGCTTTGACCAGATAGGGCCCGGCCAGGAAGATGGACCCGGTTCCCTCCACGATCAGGGCTTCGTCCGACATGATTGGCAAATAAGCTCCACCCGCTACACAACTGCCCATGATGGCGGCGATCTGGGGGATGCCCATGCTCGACATTTTGGCGTTGTTGCGGAAAATGCGGCCAAAATGTTCTTTATCGGGAAAAATTTCGTCCTGCATGGGCAAAAACACCCCGGCACTGTCCACCAGATAGATGATGGGCAAGCGATTTTCCATAGCGATTTCTTGTGCCCGCAGGTTCTTTTGCCCGTGATCGGAAACCAGGCGCCCGCTTTCACCGTGGCATCATTGGCTACGATGACACATTGCCGGCCCCCGCACGTAACCAATCCCGACTACCACTCCACCCGCAGGGCAACCGCCTTCGTCCGGGTACATGTCATAACCCGCAAATGCACCAATTTCCAAAAATGAAGTGTCGGGATCAATGAGGTAATTTACCCGCTCGCGCACGCTCATTTTGCCTTGGGCGTGCTGTTGGGCAATGCGTTTTTCCCCGCCACCCAGTTTTATTTTTTCAAAACGATGCTGCAAACGGGAGAGTTGCAGCTTCATGTTGTCCTCGTTCAGGTTTTGGTCGATTTCTTTTTTGGTCATATTCGGCTGTATACTTTCGTAGGTTGCGCAAAGGTAATTTTTTCAGTGGTTTAAACGGGGAGAATTACTAGATTGTTCAATGAGGAATTGCTGGATTTTGTATACATTAGGGCCTGTAAACACCAAGGTTGGTGTGCAATGTGTTGACCTCAACCGGGAAATTGATCCTGGTAAAATTCGGGGTAGTATGAGAAAAACACCTTTAACCATCCTTTTTGCTCTAGTCATCAGCGCCATGGCAGGGCAAAGCCCCAGAAGCCAATGCCTTGCACGTACGGGGAAAAGCTTATCAGGACAAAGGAGAAAAAGAAGCGGCGATTCCAGGCCTCAAAACAACTTGCGATAGGCAAAAAAATCAAAGATCTAGCCATCCAGGCAGATGCTTACAATGGGCTAGGGGGTACCTATCAGGATTTTTTCCAAAACGATTCAGCTCAATATTACCTGCTGCTGGGAGCCAAATTGCGGGAAAAAATGGGCGATTTGGAAAATGCAGCATCTGCTTACAGCAACCTCGGCAATGTGTATTCAGATGCTGAATTGCACGATAAAGCCATTGAATACCTGGAAAAAGCATTGGAAATACGCCTCAAAACGGGCGACGAGCGCCGCACCATTTTCACCTACAATAACCTGGCTGTGGCCCATGGGGCCAAAAAAGACTTTGAAAAATCGCTGGACTACTCCTATAAAGGGCATCGCAATGGCGCTTAAAAACGACAATAAATTTGTAGCTGGAGTTATGCTTGGTGGAGTGTGTCATCTACTCCATGAAACCGGTAAGAACCAGGAAGCTATCCCCAATTGTGAAAAATCCATCCAGTATTTGCTAGAAGCCAATCGGGAAACCAACCTGGTTTTTCCGTATGTCAACAGTGCGGCAGTCTACAATTCTCTAGGCGAGCCCCAAAAAGGACTGGACTTCGCTATGAAGGGATATGCCATCATGCAAAAATTGAAATTGCTCGATCCACTTGCGGTGTATTATGAGGAGATAGCTCGCTCGTATGAGTTATTGGGGCAATCTAAAGAGGCATTGATTTGGTACAAAAAATTCATGGTACTGGACGATTCCTTGTTTACCATCGACAATTCCAAAGTCCTGGCGGACATGGAAGCCAAGTACCAAACCCAGAAAAAAGAGGCCGAGATTGCCAATCAGCAACTTAAAATTGAAAAACAGGAGAGTGTTTTATTCCGCCAAAAAACCTGGATTTGGGGGTTGATAGCAGCGTTCTTGGCTTTTGCATTATTGGGCTGGCTGTTTTGGAATCGCTTCCGCTTGCGCAAAAAAGTGGAGCTGGATGCCGCCCTTATTGAGGAACAACAATTGGGCCTCAATGCGGTAATCGAAGCTCAGGAAGCCGAGCGCAAACGCATCGCCAAAGACTTACACGATGGCATCGCACAAGAAATGGTGGCCCTCAAACTGGGTTTCAGTGCCTTACAATCCAAAATTGCCAACGTTGCACCTCAAGAAGCCCTGCAAATTGGACAATTGGCCCATCAGCTGGACGAATCTTGTACCGAAGTGCGCAACATCTCCCATACCATGTTGCCGCCTATGCTGGAGCAGCACGGACTAGCGCCAAGCCTGGAAATGTTGCTGCGCAATACCCTACAAAGTACGGCATTGCAATACGAGTTTGAAACTAGCCTGGTACCCGAGCACCTGGATGAAAAAGTAGAGATTGGGGTATATCGGGTGGCTCAGGAATTGCTCAACAACATTGTCAAACACGCCAATGCAGGCAAGGTATTGGTGATCCTGTATTTAGCGGGAGGGAGTCTGATTCTGCGTATGGAAGACGATGGACAAGGCTTTGATTTTGAACGGGCCAGAGCACAGGGAAGTATGGGCCTATTGAATATCCTCAGCCGGGTGAGCACCCTGGGTGGGGTTTTTCAAACGGAGGGAGCTACACCTAAAGGAACCATTTCTATCATCCGCATACCACTGAATGATCCTGAAAAATAACAGATTATGGAGCCAAAAATCAGGGTATTGATTGCCGATGACCATCAACTGGTGCGGAAAGGGTTTGTGTCCATTTTAGAACAGATTCCGCAGGTTGAAATTGTAGCAGATGCCGCTAATGGTCGTGAAGTCCTGGATGCCTTTCGTCGGGGGATTAGGGCTGATGTCGTAATGCTTGACTACGAAATGCCCCTCATGAATGGATTGGAAACTTTAGAGCAGCTCAAAAATGATTATTTCGGCATAAAAGTCATCATGCTCACCATGCTCAACGAGCGCAGCATCATCCAGCAAGCCATCGAAAAAGGGGCGGATGGGTTTTTGTTCAAAAACACATCCATCGAAGAACTGTCTGGTGCCATCTTTAAGGTGCACAAAGGGGAGAAATATTTTGCTGGCGAGGTTGCGCTTGCCCTCGCCAAACCTGCTGCTTCCATTCAAAACCAAGCTTTACTGGAACTGCTCAGCGAGAGAGAACTCGAAATCCTAAAACTGGTCGCGCAGGGGTTTTCCAGCACTGAAATCGGCCAGCAACTCTTCATCAGCCCACGCACCGTGGATACCCACCGCAACAACCTGATCCAAAAACTAGAGGTAAAGGGCATTGCCGGTTTGGTGCAATTGGCCATCAAAAATAAGCTTGTCTAAAATTATTTCACCTCATTTTTGATCGAATTACGCAGATCTGCGTAGTCCGTTTACGCAAATCTACGCTGGATTAGCGGTAGATCTCGCCCTTATCTTTATGCTGCTTTCAAAGCACAATCAACTCATCCATTAACACTTAAAACTTTTTGGGCCATGAGAAAAATACTCAAATGGACTGGCATCATCCTGGGCGGAGTTTTATTCATCCTTTTTTGTACCGTTTTCCTGATGAATGCTTCCTACAATCAAAGGCTGAAAAAAACACGACATTCAACCAGTCAGCCTGAAAATTCCACAAGATTCACTGAGTCTGGCTGAAGGTAAAAAATGGGTCAACAATCTTTGTACCCATTGCCATGGCAACCAATTGGAAGGTACCAAATTTCTAAATGACCCTGCTTTTGGTGTGCTGATCGCACCTAATTTAACTCCGGCTGGAGTGACCAAGGCGTACCGCGACGCCGATTGGGTTCGGGCTATTCGACACGGAGTTGGCCTCGGTGGTCGCCCACTGTTCATCATGCCTGCCAATGAATTTCATTCACTAAGCCGAAAGAACACCTCAGCCAGATCATCGCGTACATCAAAACTGTTCCTCCGGTCAAAAAGGATTGGAAGACTCCCAATTCACCTTATTGGCCAAGGTTTTGTACAGGCTGGTGCATTAGGCAAACCAATCCTGCGGAATACCTGGATCATAACGCCAAGTTGAAAACCAGTCCTACCAAAAGGATAGCAGGGTTTATGGCGCTTACCTGGTGCAAGTAAGTGGATGCCGGGCCTGTCATGGCGAACAACTAAATGGTGCTCCAAACCATGACCCAGCTGGACCAGCTGGAGCCAACATTACCCCCGGTGGGAATTTGGCCAAATGGGGGGAAGAAGGCTTTATAAAACCATTCGATCCGGAGTCACCCCGAAGGCAAAAAACTTGATCAAAAATTCATGCCCTGGCAAAACATCGCTCAGCAAGACGATGAAGCACTAAAAGCAATTTACACTTATTTGATGGCTCAGCCCAAATTAGAAACGCCAAAAAACCTGGCCAAAGCGAAAAGCGAATAGTGAATAGTGAAAAGCGAAAAGCGAAAAGTAAAAAATGAAAAGCGATGTTATTTTTATTGGCAAATTTGATCAGGAAATACAGATTGTGTGTTGCTATTCGCTATTCGCTTTTCACTTCCACAAGTGGGGTGTTTTGAATGTACCTTGATTGGTTTTGCAACGGGAGCTTTTGAGAAAAATCAGCTGCAAAGTTTGAAGACTTAAAAGCCTCCTGTTGCAATAAAATCCTATCTTTCTACTTCAATTCACCCCACCTGTTTTGATAGGAAGGTGAGCCTTAAGCCTTTTCTATGAAATCTATAGTAAATTCAGTTGTTTATTGTTGCTCTTGATCACTTCAACAACAGTGCTGCGGCTCGTCCAAGTTCCATTACTTTTACCATTTCGATGGAACAACCCGCTGCGCATTTTCAGGTCAACCTGCAATGCCAGGGTTCGGCGTGGAATCCATTGATTTTAAATGCCTGTTTGGACGCCCGGCTACTACCAACGCCTGGATTTTGCCCAATACGTTGAGCAGTTTAAAGCCCTTGACAGCAAAGGAAACCCTTGCAGTGGGAAAAAATCAACGACAATACCCGGCGCGTGCATGCAGTTTTCCGCCGGGGCATCGTGCTGAATTATCAGGTCAAAACGCAGCGTTCTTTGTGGCCACGCCCTACCTGGATGAAGAACGGGCTACATTCTCCCCGGGCGGGGTATTTATGTATCCGGTTGGCACCTTGCGCACCCCTTCGCTTGTACAGGTTGTTCCATTTTCTTCATGGAAAAATATCGCAACCGGACTGGAGGTTGTTCCGGGGAAACCTTACACCTTCAAGGCACCTAATTTCGACATTCTCTACGATAGTCCGCTGTTGGTGGGCAATTTGGAAGAACTGCCTCCGTTCAGCGTTGCAGGAAAAACCCACCGCTTCATCGGCTACAAATTGGGGCAATTTGACAAAGCCAGGTTGATGAATGACTTGCAAAAAATCGTGCAAGCCTCGGTAGACCTCATCGGCGACATCCCTTACCAAGACTACACTTTCATCGCCATCGGCCCCGGCGGCGGCGGCATCGAACACCTCAACTCGACTACTTTTGCCTTTACGGGCGAAAGCCAAAACAACCCCAAAGCCGTCTGCGTACCTTGTTTTTTTTGGCCCATGAATATTTTCACCACTACAATGTCAAACGCATCCGCCCCATTGAACTCGGGCCTTTTGACTACGACCAGGGTAGTCGTACGAATCAGCTCTGGATCTCGGAAGGGCTTACTGTGTATTACGAATACCTGATGCTGCGCCGGGCTGGTTTGTGTAGTGATGAAGAGTTATTGGAAGCGCTCCGCAAAAACATCCAGGGTTTTGAAGACAAACCTGGGCGTTTGTATCAAACCCTCCTGCAAGCCAGTTACGAAACCTGGAGCGATGGCCCTTTTGGCCGCACCGGAGATGAGGTGAACAAAACCATTTCTTATTACGACAAAGGCCCCATCGTGGGTTGGATGTTCGACTTGCATATTCGCTACCTCACGGGCAACAAAAAATTGCTGGACGATGTGATGCGCACCCTGTACCGGAATACTACCTCAAACAGCAACGGGGATTTACGGAGCAGGAATTTTCGCAAAGTATGTGAAGAACATCGCGGGAACCAATCTGGAAGAACAGTTTCGCTACGTCGGTAGCACTCACCGAAACCGATTACACCAAACACCTGGATCAAGCCGGGCTCCGCATTGACCCGGGCGACAAACGGTGCCGGGGCTGGTTGGGGTCACAACCCGTGTGGCCAAAGATAGTACCGTGATTACTGCTGTAGAATTCGATTCGCCGGCCTGGCAGGCGGGATTGCGCCGCAGGGACATCATTCTGGAGATTGACAATCAGCCCGCTAACGCCTTTCCTTTTGGCAACATGATCAAAGACCGGTGCCCGGAGATAAAATGAAATTGGTCGTGTGCAGCGCGGGGGAGAAAAATTGCTGAGCTTGGTTTTGGGTAAAAGTGGAGCGCTTTCGTTCAAAATTTCACCGCAAGTCAATGTGGATAAATTACAAAGCGCAATTTTGGAGGGCTGGTTGATGGGGAAGGTTTCGCCTTAGTGTTTAGCACC
>NZ_JADKCX010000148.1 GCF_016718685.1 Haliscomenobacter sp. | reverse complement strand
GGGGAAAAGATGTGTATCTTTGTGTGGTTACTAAAATTTCATGGTAGAATCCTTAGCACCATCAACAATACGTCAATTATTTTATTATTCTGTTGTATTGGCTTGTGAGTACCCAGTATTTCAAATCATCTAAAGAAGCGGTGAAATATCAGCAGTGTGACCAAAATCGATGAATTGTACGTGGGGGAACCTCCGATAGACTTGGACTTGGTTCCTAGACCCTTCGATCCAGCTTGGTATCAGCCCGATGTTAGAGTACAATTGACCTGAATTTTTCAGCTGACCAATACGTAGGTTTTGTACAGCTATTACAGCCAACGTTTGAGTGACGCCCGTGTTAGGCGGTCAACCACCGACCTGGACCTGCCGGGGAGTGTTCAGCCGCTATAAATTCGTTGAACAGTTTTTGCCATAATACGTTGAATACGAATACGCGAACCTGGCGATTCCTTTTTTTATACTTCAAATGGATTGGAATACAAAGGGTCAATGCCAACAATATACACGTTGGTAAGTGGCTTGTTTCGGTGGGTGGCAGGGCTCTGGCACGAAGTGAAATTTGCGTGTGTACAACGTCAATCCCAGCCCTTTACCTCACAATCTCCTTTGTCATTGCGGTTTGACTCAACTGGTATTTCTAGTTGATTTGAACGCTTTGCCCAGTACAAAGCGGAAATTGTATTCGCGCAAGGTCGTCACGAGTACCAGGTTGGTATCGTCTCAGACTCGTGATTTCGTAGTCGGCATCCAGTGTCTCACCGCGTTGCATCAAGGTTTGTTTTGAGCTCGTATTGTGATTCTGTGGTAGCCCCTGACATGTTGGTGAGCATTTTCCCATCGCCAAAAAACTTCAAAGAAGAGCCCCATCAGGTCTTCTGATTTTTTTCATTGCGATAGGCTTCCCGAATCTCCTAGCGGCCCAAGAGGTCGTCTTTATCAATTTTGGGTTCGTTTTGCAGCCGCTGATGCCGAACGAGACAAGGGAAAGCAGCAATGTAGATGTGATCAAACGTTTCATGGAGTGAGTATTGATTAAGCTGGGGCAAAATAAGAAGAAGGATTGAATTTTAGGGACAGGCAAGGCCTGTCCCTAAACTGAAGCATTGACTGCCATTAATTATGATCGGGCGCTTATTTGGCTTCTTTACTTGAAACTAATTTGGCACATTTTTCCAAGCTACACCGACTTCTCCTTTTCAGATACATCAACGGCCAGTTGTCTACAAACAACTTGATTTGCCTGGTTTAACTTACGCGCAGGGCATCCATTTCTTTTGTAACTGTAGGCTCCCCATTGGCGGGCTTCTTTGTTGAAAATAACTGTCCATTCTTTTCACCAGATGGTGAACAGGAATATTTACCCGCTGCAAGTTTTGACCTTCAATGATTGCTTGTTCACCCGAAAGTCGTAGCCTCATTGGTACCGTGCGCCAAAACTTCGCCATGGAACCAGGACGCCCCAGATCGAACGACCTTACCGAAGCGGGCATTGTAAACCACGTTGATGCTGAGTGAGTCCAACTGCTCGTACAACAGTTTTAGGAGGGCGGGCGTTGGGTTTGTTGTTCTTAAAGTGCCCGAGTGCGGATGCAAAATGGCCAACACCATCGTCAGGGCCATCATGATTTTGTTGAAAACGCATACTGATTTGGCTTTTTTAACAGTCTGTGAATAAAAATAGGTAAAAGAGTATGACCTCGCTTGCTGATTAATTTTGCTGGATGCTCGCCCTCAAACGATCATTTATGGCCCGTCCAAGGTTTTCTTTCGGGTAAGAGTTCGGCTACAATCAAATCAAATAAGCGGCAATGATCCAAATAACGCATGGCCGAAAAAGGTTGCGAGCAGCTTGCTGATCACCTGACGAAGATAACGCAAACCGTCGTTCAGAGGGTATCTCCGGGCATCTTTCTTGAAAACTGAGTACCCAATGGCTTTGCCCCGTGTTGTGGAATGAGTTCAGTCAATTTACCCAAACCAGCGGAATCCGTGGTGCATAATGACTTTTGAGCATCCCAGAGCTTGCGGATTGGAACTGAATGGGCCTGCACCTGTACTGGTCCGATCACCGCCCTCAATGGCTTCCACGGGAATTTTGCGGAAAATCGTGGCGCGCCTCCTCCGAAACTGACAATGGTACTTTCCAGTCCAATAGTACAAGGTCCCCATCCGTGATGTGCGAATTAGATCGCCCACTGATGGGCCACGTGTTCGGCACGGGTAGACTGATGTAGCCAATGGATTGGCACCGGGCGCCGCCAGTGGAAAAAGGAAGCAAACGCAGCAATTCCTGCGCAAGATGAGCGGTATCCGCATGGCCACCAGGGGTGAGCCCGCAGTGACCAGACTGGAAATGGTTTTTTTTCCAAAAGCAGCGTTAGCGCGCCGTGCATGAACTGTTGCGCCAATTGCAGGGCGACAGTTGGAATGTTTTGAACCCAGTTTTCCAGGCTTTGCCAATCGGGCACATGCACAATGAGCGGATCAAAAGAAGGCCGCTGTTTGATGGCAAAAATTTTGGCCACGGTGCGGTCATCCAGTGCGTTTCCGGCCAAACCATACACGGTTTCGGTGGATCGCAATCACTTCTCCACGCTTCAGTAACCCGCCGCCTGGGCAATGTTTTGGCAATCATGGTATGGTTCTTTCGGAAGCGCAAAGAAAAGACTTTTAATACAAAGATAAACAAAACCCCTATCCCGTGCCCCAATTGACTACCAATCTTCATCCGTCCCCTTTTGCTCCTCTTTTATCTCTCTTATTTCATCTTTCATCTCTTCTCCTTCCTCTCTCACCCGTTTGCTACCGGCATACATATCATAGCGCAAAAGCCGACACTCCAGTTTTCCATTGAACAACGGAATGCGCCGTGAAGGCCGCAAGCCTACCGATTTTCACTGCCTCTCCCAGATTGAACTGATGATCCAGGCCGAATGGCCGATGCCCAGTTCTTCTTGAAAGTGTCGCCCAGGCCCTTGTAAAAGCCTGTCCATCTTCCAGTTCCATCCGTTCGTCGTAGGGCGGGTTCACTTCGAGCAGGCCGCTTTCAGAACTGGGTATGACGTTTTCAAAGCGCTCGCGGCTACCCGGATTTTGCCTTCCAGTCCAGCTTTTCGATGTTGTAACCGACACTGTTGACTGCTTTAAAATCAATGTCCGAAGCGTAAATTTTGTGCTGAAAACCACTTGAGAAAGGATGGCTTTTCGCGCACCTTTTCCCAGCCTTTTTATCAAAATTCTCCCAACGCATGAAGCCAAAATTCTGGCGATTGATCTGGGGCGCAATGTTGTAAGCCAGCATCGCCGCCTCGATGGGCAAGGTGCCCGAGCCACACATGGGGTCGGTGAAATCGCAGTCACATTCCCAACCCGAAAGCAAAATCATCCCGGCAGCGAGCACCTCGTTGATGGGCGCTTCAACACTATCTACCCGGTAGCCCCGGCGGTGCAGTGATTCGCCGCTGCTGTCGAGGGCCAGGGTTACATCTTCCTCACCGACGTGCAGGTTGAGGCGCAAAGTAGGGGATTCGGTATTGACATCCGGCCTGCGGCCAAACTTTTTACGAAACTGATCCACAATCGCATCTTTGGTACGCAGCGCAGCAAACTTCGAATGCCGGATGAGAGAGGAACTGGTCACTGCATCAACGGCCAGTGTATCGTCTACACTCATGTATTCCGACCAATCGAATTTTCCAATTTTGTGGTACAAATCGTCTTCATTCCGCACTTTGAAATGACCAATGGGTACAAAATACGCAAGGCTGTACGCAACTCCAGATTGGATTGGTACATCAAATCTATGTCGCCTTCGGAAAAACGGCCCGCTTACCCAGGCGGATGTTTTCAGCCCCCAGGATTTTTAACTCTTCGATCAGCACGGGTTCGAGGCCGGCAAGTGTTTTTGCGATAAAATTCATGTCAATAAGTTGAAGAGTTTAGGGTTGAAAAGTTGAAGAGAAGTTTAATGGTTGATGGTTGAAAAGACACTTGTCTAGCAATGTCGAGATGCTGTCTTTTCAACTTTTCAACCCTAAACTTTTCAACTTTGAATTACGCCCACATTAAACTTCTCCACCACGCCATTATTCGCGGCCTCAATGCCCATGGAGATCACCTTGCGAGTTTCCAACGGGCTGATGATGGCGTCTACCCACAAGCGGGCAGCGGCATAGTAGGGAGAAGTTTGTTGGTCGTATTTGTCTTTGATTTCGTTGAACAATTGCTGCTCGGTCTCCGTGTCCAGCACTTCCCCTTTGGATTTGAGGGAAGCAACCTGGATTTGCATCAGGGTTTTAGCCGCTTGCGACCCCCCCATCACGGCAATTTTTGCCGTAGGCCAGGCCACGATTAACCTTGGGTCGTAGGCTTTGCCACACATGGCGTAGTTGCCCGCGCCGTAAGAATTGCCCATCACGATGCTGAACTTGGGTACGGTCGAGTTGGACACCGCATTTACCATTTTGGCACCGTCCTTGATGATGCCGCCGTGTTCGGAGCGGGTGCCGACCATAAAACCCGTCACATCGTGCAAAAACACCAAAGGTATTTTTTCTGATTGCAATCAGGATAAACCGCGTGGCTTTGTCCGCTGAGTCGGAATAAATCACCCCGCCAAATTGCATTTCTCCTTTGGCGTTGCGCACCACTTCGCGGTTGTTGGCTACGATGCCCACCGCCCAGCCGTCGATGCGGGCATAAGCACAGATGATGGTTTTGCCATAGTGCTCTTTGTACTGGGTGAGTTTGGAGTCATCCACCAGGCAATGCAAAATCCAACGTGGAGTAGGGTTTGACGGATCATTGGGAAAATGCGCAAGAGCTGGCTTTTCAACCCGGGTGCAGCCTAACCCGGTCAAAACCTGCTTTGGGAAAATGCCCCAATTTGTCCACCAAATCCTTGATGGTATCCAGGCAGACCTGGTCATTGGGGACCTTGTAATCCGTTACGCCGGAAATTTCACTTTGCGTGCTGGCTCCACCGAGGGTTTCTTTGTCCACATCTTCACCGATGGCGGCTTTGACCAGATAAGGCCCAGCCAGAAAGATCGAGCCAGTACCCTCCACGATCAGCGCTTCGTCCGACATGATCGGCAAATAAGCCCCACCCGCTACACAACTGCCCATGATGGCGGCGATCTGGGGGATGCCCATGCTCGACATTTTGGCGTTGTTGCGGAAAATGCGGCCAAAATGTTCTTTGTCGGGAAAAATTTCGTCCTGCATGGGCAAAAACACCCCGGCACTGTCCACCAGATAGATGATGGGCAAGCGGTTTTCCATAGCGATTTCCTGCGCGCGCAAGTTCTTTTTGCCCGTGATCGGAAACCAGGCGCCCGCTTTGACCGTGGCGTCATTGGCCACGATGACACATTGTCGGCCCCGCACATAACCAATCCCGACCACTACTCCACCCGCAGGGCAACCGCCTTCGTCGGGGTACATGTCATAGCCCGCGAATGCCCCAATTTCCAAAAATGAAGTATCGGGATCGATGAGGTAATTTACCCGCTCGCGCACGCTCATTTTGCCTTGGGCGTGCTGTTGGGCAATGCGTTTTTCGCCGCCACCCAGTTTTATTTTTTCAAAACGATGCTGCAAGCGGGAGAGTTGCAGCTTCATGTTGTCCTCGTTCAGGTTCTGGTCGATTTCTTTTTTGGTCATATTTGGCAGTATGGTTGCGCAAAGGTAATTTTTTCAGTGGTTTAAACGGGTAGAATTACTAGATTGTTCAGTGCGAAATTGCTGGATTTTGTATACATTAGGGCTCTGAACACCAAGGCTGGTGTGCAATGTGTTGACCTCAACCGGGAAATTGATCCTGGTAAAATTCGGGGTAGTAAGGAAAAACACCTTTAACCATCCTTTTTGTCTAATCATCAGCACTGTGGTAGGGCAAAAGCCCTGGCGGATAGCCTGCGTCGGGTATTTCGAAAGAAACCTGACCCAGCGAAAAAATTGAAACGTATTACGCCCTGGCCCAGGAAGCCCAAATGCAAGATCTGAAGTGTCGTTTGCTTATGCCGATACCCTGGAGCGAATGGCTAAGGCTGCCCATTCACTCAAAGGAGAAGCCAATGCACTGCACGTGCGCGCTAAAGCTTATCAGGACAAAGGGGAAAAAGAAGCGGCGATTCGGGTGCTTAAAAAACAGCTGGACATCGGTAAAAAAATCAAAGATCAAGCGATTCAGGCGGATGCTTACAATGGTTTAGGTGGGACTTACCAGGATTTTTATCAAAATGATTCGGCGCAGTATTACCTCTACCTTGCAGCAAAATATTCGCGAAAAATTGGGGATTTGGAGAATCTTGCCTCTGCATACAGCAACCTTGGGAACGTATATGCAGATGCAGAATTCCCGGACAAAGCCATTGAATACCTGGAAAAAGCCCTAAAAATAAGGCTCCAGGTTGGTGATGACCGCAAGACGATTTTTACCTACAACAACCTCGCGGTGGCCTACAATGGGAAAAACGATTTTGACAAATCAATGGAATACTCCCGCAAAGGCATCGACATGGCCCTTAAAAACAACAACAAATTTGTGGCTGGGGTGATGATTGGAGGGGTTTGCCATTTGTTGCACAAATTGGGTAAAAACCAGGAAGCCCTCCCCAATTGTGAAAAATCCATCCAGTATTTGCAAGAAGCCAATCGGGAAACCAACCTTGTCTTTCCCTACATCAATAGCACTGCCGTATACAATTCCCTGGGGCAGCCCCAGAAAGGACTGGCCTTTGCCATGAAAGGCTATGCCATCATGCAAAAACATAAATTGCTGGATCCCCTTGCGGTGTATTACGAAGAAATTGCCCGTTCCTACGAATTGCTGGGGCAACCCAAAGAGGCATTGGTGTGGTACAAAAAATTCAGGGCGCTGGATGATTCCTTGTTTACCATCGACAATTCCAAAGTCCTGGCGGACATGGAAGCCAAGTACCAAACCCAGAAAAAGGAGACCGAAATTATCAACCAGCAACTCAAAATTGAAAAACAGGAAAGCGTTTTATTTCGTCAACAAACCTGGATTTGGGGCTTGATAGCAGCGTTCTTGGCTTTTGCATTATTGGGCTGGCTGTTTTGGAATCGCTTCCGCTTGCGCAAAAAAGTGGAGCTGGATGCCGCCCTTATTGAGGAACAACAATTGGGCCTCAATGCGGTAATCGAAGCTCAGGAAGCCGAGCGCAAACGCATCGCCAAAGACTTACACGATGGCATCGCACAAGAAATGGTGGCCCTCAAACTGGGTTTCAGTGCCTTACAGTCCAAAATTGCCAACATTGCACCTCAAGAAGCCCTGCAAATTGGACAGCTGGCCCAACAACTGGACGAGTCATGTACCGAAGTGCGCAATATCTCCCATACCATGTTGCCGCCTATGCTGGAGCAGCACGGACTAGCGCCAAGCCTGGAAATGTTGCTGCGCAATACTTTACAGAGTACGGCTTTGCAATACGAGTTTGAAAGCAGCCTGGTACCCGAGCACCTGGATGAAAAAGTAGAAATTGGGGTGTATCGGGTGGCTCAGGAATTGCTCAACAACATTGTCAAACACGCCAATGCAGGTAAGGTATTGGTGATCCTGTACTTGGCGGGAGGGAGCCTGATTCTGCGCATGGAAGACGATGGACAAGGCTTTGATTTTGAACGGGCCAGAGCACAGGGAAGTATGGGCCTATTGAACATCCTCAGCCGGGTGAGCACCCTGGGTGGGGTTTTTCAAACGGAGGGAGCTACACCTAAAGGAACCATTTCTATCATCCGCATACCACTGAATGATCCTGAAAAATAACATATTATGGAACCAAAAATCAGGGTATTGATTGCCGATGACCACCAACTGGTGCGGAAAGGGTTTGTTTCTATTTTAGAACAGATTCCGCAGGTTGAAATTGTAGCAGATGCCGCCAATGGTCGCGAAGTTCTGGATGCCTTTCGTCGGGGGATTAGGGCTGATGTCGTAATGCTTGACTACGAAATGCCCATCATGAATGGGTTGGAAACTTTGGAACAACTCAAAAAAGATTATTTCGGCATAAAAGTCATCATGCTTACCATGCTCAATGAACGCAGCATCATCCAGCAGGCCATCGAAAAAGGTGCAGATGGGTTTTTGTTCAAAAATACCTCCATCGAAGAACTGTCTGCTGCCATCTTTAAGGTACACAAAGGAGAGAAATATTTTGCTGGCGAAGTTGCGCTTGCCCTTGCCAAACCTGCTGCTTCCATTCAAAACCAAGCCTTGTTGGAACTGCTCAGCGAGAGAGAACTCGAAATACTAAAACTGGTCGCGCAGGGTTTTTCCAGCACCGAAATCGGCCAGCAACTCTTCATTAGCCCCCGAACCGTGGATACCCACCGCAATAACCTGATCCAAAAACTAGAGGTAAAGGGTATTGCCGGTTTGGTGCAATTGGCCATCAAAAATAAGCTTGTCTAAAATTATTTCACCTCATTTTTGATCAAATTACGCAAATCTGCGTAGTCCGTTTACGCAAATCTACGCTGGATTAGCGGTAGGTCTCGCCCTTATCTTTATGCTGCTTTCAAAGCACAATCAATTCATCCATTAACACTTAAAACTTTTTGGGCCATGAGAAAAATACTCAAATGGACTGGCATCATCCTGGGCGGAGTTTTATTCATCCTTTTTTGTACCGTTTTCCTGATGAATGCTTCCTACAATCAAAGGCTGAAAAAAAACTACGACATTCAACCAGTCAGCCTGAAAATTCCACAAGATTCACTGAGTCTGGCTGAAGGTAAAAAATGGGTCAACAATCTTTGTACCCATTGCCATGGCAACCAATTGGAAGGCACGAAATTTCTAAATGACCCAGCTTTCGGTGTCCTGATCGCACCTAATTTAACTCCGGCTGGAGTGACCAAGGCGTACCGCGACGCCGATTGGGTTCGGGCTATTCGACACGGAGTTGGACTCGGTGGTCGCCCACTGTTCATCATGCCTGCCAATGAATTTCATTCACTAAGCGAAGAACACCTCAGCCAGATCATCGCGTACATCAAAACTGTTCCTCCGGTCAAAAAGGATTGGGAAGACTCCCAATTTACCTTATTGGCCAAGGTTTTGGTACAGGCTGGTGCATTAGGTAAACCAATTCCTGCGGAATACCTGGATCATAACGCCAAGTTGAAAACCAGTCCTACCAAAAAGGATAGCAGGGTTTATGGCGCTTATCTGGTGCAAGTAAGTGGATGCCGTGCCTGTCATGGCGAACAACTAAATGGTGCTCCAAACCATGACCCAGCTGGACCAGCTGGAGCCAACATTACCCCCGGTGGGAATTTGGCCAAATGGGGGAAGAAGGCTTTATAAAAACCATTCGATCCGGAGTCACTCCCGAAGGCAAAAAACTCGATCAAAAATTCATGCCCTGGCAAAACATCGCTCAGCAAGACGATGAAGCACTGAAAGCAATTTATACTTATTTGATGGCTCAGCCAAAATTAGAAACGCCAAAAGACCTGGCCAAAGCGAAAAGCGAAAAGTGAAAAGCGAAAAGTGAAAAGTGAAAAGTGAAAAGTGAAAAGTGAAAAATGAAAAGTGATGTTATTTTTATTGGCAATATTGATCTGAAAATACAGATTGTGTGTTGCTATTCGCTATTCGCTTTTCGCTTTTCACTTTGCCTGGGGGTGTTTTGAATGTACCTTGATTGGTTTTGCAACGGGAGCTTTTGAGAAAAATCAGCTGCAAAGTTTGAAGACTTAAAAGCCTCCTGTTGCAATAAAATCCTATCTTTCTACTTCAATTCACCTCACCTGTTTTTGATAGGGAAGGTGAGCCTTAAGCCTTTTCTATGAAATCTATAGCCAAATTCAGTTGTTTATTGTTGCTCTTGATCACTTCAACTACAGTGCTGCTGGCTCGTCCAAGTTCCATTACTTTTACCATTTCGATGGAACAACCCGCTGCGCACATTTTTCAGGTCAACCTGCAATGCCAGGGTTTCGGCGTGGAATCCATTGATTTTAAAATGCCCGTTTGGACGCCCGGCTACTACCAACGCCTGGATTTTGCCCAATACGTTGAGCAGTTTAAAGCCCTTGACAGCAAAGGCAAACCCTTGCAGTGGGAAAAAATCAACGACAATACCTGGCGCGTGCATGCAGTTTCCCGCCGGGGCATCGTGTTGAATTATCAGGTCAAAACGCAACGTTCTTTTGTGGCCACGCCCTACCTGGATGAAGAACGAGGCTACATTCTCCCGGGCGGGGTATTTATGTATCCCGTTGGCCACCTTGCGCACCCTTCGGTAGTACAGGTTGTTCCTCTTTCTTCCTGGAAAAATGTCGCAACCGGACTGGAGGCCGTTCCGGGAAAACCTTACACCTTCAAGGCGACCAATTTCGACATTCTATACGATAGCCCACTGTTGGTGGGTAATCTGGAAGAATTGCCTCCGTTCAGCGTTGCAGGAAAAACCCACCGCTTTATCGGCTACAAACTGGGGCAATTTGACAAAGTTCCCTGATGAATGACTTGCAAAAAATCGTGCAAGCCTCGGTAGACCTCATCGGCGACATCCCTTACCAAGACTACACTTTCATCGCCATCGGCCCCGGCGGCGGCGGCATCGAACACTTGAACTCGACTACTTTTGCCTTTACGGGCGAAAGCCAAAACAATCCCCAAAGCCGCCTGCGTACCTTGTTTTTTTTGGCCCATGAATATTTCCACCACTACAACGTCAAACGCATCCGCCCCATTGAACTTGGCCCTTTTGATTACGATCAGGGCAGCCGCACCAATCAACTTTGGATTTCGGAAGGCTTGACGGTGTATTATGAATACCTGCTGCTGCGCCGGGCTGGTTTGTGTAGTGATGAAGAGTTATTGGAAGCGCTCCGCAAAAACATCCAGGGTTTTGAAGACAAACCTGGGCGTTTGTATCAAACCCTCCTGCAAGCCAGTTACGAAACCTGGAGCGATGGCCCTTTTGGCGCACCGGAGATGAGGTGAACAAAACCATTTCTTATTACGACAAAGGCCCCATCGTGGGTTGGATGTTTGATTTGCACATGCGCTACCTCACGGGCAACAAAAAATCGCTGGACGATGTGATGCGCACCCTGTACCAGGAATACTATCTCAAACAACAACGGGGATTTACGGAGCAGGAATTTCGCAAAGTATGTGAAGACATCGCGGGAACCAATCTGGAAGAGCTGTTTCGCTACGTCGGTAGCACCACCGAACTTGATTACACCAAATACTTGGATCAAGCCGGTCTCCACATTGACCTGGAGCGACAAACGGTGCCGGGGGGCTGGTTGGGGGTCACAACCCGTGTGGCCAAAGACAGTACCGTGATTACCGCAGTAGAATTCGATTCGCCGGCCTGGCAGGCGGGATTGCGCCGCAGGGACATCATTTTGGAGATTGACAATCAGCCCGCTAACGCCTTTCCTTTTGGCAACATGATCAAAGACCAGTTGCCCGGAGATGAAGTGAAATTGGTCGTGGTGCAGCGCGGGGAGAAAAAATTACTGAGCTTGGTTTTGGGTAAAAAATTGGAGCGCTCGTTCAAAATTTCACCACAGTCCAATGTGGATAAATTACAAAGCGCAATTTTGGAGGGCTGGTTGATGGGGAAGGTTTCGCCTTAGTGTTTAGCACCACAGATACCACAGATTCGCACAGATTTAATTTAATTGCTAAAAAAATCTGTGCAAATCTGTGAAAATCCGTGGTGAACATCTTTATGGCCTGGCTACCACCACATTTCCCTTTTTATCCAGCTCGACAATCTCGTACCCCAACTTCTCCAAGCCCGGCTTGATCAAAGCTTTGTCTCCCACCACCAGAATGTAGGCCGCTTCAGGCTTGAGCAACTTCTTGGCCAGGGCATTGAGCTCGGTTTTGGTGATGGTTTTGATGATCTCGCTTTGCTTTTTGGTGAACCCATCCGGCAGGTTGTACTTGATGATTTGGTTCAAAAAGCCCGCCTTTTGGAAACCCGTTTCGTAACGTAGCGCATCGCGTTGGCCAATCGAACTTTTCATAAAGTTGAGCTCTGCATCCGTTATACCGGAGTTGCGAAACTTGTTGATTTCCTTCATGAATTCCACTACTGAGCTATCGGTAGCTGTTGCTTTTACCCCGGCGCTGGCCACATAAAATCCAGAAGTCTGGTAACCCGAAAAACCAGAACGGGCGCCATACGTATAGCCTTTGTCTTCCCGCAAATTGAGGTTGATGCGGCTGTTGAAAGAGCCGCCCAGGTTATAGTTCATCAAACCGGCCTTGAAAAACTCACCCGTGGCGTCAAAAGGCAGCGCGTCGTAACCAATGCGGATTTCTGATTGAGCTGCTTTGGGTTGATCCACGATGTAGATTTTGGCTTTGTTGCTTTGCATCAGGGGCTTAAGTACGGGTAGCGTGACGGGTTTTGTCGTCATTTTATTCAAAAAAGCCAATTTGGGCAGCATCTCTTGCTGTTTGATGTCGCCCACCACCACCACATTGGTCAATGGTGCCGAAATGTTGTTGCGGTAATACTGTTCCACATCTGCCAGGGTGATTCGGCCTACTGTTTCTTCAGTTCCTTCGACGGCATAGCCACGGATGTCTTTTTTGCCGTAGAGCAGCGCCTGGAAAACTTCGCTGGCAACCCCGGCAGCTTGCGTCGAACTGTTGATGATGCCCCGGATGGTGTTTTGTTTGATGCGGTTAAAATCCTCTTCTTTAAATTTGGAGCGGTACACCCGTTCTTCCAATAGAGCAATGCTTTTGTCCAGGTTTTTCACCAGCGCATTCATCGAAAAAGTAAGTTCCGTCTCGCTTACGCCAACGTTGATGCTGGCGCCCAGGTTGCGCAACTCGTCTTCAAAAGCTTCGGCACTGTAATTTTCGGTGCCCTCGCGCATCATTTGGCTGCACAGGTTCGCCAGACCAACTTTGTCCAATGGGTCCAACATTTGACCACCTTTGACGCTGATCGACAAGGTAACCGTAGGGATTTCGGAGTTCTGCGTACCAATGATTTGTACGCCGTTGGCCAATTTGGAGCGCCAAAGGGTGGGCACAGTCACCACTGGGTTGGTGCTGGAACCCGGTTTTTTGCTGCGGTCAAAGTTGTCTTTGGCCTTTACATAGGTCAAGCCAGCGTATTGATCCGGAGGGGCGACGTATTTGGACTCATCCACCTTGTAGTTGTCAGCAGCGGCAGGTTTTACCTCGCCAGATTTGGGCAGGATGCTGAGGATTACAGCAGGTTTGTTTTTGACGTATTGGTTAAAAACCCGCAATACATCGGCTTTGGTGATGGCGCGAACTGCCGCCAGCTCAACCGGAAACATGTTGGGATTCCCCGTAAAGGTCTGGTAGGCGGC
>NZ_JADKCX010000147.1 GCF_016718685.1 Haliscomenobacter sp. | reverse complement strand
AAACCTACCAATCCGAAAACGCAGCATTAAAAATATCCTCCATTAACTGGTTGCTGATCGTACGGATGGCTATTTCCTGTACGGTCGAAAAATCCTGATCGGCCGGGTAGTTGTAAAAGAAGGAAAAGTTGCGCTTCCAGACCTCTTTGGCGGGTTGCTAAAATACTTCTACGGCTAGGTGATGGTCAGGCGGTTGATCGCAGTCGTTTCCCCCACCCGTGGTGCCTCCCAAGAAATTGCGGAACTCCACGAGAGTGCCCCGTAGTTCGATGTCCGGGTCTTCATCGGTATACTTGAGGGTCGATTGCAGACGAATTTTGTCTTTCAATGCTTCCGATAGCTGGATAGGCAAGTTCGGCAGGGTATTGTCTGCGTTGTTGATAAACTGTGGGATGTCAACACAGTGCTATGGATGATACTGGATGCTGAGTTCATAAATCGTACTGTTTGATCTTTGTAAAGGGTGCGTCTGAGATACCCAGTTCTTTAGCGGATTGCAGGCGACCTCTTTGTATTTGCGCAAGGCCTTTGGATCAAATTCTTTTCGTGATCTTCGATGCGGTAGTTGTCATCCAGGATTTCCACACTCCCAAAAGCACCGTTGGCGGCTGTTTTGTGTTCAGACATGACCTGGGAATGATCACTTGAGGATTGAGATCCTCGGTAATCTTCATCGGCCTGTCCATTGTGCAAGGGGACAGCTCTTGGTGCTGGGATAATTAAACCGTGATTCCGGAGAGGGCATCATCGAGCGGGGCGGTTCCAACGAGCGGAAAGGCCGTAAATCAGTAACCCGTAAGTCATTGCTTTTGATCAACTCAAAAACCAGCGATTTGAGGTCATTCAAATCCTGTTTCATTTCAAAAAGGAACTTGTACAAGATGTCCCTTTCCTGCATATTTAAAATCGGATGCAAATTTGCGAAACAAGAGGTATACATCGTCAGCGCGGTCACGCAAAGCGGGTACGGTGATTGATACTGTATTGAGGCGGAAGTACAAGTCTTCCCGAAATTTCCCTTTTTTGATGCGGTCTTCTAGATCAACATTGGTGGCGCAATGATGCGTACATCCGTGCGCACCGTTTTATTGGAACCGACCCGGATGAATTCGCCGCTCTCCAGGATGCGCAAAGGTAGGCCTGCGTATCCATGGCATTTCCGCAATTTCATCCAAAAAATGGTGCCACCGTCGTAGGATTCAGAAATACCCTTTGCGTTCGGAAGTCGCCCCCGTAAATGAACCTTTTCGTGGCCAAACACCTGAGTTGATGGTGCCTCGGATCGGTCCACAATTGATGGCAATGAACTGGTTGTGCTTGCGGGCACTGAGCGCGTGGATGATTTTTGAAAACACCTCTTTCCCACGCCACTCTCGCCGGTGATGAGCACCGTCAGGTCGGAGTTGGCTACCCGCACAGCATTGCTAAGCGCCCGATCCAGAAGGGGCGAATGGCCAATGATGCCGAAGCGCTGTTTTACGGAAAGAAGGTTGTCCATTTGAAGGGTTTTGTTTTAGGTTCTAGAGTCTCCAGCCATTGTGTAGCTGAGCGAATTGTATGAGCGCCGGAAGCCTAACAACTTTCAAACCTAAAACTTAAAACTTTTAAATTTTGCTTCCCGATCAAAGCTGCACTACTGCAGCTTTAACGAGACATTAATGTATTGTCCTGGCTGATAACCAGGAACTTAGAAACACAATCATTTTGTTCTTGGGAGTTGCGGCCACAAAATCCTGCTCAGATTTGCGGGAATCACCCTCAATCAATACTTCATAAACCTTACCAAGGTCGCGTTGGTTGTGGCGGTAGCTAACTTGGCTTTGTAAGTTGATGATTTCTTGCAAGCGGCGTTTTTTGACCTCCAAAGTAATGTCGTCTGGGTACTTGCGCGCTGCCAGGGTGCCAGGGCGTTCTGAGTAAAAGAACATGTAGGACATGCTGTAGTCCGCAAATTCAATCATGCTCAAGGTATCCTGGTGTTCTGCTTCGGTTTCGCTGCAAAAGCCAGCAATGATGTCGGATGAAATGGCACAATCCGGGATGATTTGCCGGATGGCCTCTAATGCGTTCCATGTACCATTCGCGGTCGTAGGTGCGGTTCATGCGCTCCAAACATTGCTGTTGCCTGATTGTACGGGCAAGTGGATGTACTTGGAAATATTCGGGTATTTGGCGATTGTATGCAGTACCTCGTTGGTGATGTCTTTGGGGTGTGAGGTGGAAAAACGCACCCGCAAGTCAGGGCAACTAGGGCCACCATTTCCAACAAATGGGCGAAATTTACCAGGGTTTCGGTCCTTGGCTTGGTCCATTTGTAGGAATCGACGCTTTGGCTCCAGGAGGGTTACTTCCCGGTATCCACGTTCGTACAATTCTTGTGCTTCGGCCAAATGCTGAAAGCGTCCGGCTGCGCTCGCGGCCACGGTGAAAGGCACCACACAGAAGGCGCACATGTTGTCGCAACCCCGCATGATGGAGATAAAGGCACTTACCCCCTTGGAATCCAGCCGTAGCGGACTGATGTCGGCATACGTTTCTTCCCGCGAGAGGAAAATATCGACCCCTTTGTCGCCGTCTTCGGCGGTAGCGACGAGTTTAGGCAGATCGCGGTAGGCATCTGTCCAACCACGAGGTCAACCAGGCGCTCTTCTTCCAAAAAACTTGATTTGAGGCGTTCGGCCATACAGCCCAATACACCCACCAGGGTACCGGGTTTTTGGCGTTTGATCGCGTCAAATATCCGTAGGCGTTTGCGCACGGTTTCTTCGGCTGTTTCACGAATCGAACAGGTATTGACCAGGATCAAATCGGCTAACTCCAGATTGCGGTGGGTTTGAAGCCTACTTTGCCAAAAATGGAAGCCACACACTGTCGCTGAAGTTCATTTTGGCACCCATAACTCTCGATGAGAAGTGTTTACCAGTTCGCTATCCGTTTGTTCAGGAGTGCTTTATAAAAGACTTCCCTTGCTGCTCCTCATTCATCTGGTGCTGCACATCTAGCAAGGTCGGATTGTCATTGTACAAATGCATGGTCACATGTTTTGCCTCGCAGGTTTTGCGGGCTACAAAAGTAAGGATATTGCGGATTGGCGTGCCAATTTGGCAGAAAAAAGCGGACGATTTGATCTGTCTTGTTTTACTGGTGTTTTTCCCTTAAGCGCAGTATACAATTTTCGAGGGTTCGATACTGATGATACCCGGCGTTCCAGATATGCCCTTTGTTGCGTTGAGCACTGGGGTCTTTATCCAGTCCACTGTCGTACCATTCCCGTTTGGTGGTCGATGAGGTATTGGTTGATGTAGGCCCATTGCTTTTGAATTTGGTGTAATAGTTCGTGGGGTCGCGGGGATATAGATCGGCCATGATGAGCAAGGTATTGAGTGCTTCGGCCTGATTCCACCAGTTTTTGGTATCCTGGGTTACCGTGATTTTATCGGGGTGAAAATAGCCTTCATCGTAAAAACCTCCCAGTACATCATCCCAACCCAGGATCAGGCATTGATCGGTCATTTTTTGGCGATGCGCCAGGTGACAGTATCTTTTGCGCCAACCAGCCACGGGGATGCCTCCATCAAGAGATATGCGGTTTCGATATCGTTGCCCCAGGACACATGATCAAGGGCATGATGACGCAGGATACTGGTGCGACTGGAATCGCGAAAACTTACTGGAGTCCAGTCGGGCTGAAAAAATAAAATCAGATTGCCTTTTTCGTTGACGATTTTATCCCGAATGAGGTAAATCATTTCTTCCAGTCGGGTTTTGACCACGGGGTCGGCCAAATTTGGTACAATTCCGTAAAGGCTTCCAGTAAGTGGATCGAACTGTTTTGATCTTTGTAACCCAGGTCCGAAGTAGAAGGCGTAGTCCTGAGCCTTTTTTGGATGGCACCGGTTTTGCTGAGGTGCTGGTAATATCCACCGTGGATGGGGTCGTGACTATGTTGTTCCAACCAGTGGAAGGATTTTTGAGCCAAAGCCAGCGCTGCTGGATTCTTGCTCGCCTGATAATATGCCGAAACCGCGTACAATCCAAAGGCATTGCCATAAGCGGTTTTTGAAGAATCACCGCGCGGCTTGCCAGATCGATCTACTTGCCAAAAAAACCGTCGTAGTCTTTGTCCCACATTTTATCTTGTAAAAAACAAATCCGTGGCGGGCGAAGTCCCGGTATTTTTTTCCTCAGGCCAATGTTGGGAAGCTTTGGCATTGTTCCATAGGTGCCGGGCCTGGGATACAATCATTTTGTCCTGATTGCCCACGGGTTTAAACGTAGCGTTGAAGGTAGAAAGGTAACCCCCGTATTGAGTATCAATTGCAGCGGGATACCAGGTGTCAACCAGATTGGATTTGAGCAATTGCTCCAGGGTATCGGCAAGTTGATGCGCTCGGTCGATGTGGTCGTGTCGACTTGAGAAGTTGGGATTTTACAATGGAAAAAGAGCACGAGGGTGCAAAAAAATGATGTAGTTCTTGATCCTCATAGTGGAAGTTAGCTTTTTGGATTATAAATATAAGCACAAAAGCCTCAGTTTGCTGCTTCCACCTGCGTTAATCTTTGATTTTTTGAACAATGCAACAGCCAATTGTTGCCGTATTTATCCGTCAGACCGCCAAACAATGCCCCCCAGAATGTACTTTCGATGGGATGGGTTGTACGACCACCACGAGAAAGCAGGTGGTAATAGGTCTCAATTTCAGCTTCGTTTTGGCATTCAATCAAAATAGACATCGCGTTGCCCTTGACCAAACCTTGATCGCCCACCATATCGGTGCCCATCAACAGCAAGTGTTCATTGCGCAAGGTGGCATGCAGGATGAAATCTTTGATTTTTTCGGCAATTGCTCGGCCATGGGCGATTCGCCGATGGTTTGAACTCAGTTCACCACCTAGGCAAGCCTGGTAAAACTCATGGCTTCGACAATTGCCATTAAACGTGAGGTAGATGATCAGTTGATTCATGACATCCCTTTTTTTACTACAAAGATGCGGGCTCAATTTGGATTTAATCGGGTGCAAAAACGACGCTTTGAGGGGTTGATTGCGCCAAGAGGAAGGCCTATCTTTACCGCATGAAACAGGTATCCATATTAGTTCCAGAATCTGCTGATGGAGGCGGCCGACCTCGGTATATGTTTACTGCAGCCAATCAATTTTAATGTCCGCGGGCAAGGCACCCTTGTTTGAGGTGCAGTTGGTGGGCCAAAACAAGGAAGTCAGGTTGCACGATGGGGTGTTTTCAGTTCATGCCGACAAAGTTTTGGAAGAAGTCAAACGCACGGATTTGGTTGTCATCCCTGCCTTATTTGGTGACATGAAACAAGCTGTCGAGAAAAACCAGACCATCATCCCCTGGATTGTCCAGCAACATCAGCAGGGTGCCGAAGTGGCTTCGCTTTGCGTGGGTGCTTTTTTACTGGCTTCAACTGGGTTGTTGGATGGCAAGAAATGTTCCACCCATTGGGCTTTTTACAACGAATTTAGGGAAACTTTCCCCCAGGTGGAAGTGGCCGACGGCAGCATCATCACCGATGAACACGGCTTGTATTCAAGTGGGGGAGCCAATTCCTACTGGAACCTGTTGTTGTATCTTTTGGAAAAATACACCGATCGCGATACCGCAATTTTGGCTGCCAAATATTTTGCCATCGATATCGACCGCACTAACCAGTCGGCTTTCGCCATGTTCAAAGGGCAAAGAGACCACAAGGACAAGGAGATCAAACAGACTCAAGACTTTATTGAGGCCAACTACCAGGATAAAATCAGTGTAGACCAATTGGCAGATTCAGTGGCCGTGAGCCGCCGGAGTTTTGAACGCCGCTTTAAACAAGCCACAGGCAACACCGTGGTAGAATACTTCCAACGGGTCAAGATCGAAGCCGCCAAACGCAGTTTTGAATCCAGTCGCAAGAACATCAACGAGGTGATGTACGCTGTAGGGTACACGGATACCAAGGCTTTCCGCACCGTATTCAAAAAACTGACCGGCCTCACCCCGATTGAGTACCGGAACAAGTACAATAAGGAAGTTTAGTTTGCTACAGTTAACCTGATTTCTTTTTCCACAAACACGAGTGTCATGAATACCGATAGTACAAAATAAGCACCGACCAAGTAAACAAACCAAGCACCCCAGTTTTGAGTTGCTCCAAACCAGTCCCAGCCCGATTGGTAAATGAGATACATGCCCAGAGCCGATTTGATGGCCTCAAAATACACGGCATACGGATTACGGTCCATCAGCTCGGTGTAAGCAAAAATGGCCAGGAACAAGAACCCTCCGTCAAAAAATACCGGGACTACCGATGTTGACCAGATTGGCAAAAAATAACTCAGCAAAAGTAATTAAAAAACATCTGCACCCAGCTCCAGGCAATCAGCGCGCTTGAAGCTTTGGTATCGTATTTTTCAAAGTGGTACACATCTTTGATGCTGTCCACCGGGTATTTGTCTACCACATCCGCAGGCCGCCAGCCCGTGGGCATGAACCATACGCGCAATTTGTCCCACCAGTTGCGGGTGTGCCAGGCATCTTGTACCAAGAGCCAGAGGTGTTGGAAATTGATTTTGATGGGATTCCAGGTGCGCACCGGGCGGGTTACGCCGTAGACGGGCTTTACTTCGGGCAGTTCTTCTTGAAAAGAACCAAACCACTTGTCCCAAAAAATGAAAATCTGGCCGTAGTTTTTGTCCAAATATTCCTTGTTCATGGCGTGGTGTACGCGGTGGTGGGAAGGGGTAACCAAAACGTATTCCAGAACGCCCATTTTGTTGATGAGCTGGGTGTGGTACCAGTATTGCAAAAACAAGTGCAAAGGACCAATCACCGCCACAACCATCGTAGGTACGCCCAATAGGGCCGCAGGCAAAAGCAAGATGGTGAAATAATTGATGAAGGAAGAAACCGACTGGCGCAAGGCGCAAGATAAATTGAACTCCTCGCTGCTGTGGTGAATGATGTGCCGGTTCCACAAGAAATTGATTTCATGCGACCAACGATGCACCCAGTAGCCCTGAAAATCGACCACCAAAAAACCGATGGCAAAAGCCCAAATGGAATTGGCGGGCAAGTGGATGAGCGCCACCCGTTGTACCAACCACTCGTAGGTGATCACGCTGATCCCGACTCCCAATACATCCTTCACCACGTTGGTGATGCCGGAAGAAAAACTGGATACGCTGTCCAGTCCCCGGATGACCTGCGCCCCCCTGTACCATTCCACCACTTTTTCGATCAAAAAGAGGAGGACAAAAATGGGCATAACAATGTTGAGAATTGCTCCGTAGGCTTCCATAAACGATCTGATTGATGTACAAAAATCTTTGTAGGCAATAAAAAACACGCTAAATTAAATTATTTTGCTTTTCAGGAACAACATTCTTTAAAAAAATAGCGAATATTCGCTATAAACAGGACACATGAAAAAAATACTTTCTTTTCTACTTTGCTTTGGTAGCTTCTTTTTGCTGAATGCCCAAGATGTCATCAAAGGGATCATCCTGGATCAAAGCAAAAATTTGGAAGCCATCAAATATGATTTGGCCGAAGTGACCATAAAACCCTAACTTTTGAAGAATTTGGCTTGAACGCACGAGCAGCAATCGCAATGTTAATTTTTCCATCTCCTCTTTTCCCCGTCAAAATCTGGAGGAGAGATTGCCCGCAAGTTCAAAATGAAGAAATACATTCAACGCAGTAAAAGTAAAGCTTGCCGCATTGATGCCCTCAAGTTTTACCTGGCGTATTGTGACTACGATTGGGCCAAACTGCGGGTGATGGTTTACGGTTTGGACAAAGGTCAGCCTGGAGAAACGCTGTTGAATGAAAATGTCATCGTAGAAGTCAAAAAGGCCAAACGGGCTGGGTGGAAGTCAATTTTAAACCCTACGATTTGATTGTTGACGAAGATGTAGCCATCGGTCTGGAATGGATCGATCATGCTCCAGCGGGGCGCCGACTGAGTTTACCCATTGTTTTCCCGGCAGTTGGCTCGACTCATTTTTACCAGTTTGGGAGCCAAAACGCCTGGCGCAGTTTCCCAATATGTCGACGCCGATGGTGATAAGAAGTGGCGTATTAAGCTTGGGTATTTTACAGCTGCATTACCCCGACTTGATAATTTTTCTTGTCTGGCGTTTCGGTATAAATCCACAATTCCTGATCGGAAAGTGCAGTGCAGTTGGACGGACGCAATTTATATTTATCTCCGTTGGGAGATGCCAATTCGAGATCATGAGCACTGGTGCTCCCAAAACTAGCCTTTCGCATGGGGCTTTTGCTCTTGTCATTGTAAAGCAATAAACATTGCTTGTCAGTGACCAAGTGGCAAAAGAGTCAAAATACCCCTCGTCGTAGCTGACCTGGGTTTTGCAATAACATGTTCAGCTTGCGCTGGCCAAGCACTGAGTAGGATACCATCAATACCTGTCCATAAAACTGCCGCCCATTGCCCCGAAAAGGAGGTAGAAACTGCTCAGCAACCAAAGTGAGTGATCCATTGGGTGCTACATGCAGCGCCTTAAGTTGAAAGTCAGACAAATGTTTGGCTGCTCCTTCCAAACCCTGGATCTCTGCGGGAGTAAACAGTTGTTGATTGCTTCGCACCGCTCCACCACGGGTCAATGGCCAAGGCAAACGATCCGGTCAATTCATTTTGTGGTTGCCCATAAAACCTCCACAGATCATGGTTTCATCGGGAAGTAACCAGAAGATCAATCTGTTGCGGTTTTTCCATGCCCAAATTGAATGGATATGCGCTGATTTTGGTTCCATTGTTGCGGTAAGCAATTACACTAAAATGCAGGTCTTCAGTAGGTTTGGCTCCAGATGGTTCTTGGCGGCTCATCAGTACAAAGCCGCACCCTCGTTGTTTATTTCGTAATCAATGAGGTGGATGGACTGCCCTTGCCATGGAAATTTGGGTTCAATGCTCCACAACGGAACAGCATTTTCATCACAGACCACCAATCAATTACGCAACCAATTTCCGAAGCATAGGGAAACGGTTGTAAATTAATAAATTAGTGGTCAGCTGATGTTTTAAACCCAGCGCTGGGTGAAAACGCCTGCTTCCCAATTGATTTCACACTTGCCTTGGGGCACGATATGGCTGCAAATTCTCCAGATTGATTTCCTTGAGGTATATACGCATTTTCCCGGCGGCTGCATCGCAAAAACTGAGCATCAAATGCAGGCGATCATTGAGTAGAACTGCAGTTTCAAGGTGCAAGAATCCAATTTCGTATTGCAAGCGCAATGGAATTTGCTTTTCAAGTTTCAATTCAGGACTAAAGTATTGCAATACTGGGGGCAAAATTGCAGGCTCCCGCATGTCGGTTAAAAGGGTGAAAATTCCCAGCGGCGTTTTGCTGATGACTTGGCTGATGTGCAGGTTTTTATCGGGTTTTGATGGCTACGTCCCCATGTAATGGATTGGCCAATCATCAATTGAGGCAAAATTAGACAGATCAAGGCTACAGCGTTTTTCATTTGTACAATCACTTTGTATAAAAATGGAAAAATAACTAGACAGCCGACAAAACTGTCGAATCATATATAGTAGCCGATTTATTATATTGGTTGGAATGGTTGATGACAAATATAAACATTTTCGTTAGGGAATGAAGTTAAGTTTTCAGAAATTAAATTGTTATAAATTTAAAATTTTGCAGGTTTGACCTTGAGTTTTTAATTTCAAAGCCATTTTTGTTAAAATCATCCTACCATGTTTGGACAAAAAACAGCGTTTGATTACTTACTCGGCTTTTTGGCACTGGCTTTCCTATTGTGCCAAATCCTGCTTCCCGTACTGTACTTGGACCAATTGCCAGAGCGTTTGCCCGTTCATTATGGTTTTAATGGGGAACCGGATCGGTTTGCAGCAAAATGAGTTTATTGCTTTTACCTGCGGTTGGAATGGGTATATTTATCTTGCTTACTGTAGTGGGGCGGAACCCACAAGCCATGAATCTCCCGGTGCGGGTAACAGATGAAAACAGAGAAAGGGTGTATGGGGCTGGAATACAATTTATCCATATTTTGCGTATGGTTACGGCTGCTTTGTTTGCCTATTTGGTCTAGAGGACCATTCAGGTAGGTTTGGGGCTCAGCCTCAGCTGGATGTGCGGATTTTTGTATGGATTGTTGAGTGGAACGACGCTGGTGTTGGCTTGGTTTTTCATCAATGTTTCCAAAAAAATAAGGAGGCTTAACAGGGCGTTCATAACAAAACCCTTTCCATATGCTTAAGATTACTCCCTTTGATTGTCCTGTTGAGCAGCATACTCCAGGCCCAAAATACCATTGTCGCGGGTAAATTTCCTTATCAACGCAATGTCCCTTTTTCGGTAGAATTCATTTCCAATCAGATTATCCTGATTGATGAATGGGGCAAAATTGCGGATACCAGTGATGCAAATGGCCATTTTAAAGTTAGCCTGCAATTGGACAAACCCTGCATCATTCGCTTTTCACAAAAGATTTTATCGAATTGTACCTGCGTCCTGGTGATAGTTTATGGGTGGAAATGATCAATAGCCGGAATGTAAATTTTGCTGGAACAGCGGCAAGAGAAAATACGCTACTGATGCAGGTGCACAATCGACCATTTATTCCATTGGAGACTGCTGAAGATCCGTCACTTTTTTCCCAAATGGTCGATACCCTCTACAGTGCGCAAATGCAAGGCTTGGCACTTCACGAAGCGGATCAACCCAATGCTGCTTTTGTGCCGCTGTATTTGGCAAAAGTGTACGATCGATATTTGAATGATAAAATCAAAACCTACAATGCCTTAGTCAGAGAAGGCCTGGAAGGAAAACTGATGGACCGCGTAAGTAGGCAGATCCGCTCGGTGCCTTTGATCGATGAAATTCGTTCGGAAGCCTACATCAATACCCTGCACACGCTTTTTACCATGGAGACGCTCAAAATCATGGGCCAAGAATTAGAGCCACAGGAGTTTGGTCAACATACTTACCCAATTGGGTATACAGAGGTATTTCAGGGTCATGTGAAAGAGCGTTTGTCGGCCTATCCGCAGTTAAAGCAGTATTTTGAATTGCAAGAGATCGTTTACCAAATTCAAATGATCAAAAGTGGGAACAATTGGCGGATGCAGCCAGCGGATTGGCACGGATTAAACAGGAGAATGGATATGCTTCGCTGTTCAAATTGATGCAAGAAACCTACCGAAAAAAAGAAATCATATACCAGCTTGGAAAACTACCCACTGCCAACTGGTTGACGCCCGAGGGGCAAAATTTTCAACTCAGCGCATCTGCCGATCAACAAACTTTGGTCGTGTTTTGGGATGCCAATGTCCTGGAAAGTATGGCAGCATTGAAATATTTTCAAAGCGAAAGTCCCATCAAAACCACTTGGAACCATGCGCTACATTTGGGTGCAGTGTGGAGGGGATAAAGAACTTTGGAAGCGCAAGATTGCAGAAATTCCGAATACTTACTCCGGTGCAACATTGTATTTTGGGAAAACCCCGCTGATGTTGTTTTCCTAAAACCTTATTTTTCGAACTGAGTTGCCCATTTCCTTTACCCTTAGCCAGGATTTGACAATCAAAAGCATGGGTACAAAACCAAGTGCGTTGGTGGACGAGATGGGAGGTGATGTCGGTGGGCGGGCGAATGATCTGGAAGGCGAGGCGGGAGTGAGGTTGTTGTTCACCGAGGATTTACACAGATTAACACTGATTTTTCGTCATATCCAAAAAATCTGTGTAAATCCGTGGTGAACAATAACATGATGTACTATGGCATTTGCAAAAACTCCTCAAAAGATTTTACCTTCAGCATCACCATTCCATTTTTACCCAGCAGCTCATTCAATTTGACCACATGTTTGTCCTTTAGCTTTTGAAACTCAAGTTTGGCGGAGTTAAAACCTCCTTCAATGAACTTGAGGTTTCCCAGCTCATTGGCCGAAGGTTTGTACAAACTGAAGGCCAGGTTGCTGTACAAAGCCGTCATTTTTTCACGCAATTGAGGCTCACCCGCAGATACGTAGTTGTCGCCAGTGGTGACCACCAAAGTCTCCTTTAACTTCTTGAATTCGGCCAACATGGGGGTGATGGTGCTGGATAGGTTGGCATCTTTCGCCACGAGCTGATTGGCTACCGCTACAGTTTCATCCAATTCGTACACCAGATAAGCCAGGGATTGGGTCATGTCGAACATTTTCTGAATCGTTTGTTCCTTCACTTTGCGGTCTTCCAGCGTAAGTTTGGAACGTGGATCGTAAGAGATGTCCCAATCATGGGTATAGGTTTCGGTGCCCTTCTGTACCACAATTTTGTATTTCCCGGCAGGGACACGGAGAGGGGCACCAAAAGAGAGGGTTTGGCCTTTGGCAATTTTTGGCGTTTTGCTGGTATAGCCCCACTCAACGATGTTGATGCCTTTGGTTTTGCCTGGCGTAATTTCTGAGACCTTTTGGCCTTTGATATCCTGGATTTCCATGGTGAATTTGCCCAGGGTATGGCGCTTTTTGAGGTAGTACACGATCTGTCCTGCCCGGGAGGGGTTGGGCCCTACGAACTGGGTCTCACCACTGGTGCCCCCAAATCCATTTTCGTCATACATGATGGCGGGCCGGTTTTTGAAAAAATGCAGATCCTTGGCCAGTACCTCATCGGTAATCTGGCGCAAAGGGCTGATGTCGTCAATGATGATGACACCCCGGCCATGGGTGCCCATGACCAAGTCGTTGGTTTTGCGCTGAATTTCAATATAATGCACCGCTACGGCTGGCATGTTATTGGTAAATTTGTACCAGTTCTTTCCCCCATTCAGGGTAATGTACAAACCGAACTCGGTGCCCAGAAAGAGCAGGTTAGGATTCACGAAATCTTCCTGGATGTTGCGCGCGATGCCTTCTACTTCAGGCGTCAAAACTGAAGTCCAGGAAGCGCCGAAGTTGGTGGTTTTGTAGGCGTAGGGCTTCATGTCGCCGCTGGAGTGGCCGTCAAATACGGCATAGGCGGTTCCTTTGTTAAAACTGCTGGGTTCGATGTGGTAACACCAGGTTCCAGCGGGTAGGCCCGGCAGGTTGGTGTTGACGTTTTTCCAGGTTTTGCCCCCATCCTGGGTGACCTGTACATTGCCATCATCGGTGCCCACCCAAATGACTTTTTCATCGAGCGGGGATTCTGAGATCGTGAAAATCGTGCAATGGTTCTCTGCCCCGAATTGTCCGTAGACAAGCCACCCGAATTGCCCTGATCGTACTTTTTAGGGTCTTTGGTGGTTAGGTCGGGCGATATTTTAACCCAGGTGTCGCCCATGTCTTCCGACTTGTGCAAAAACTGGCTACCCATGTAAAAACGGTCAGGCTGGAGTCGGCTGGTGGCCATGGGTGGGTTCCAGTTCCAGCGCAATTTCGGATCGCCCATTACGGGTAAGGGTTGGATGACCCGAAAGTGGCCTTTTTCAAGATCGATTCGCCAGACGTTTTCAGCACCCTGCATTTCTGAGTAGGCGATGCGTTTGGTGGGGTGGGGAAGCACCCGAAATCCATCGCCAGCCCCGATCAGGTTCCAATCACGCGCTTCAATGCCACCAGGTGAAGCGGAAGGGCCGTACCAGGCGTTGTTGTCCTGCAATCCGCCATAAATGTTGTAAGGTTCCTGATTGTCGACACTGATCTGGTAAAATTGAGAAACGGGGATGTTTTCTACAATCTCCATAGTGGTTCCGCCATTCCAGGAGCGGTATACGCCGCCGTCGGTTGCGGCAAACATGCGTTCAGAGTCATTGACGGCAAAAACGACATCGTGGATATCCGAGTGCATCGCACCCAGGTTGCGAAAGGTTTTGCCACCATCCCGGGAAATGGAACCTGACAAGCCTCCTTTAGCGATGACATCGGGGTTGCGTGGATCAACGGTAATTCGGGAAAAATAAATGGCCGCACCACGATGCCAAAGTCATTGTTCAACTGCTTCCAGGAAGCACCGGCGTCATCGCTGCGGTACAAACCCTTGTCTTTGTCTTGTTCGGATTCAATGACGGTGTACAATATCTTCGGATTTGACGGAGCAACTGCGATGCCCAATCGACCCAATTTGCCACTGGGAAAGCCGTTGTGGATTTTGTTCCAGGTTTTCCCCCCATCGGTCGATTTATACAAGGCACTGTTGGCTCCGCCGGAATTGAAATTCCAGGCAGTGCGGCGAAATTCCCAAAAAGAGGCGTACAATACTGCGGGGTTGGTGGGGTCCATGGCCATATCGGCACAGCCCGTTTTGGGGTCAACATAGAGGATTTTGTTCCAGGTTTTGCCACCATCGTTGGTTTTGTATACGCCACGGTCTTCACTATCGCTCCACAAAGCGCCGAGTACACCCACATAAACTTCATTGGGGTCTTTGGGGTTGACGATGATGCTGGCAATCCGTTCGGATTTTTCCAGCCCCATTTTGGTCCAGTTGATTCCGCCATCTGCCGAGCGGTAAATGCCGTCACCAATGGAGACGCTGTTGCGGGTCCAGGTTTCGCCAGTGCCCACCCAAACCACGTTGTCGGGCGCGCTGGGATCTACGGCTACCGCACCAATGGATTGGCAATGGTTGTCAAAAACGGAGTTGAACCGTGCGCCACCATCATTGCTTTTCCAGACCCCACCGCCGGCGGTACCGGCGTAAATGACTTTGGGGTTGCTGGGATGCAATTCCAAATCGGTAATTCGGCCACTCATGATGGCGGGGCCAATCTGGCGGGCACGGATATCGCCAAATAATTCTTTACCCTTGGTGATGGCGTCTTGCGCGGGGAGGAATGCCGGCAAAAGCAAGCTTAAACAGATGAAGGTGTATATCTTCTGCATTTTTTTTGATTGAGCGATTCGATAAAATAAAAAAACTGCTTTCTACCTGATCAATGGGAGCTTGGTTTCCGGTTGATGTCAAGTGAAAAAGCAGTTTCTTGGGCCGTAGTTCAGGCATTATTTTCGAGATTTTTCCAGGATAACATTATCTGCGTAAATCTGCGTGATCTGCGGGATTTTAGATTTTCTGCGCAACGCCGGAGGCGGGGGCAAACTTTTAACGATCATTTACTTCTCTTCTGTAAACACAAACTCCTTTGGGATCAACCTGAGGATTCAATTCGATCTTGGTGATGACAATGGGTTGGCTACCTGCTCCTTTTACACCCTGTCCAAGTGCAAAGGGAAAAAACAGGCCATTCACTTCCTGATAGTCGCTCATGGTGATTTGGAAATCTGTCCTTTTGCTGGAGCCAACTTTAACTTCTGATTCTACCAGGATGGGAATAAAATCTTCCGCATCAAAAAATAGAATGAAACGTTCTCTTCCGTTTTACCTTCGATGGTGTAAGGCTTTTTGGTCAACTTGACTTTGAAGGTTTCGGTGCCTTCAACCGTTTCTTTTCCAACCAATTCCACCTTGTAGCCTTTGGCGCTGTAATCAAGGAAGGGATCCGGGAAATCGCCCAGACTGGTTTTGAACATCTCGGTGGCTTCGGCATCACTTTTTTCAGCCTTCATGGTCATGAAGTTGGTTCCCCAAAGATCTTTGCCATCAAAACGCCCTGCTTCAAGGTTTTCCTTGAAAAGAAATGCTGGTCATTTGGCGGCCATCCTTGAGGTTGAAAATATCGAGGGGAATGTCCATTCCTCCTTGATTGACTTTGGCCGACATTTTGATGCCTTCCAGTTTTTTCCAGTTTTCTACTCCACCAGTAACTGTAAGGTATTTGTTGATGATCTCGTCGGCAGTTTGCGCGTAGCTTGTGGTGAAGCTGGTAGTCAGGATTAGGGCGAAAAATAAGAATGCTGTTTTCATAAATCGTGGTAATTTGTTTTTGGTAGATAGAGGTTTATGATTGGACAAAGAAAGGGAGAAGATTGTTCAGGAAATAGTTAATTATAAAAATGGAGGTAAAGTATAGACGAGGGTTGATTTTGGGGATATGAAGGCGTTTTTTTAGGGCTTCAAGTCCTGAAAAAACATACCCTTCAAGCTCCTGCAAGCTTAAAGGGTATGTTTAAGTGATCAGTTGAAACTCACTCCACCACCCGAAATGCCGTTCTCCGATTCAGCTGGTGCTCATCCTCACTACACTTCGCGCAAGCGCAAGTCGCCTCAGGAACCCCTTCGCCGTAGCCACGGGCTTCGAGCCGTTGCGCATCAATCCCTTTAGTGATCAGGTAATCCACGGCAGATTGAGCGCGTTTTTGGGACAAGGACTCGTTGTACGCATCTGTGCCCCGACAATCCGTATGTGAGGAGAGTTGAATTCTGACTTTTGGGTTCAGCTTGAGGGTTTCGGCCAATCTATCCAGGGTGGGTTGGGCATCGGCGCGGATATCCCATTTGTCCAGGTCGTAGTAGATGTTCTCCAGGCGGATTTCTTTGTCGAGGTAAATTTTGTCCAGAACAATTTCGATTTCAAAAACCTGCTCGGGATTGTTGGGGTCTTTGGCGATGCCTTTGGTGGAAAACTTGGCCGAATTATTGAGGTAGCCCGTGCGGGAAGCCAGGAAATTGTAATCCAGGTTCTCGGAAAGCTCCAGGCGGAAATGCCCTTCAGCGTCCACGGTGATGGTTTCGGTTTTGTTGCCAATTTTGATGTCCACCTTGGATTCCGGAAGCGGTTTGCGGCCCAGGACTTTGCTGTTGGGGTTGTTGGCGTCCTGGAAGATTTTTTCCAATACAAAACCATCGAGTATCATCTTGGCCTTTGGCTCTTCTTTAGGCCGCTCCGCTACGGGTGGTGGAGGTGGTGGTGGAATGTAACGCCGTTCAAAGGTATAAATATCGTCGTTCCCTTGCCCTTCGCTGCGGCTAGAGGTGAAGTACCCCATGCTGGTGACACCCGAGTCGCGTTTGGACTGGTAGTCAACTAAAAAGCCAAAGTCATCACCCATGGAGTTGATCGGGGGCTTGAGGTTGAAGGCAGGTGCCCAGTCGCCATTTTTGAGGCGATAGGTTCTGAAAATATCCATGCCACCCATGCCCGGATGGGTATCCGAAGAAAAATAGAGCGTATCGTTGTCGAGACTGGGGAAAAGTTCATCGCCCAGGGTATTGATCGTTCGAGGCAGTAGTTTGGGTTCAGTCCATTCGCTGCCAACGCGCTCGCTCATCCAAATATCGTGTCCGCCCCAACCATCGGGGTGAAGCGCAGCATAATAGGGCGCTTTTCCATCAGCCGAAAGGCAAGGCTGTCCGTAATTGATGCCCGCTTGCTGAAAACTCAGGGCTTCGGGAGCACTCCAGGCTGTGCCATCAAAAACGCTGTGCATGATTTTGCAGAATTGGTCTTCTTTTTTGGTGCCCGTACAGCGGGTGAAAAACACCTCAGTGAAGGTGGTATTGAAGGTTGCGGTACCCTCATTGGCCATCGTATTGATGGCGGCGCTAAAATTACTGGCATCGCCGGTTTGGGTATTCACGGCAAAAAGGTCGCTGAAGTCATTGCCTGTCCAGGCGTATATTTTTTTGTCGCCCGTCGCGGTGGCACGATCAGAGGTAATCACGAGTTGATCTTTAAAAAACACCGGAGCGTAATCGGCGTATTTGGAGTTGAAGGTAGCCGGTTCAACGGAGTATTCGGGGGTTTTGATTTTTTTCCAGCCTTCGGCCACGTCACAGGCGGCAATCTCTTTCCGGTATTCATAAGGGCTACCAATTTCAATACCCAGGTTTTTGTAGGCCTCTTTGGCGTCGGCGTAGCGTCCGGCCATTTTGAGGGCTTGGGCCATTTCTTTGAGGGCATCGGTGCCTGCCTGGTTGTCGTAGGCTTTTTGAAACCAGTCGATGGCCTGCTCACTTTGGTTGGTTGCTTTGAGTGATAAGCCCAACATGTAAGCAATTTTCCCCTTTTCGAGGCGGGTTTTGGCCTTGTTGAACTCTTTTTGCAGGAGCCCCACAGCTACGTTGTATTGTTTGGCCTCATAGGCGGTTTTGCCGTCGCGAACCTGATTGGCTACACTACACGCGCTAAGCAAAAAAAGCAAGGATAAACTGATGACAGAAAAAATAGCCTTCATACGATCGTTTTGATACGTGGGGATATAAGAAAAACGCAGAAATGGGTGAGTTTATTGGTCTGGAGACGAAAAGCTTTTTAGATACGACACCCAAAATTTAGTTGTCGCATTTGAAACCGATTGGTATTTCTTCAAAAGACTCCCCTGGCGGGCAACTTTGCAAATGTTCAATACAACAACCAAAAACAGGCATAGCAACCAAAAACCGGCAGCCAAGCTTGCGCTCAACCACCGGTTCGGTATATTCAAAAGATTCAATTACACCTTGGCTACAGCTTTGCTGCTACCTTTACCTTTGCCATCTTCTTCGGCATTGCTACGGGTAGCAAAGTTTGCATCCAGGTAGTCGCCCTTGGTCAGGTCGGCTACAATTGGAGAAGCAATGAAGATGGAAGAGTAAGTACCAAATACTACGCCCAACATCATGGCGAAGGCAAAACCTTTGATGCTGGTTCCTCCGAAGAAGAACAGGATCAACACCGTAAGAAATACCGTCATCGAAGTGATGATGGTACGGCTCAAGGTACTGTTGATGGCGGCATTGATCAGCTCGTGTTTTTTCATGGTCGGGAACTTGTGGATGTATTCCCGAATCCGGTCAAATACAATTACCGTATCGTTGATGGAATAACCCAACAAGGTCAGGATCGCCGCGATGAACGCCTGGTCGATCTCCATGTTGAACGGCAAAATGCCATGGAACAAGGCAAACGCACCAATGGCAATGGTGGCGTCGTGGATCAAGGCAATGATACCGCCCAATCCGTACTTCGCTTTGCTGAAGCGCAAGAAGATGTAGAGGAAGATGCCCAATAGACCGAACAAGCCTGCCTTCCAGGAACTCCGTGAAATGTCGTCGGCAATGGTTGGATCTACTTTACCAGAACTGGTAATGTGGGTACCCGTACCATCAGGAGACTTGAAGTTTTCTTCCTCCAAATTACCACCGGCCAACTTATTTACACCGGCGAACAATTTGGCCGTAGCGCGGTCTTGTGCGTCGTCAGCAGTATCGTCGATGAGGTAACTGGTTACTACATTGAGGGTATTGTCGCTGTCCACTATTTTTACCACTGGCGTACGGCCAAATTCAGCCGTGAGTGATTGGCGCAATGCCTCTGCATCCACGGTTTTTTCAAACTGGATATTGTAAGAATACCCCCCTTTGAAGTCAACCCCGAGGTCGAATCCTCGCACCAGAATGGCAATGATGCTGATGACGACAAACACCGCTGAGATGGCATAGGATATTTTGCGGATGCCCATCCAGTCTACATTCTGATTGAGCAGGGTATGCGCAGACCAAGGGTAACTGAAGCTCATGCTGCGGCCTTTCTTCTCCGTCCAGTATTCTACCATCATGCGGCTGACCAAAATCCCTGTAAACAGGGTCGTGGCAATACCCAACATCAGTACGATGGCAAAACCTTTGATCGGGCCCAAACCGAATACCGCCAGGGCGATACCTACGATAAAGGTCGTCAAGTTACCATCGATGATGGCGCTTGCGGCGTGTTTAAAACCAGCCTGAATGGCGTCACGAAGTCCCAGTCCTGCCCGCAATTCTTCCCGGATGCGCTCGTAAATGATTACGTTGGCGTCAACGGCCATACCGATGGTCAATACGATACCGGCGATACCGGGCAGAGTCAGTACAGTACCCAAGGAAGCCATGGCACCCAGCAACAAGAAGATGTTGATGATCAGCGCCAGGATGGCTACGACACCACCACCGGCATAATAGGCGACCATAAAAGCCAAAATGGCAAGGAAGGTAATGACCAAAGTACCAAAACCTTTGTTGATGTTTTGAGCACCGAGGGATGGTCCGATTACCGATTCCTGGATGATGCGGGTTTCGGCGGGTAGTTTACCTACTTCCAGAAGATTGGCCAAATCCTTGGCTTCTTCCAGGTTGAAGCTACCAGAAATTTGTGAGCTACCCCCAGTGATGGGTTCGTTCACACCGGGACAAGAAATTACTTCGTCATCGAGGACGATGGCAATTTCGCGGTTGTTGTCCTGTGCGGCTTTGGTGGTCATGGCGGCCCAGGTTTTGGCCCCTTCACCGTCCATGCGCAGTGAAACCACAATTTTACCCGTATTCTGATCCGAGTCTTCAAAAGCCTGGATAACATGGTCACCATTGAGTGGTGCCTGGCTGCGGTTGCCTTCTTTTTTGAGGGCATACAGCTCGTATACGTTGGTTGGCTTCTTGGTGGTTGGATCCGTAATTGGATCTTTCGACCAGGCGAAAGTCAGATCTCTTGGGAACTGCGCTTTGGCCTCTGGGCGCGCCAACATGGTATCAATGATTGCTTTACGGTTCTTCTCTGCATAACCCATCAGCGCGGGTGCTGTACCCTGGGTATTGATTTGCAGTACTTCGAGTAGTGGGTTGTCAGCAGGGCGTTGTACGATGCTGTCCCAGGTCCACTTGTTTTTTGCCAATGCATTGCCCAGTGAATCTACTTTTACAACACCGATGGTGTCTGAGCGCGTCTTGCCCGTACCCATTGTTTTAGCCAAAGCCTCGTTTGCGGCAATAAACCCTTCGATCACTTGTTTGCTGCTGGAAGCATTCGGGTTGATCGGATCGCTGAGGCGATAGATGTTCCAGAATTCCAAACGGGCAGCTTTTCCGAGGAAATCGCGGGCACGTTGAGGGTTGTCGATGCCTGGCAATTCTACCAGGATCAAAGCCCGGGCGTTGTCCAGAGACACGTTTGGTCCAGTTACCCCTAATTTGTCGATCCGCTCTTTCAACAAACGGAAAGTAAGTTCAGCGGTTTGGTCGGCTTTTTGCTTCAGCACACCGATGACCTTTTGATTGGGGTCACCAGATTTGACTTCCTCTTTCAAGGCGTCGTTGCGTGAAAACAGGTTTGCCAATGGTTTGTCACCACTGATTTCACTGTACGCTCTTGCAAAAAGCGTAACGTAGTTGTCTTGGGTTGTGCGCTGATCCTGCGTCGCTTTTTTCAAAGCGCGCTCAAATTCCGATTCCGGATCCGCTGAGTTAGCGGCAAGTGAACGGATGAAATCTTCCAAGTCAACTTGTAAGACCACACTCATACCCCCCTTCAGGTCCAAACCCATCGCCAACTGTTGACCCTTCAAATCCTGATAGGTGTACTTTTTCAGTCCTTTGAGATCGAAGACTACCTCAGTGGACATAGAGTCCAGGTACTCAGCGCGTTTGCTTTTGAGAACTGCACTTTGCAGATTCGCGGGCACTTTGGCGCTGGCCTTCTGAGCATAAGCTTCGGCATCTTTCTCCACTTTCCGAGTAGGAATAGTCAGTAGAAACTGAAATAGTGTGACGATCGTCATCAGTATCAGGAAAAACCTTACCAGTCCTTTTCCTTGCATAACTTCTTGTTTACTTTGCTAGTATAAGATTTGTCTAAAAAAAACTTGGCAAATATAAGTTGTTTTGTAAAAAATAGGAACCTCAATTGCGGAAAACAGAAATAAATTTTAGGATTTGGCCATTTTCGGCGGATTGAAGTTTTGTTTTTTATATTTGGCATCGGAAAATTTTACCACTCAACCAAATCAAACAAGCATGGGACTGTTTTCATTTTTAAAGAATGCTGGCGCCAAATTGTTCAAGCGCAAAAAAGAAGAGGTTACCGTTCCAGAAGAAGCGGAAAAAACCCACGAAGACAACCTGGAAGCACTCAGAAGTGCCGTGGCCGATCTTGGCATTGAGGTGAAAGATTTTTTTGTAGACCTGCAAGGAGAAACAGTTATCGTCTTTGGAGAAGTCAATGCTCAGGCCGATAAAGAAAAAATTGTCCTGACTTTGGGCAATGTAGAAGGGATAGAACAGGTGGATGACCGCATGACCGTGATTGCACCCGAGCCAGAAGCCACTTTTTACGAAGTTAAAAAAGGGGATTCCCTGTCCAAAATTGCCAAAGCACTCTATGGAGATGCCATGAAATATCCAGTCATCTTTGAAGCGAATAAACCGATGTTGAAGGATCCAAATTTGATCTATCCTGGTCAGGTTTTGCGGATTCCGCAGCTTTAACAGGCTGCAATTCAGCACTTCAAGGGCTTGTTCAAATGATCTGAACAAGCCCTTGCTATTTTTTAACTCCATTTTAATGTACTTCTGCCCAGGGATTACCAAATTTGAGCTGTTTGAAACCTTGTAAATGGAGAAAATACCGATACTATTAGTAGAAGATGAACCCAAAGTGGCCAGTTCTATCCAGCAGTGGCTATTGGAACACGATTTTGTGGTCGATGTGGCACCCGACGGTGCTGTAGGGCGTCATTTGGCACTAACCAATGACTATGCCCTAGTCCTTCTCGACTTAAATTTACCTTTTATTGATGGGTTTGAAGTGTGCAAGGCCATCCGTAGCACCAAGCCGGAGGTGCCAATTATCATGGTGACGGCGCTGGGGAGTATGGACGAAAAACTCAACGGTTTTGCTGTAGGTGCCAACGATTATCTGGTTAAACCTTTTGATTTTCGAGAACTCCTAGCGCGCATGAAGGTGTTGCTCAAGCACGCAGTGAGCTTTAACAAGCAGACAATTCAAACCTGTTAAAAGCCGCCGATTTGGAAATGAACCTCGATACCAAAAACGTTTATCGTGCTGGGCATTTGATTCCACTTACACCCAAAGAGTTTGGATTGTTGGTTTTTTTGATCAAAAACGAAGGTCGGGTTGTTTCTAAGTACGATATTATGGAGCAGGTTTGGGACCTCAACTTCGACTCTGGCACCAACGTGGTGGAAGTGTACATCAATTTTTTACGCAAAAAAATTGACCGCAATTACGAACCCAAACTGATCCATACCAAACCCGGAATGGGGTATTACCTCGCTGCAAATTGATTTACCTCCGATGAACATCCGTTACAAACTCAGTCTGCAGTTTGCGCTCATCGCAGCTGGTATTCTCTTGCTGTTTTCCATCATCATCTACTCCTTGTCCGAATACCATCGGCAACAGGAGTTTTTTTTTCGCCTGGAAACGCGAGCCTTAACAACTGCCCGCTTGTTGATTACAGTGAAGGAAGTTGACTCAACACTTTTAAAGATCATCGATAAAAATTCTGTTCGATCACTTTTTGAAGAACAACTAGCCGTTTTTGATGAAAAAAACCGCTTGATTTATTCCAATCTGGATGCAGGCGCGCTGTCGGGGCTTTTTTCCTCTGACTTTATTGAAAATACTCGACAAAATGGGCAACTGAATACTCGTTTGGGAAAAAATGAAATTGTGGGTTTGCGTTACGAGGACGACCAATTGGGACAGTTTATCGTACTGGTAACCGCTGAAGACCGCTACGGCTGGGACCATATGAAGGCTTTGAAACGGGTCTTATTGCAAGGCTTTATCATCGGGTTATTGGTGATCGTTTTTGCAGGTCTAGTTTTTGCAGGCCAGGTTTTGGCACCGATTAATAAGCTCAACGAAGAAATTGGATTGATAACAGCAGGCAACCTCAACCGCCGTATCCCAGAAGGCAATGGACGGGATGAACTGGCCATTTTGGCCATTAATTTTAACCAAATGCTGACCCGACTTGAGTCGGCTTTTGACGTGCAGCGCCAGTTCGTTTCCAATGCGTCACATGAATTGCGAACGCCGTTGACCGCATTGACCAGTCAAATCCAGCTCTTTTTGGGTAAAGAGCGTAGCCCGGAGGCTTACCAGTCCGTATTACATTCCCTCTATGAAGATACGCAAAAACTCATTGCTTTGTCGAATGGTTTGCTGGTTCTGGCCCAAACCAGCCTGGAAAAACAGCGCTTGTTGTTTCGTCCAGTACGGGTTGATGAAGCAGTGCTCAATGCCCAAAACGATTTGGTGAAGGCTCACCCAAATTACTTGTTTAGCATAGAATATGTCCAATTGCCCGAGGAAGAGTCTTTGCTACATGTCAATGGAAACGAAACCCTGCTGCGGACTGCATTTACCAATTTGATGGAGAATGGATGTAAATTTTCGAGTAGCCACAGTGTCAAAATCCACATTTCATTTGCTCCAGAAGCGGTCAATATTGCTTTTGTAGACGATGGTATCGGAATTCCTGTGGCGGAGCAAGAACATGTTTTTAGACCTTTTTATCGGGCGTCCAATGCCCAAAATCAAACCAGGGAAATGGGATTGGGCTGGCCTTGAGTCGCCGCATCATTGAGTTACACGACGGAACCCTCAGTGTGTATTCCCGACCGGGAAAAGGCTGTACTTTCCGGGTACATTTGCCGCTGTGATGGCTTCCGAGGATGTCTCTTTTTTGACCCGCCTGCTGACCGGCCTTTACACAGATTTTATGTCACATCCACAAAATCTGTGTGAATCTGTGGCCATCTGTGGTGAAATCATCTATAATGCACTTTGTAAATAATACACCCCGATGCCAGCAAAATAGCTCAGCAGCGCAATCCAGGTGATTTTTTGCAAATACCACCCGAAAGTGATCTTTTCCAAGCCCATCGCGGCAACCCCTGCCGCGGAGCCAATGATCAACATACTTCCTCCGGTTCCGGCACAATAGGCCAACATTTCCCAGAAGCGGCTGTCTCCTGGTATTTCAGTCAGTGGGTACATGCCCATTGCCGCTGCAACCAAGGGTACATTGTCGACTATCGCCGAAAGCATACCCGTGATGATCACCACCACGTCCATATTGCCCACCGTGGTATTGAGCCATTGTGCTAAACCTGGCAGCGTTCCTTGGGTTTCCAGCGCAGAAACCGCCAACAAAATGCCCAGAAAAAACAGGATTGATGGCATGTCCATGCGCTGTAATGCAGTCAGTACCGATAGCGATCTTTTGTGCCCATGCTCCTTATCGTGGTGGAGCAGTTCCGTTAACAACCAAAGAATACCCAGCGCCAGCAGCATTCCCATGTAGGGGGGCAGGTGGGTAATCATTTTGTACACGGGTACCATGAGTAATAAGAATACCCCAGATGCTAAAATCAGTTTTTTTTCGCGAGGGCTAACCTCGTTCTCTTTGGAGGTTTCAGCTTCAATTTCTTGCGGGTTCAATGATCCTTTTAGTTGCCAACCAATCAAAAGGATGGCAATGAGCAGGGACGCCAGGGAAGGTAAAATCAATTTTAGCACAATGTTGCCCGCAGAAAGTTGCCCTCCGATCCAGAGCATGGTTGTGGTGACGTCTCCGATAGGCGACCATGCCCCCCCGGCATTCGCAGCAAGGACGATCGCACTGATGAAATACAACCGGTCTTTAGGGCTGGAAATGAGTTTTTTAAGCAATACGACCATGACTATCGTAGTCGTCAAGTTGTCGAGGATAGCCGACAGGAAAAAGGTCAATAGCCCTACCGTCCAGAGCAGTTGCCGCTTGTCACGCGTGCGGATTTGTTGGGTAATGACTTCAAAGCCTTGGTGCGCGTCAATCAATTCTACAATGGTCATGGCGCCAATCAGGAAAAAAAGAATCCCTGCAATGTTCGAAAGATGATGCCCCAAGTGTTCACTTAAATGATGGGTCTCAACTCCAGAAAGGCTGTAAAATGTCCAGCACAATACCCCGGTAATAATCGCCGTAGCGGCTTTGTCGATGTGTACATTGTGTTCGAGGGCGATGAGCAGATAGCCCACCACGAAGACAATAATGGTCAGTAGTTCCATGTGTTTATTTTTAAAACAAAAGAGGGCAGCTTTACAATGAGCTACCCTGGACGGCTGTAAACTTAAGTCGTGGACATTAAAAAAACGAAAAAAAACTGCTTATTTATTCTTCGTCATGGGGTTGTTGTTTGGTTGTAATGACCTTATAGAAAAAATAACCACAAGCACCTGCGACTACAATCTGGGTGGAAAGCATCATGATCAAAGCATCCGTATTCATAGATTCAAGTTTAAAACAAAAGGGAATCACCGCAAGGTGACCCCTTTTAATCAATGTGGTAAATAACTATTGCCTTATTTTTGAGGCCGAATCCTGCATGACAAGATTGGTCTGGTATAATGCTAGCAAAACAGTACCCTGCAATGTTAAGCGCATTGACAGCAACAGTCCTTAAAATGAGATTAAAAATGTCTTAAAATGTTACCCATTCACCACGTTCTGAGGTTTCCCCCGCAAGTAAGAAGCGACGTTACCTACAGTAATGTCAAGCAGGCGTTGGCGGGCCTCTTTGCTGGCCCAGGCTTGGTGAGGAGTGATGATGCAGTTTGGCAGGTCAAACAGGGGATGATCGGCCCGGGGAGGCTCTCCGTCCAGTACATCCAGTCCGGCTCCAGCTAGTTTTTCTTCCACAAGTGCTTGATAAAGATCACTTTCGTTGATCAATTCTCCACGGCCAGTATTGATCAGAAATGCAGAAGGTTTCATGCGCTTTAGCATCTTGGCGTCGACAATTTGGCGGGTTTTATCGTTAAGGGGCACGGTGAGGCAAACTACATCGCTGGCAGAAAATAAATCTTCGATGCGTACAAAAGTCACCCCTACCAGAGCATCTCGTTCGGGATGACGATGGGTGGCCAAAACCCGCATGCCCATGGCCATGGCAATAGAAGCTACTTTTTGTCCAATTCGACCAAAACCCAAAATACCCATGGTTTTGCCATTGAGTTCAATGAGGGGTTTTTTCCAATAACTAAAATCAGGCTGATTGCTCCAGTCTCCATTGAGTACACTTTGGTGGTGCAGCGCTACGTGGTTGCTCAGTTCGAGCAGCAGGGCAAATACATGTTGTGCCACGGAATGGGTGCCGTAACCTACCGCGTTGGACACACAAATCTCACGTTCGCGGGTAGCTACCAGATCGACGTTGTTGTACCCGGTAGCGCTGACACAAATGCAACGCAGCACGGGCAATTGCTCAATGTGTTCACGAGTAAGTACCAACTTATTGACAATGAGGATAGTTGCGTCTTTGGCTCTCGGCACGATTTCGTCGGAACTGGTTCGGTCGTAAAAATCAACTTCGCCCAAATTTTTTAATTCATTCCAACTCAAATCACCGGGATTGAGGGTATGTCCATCCAATACTACAATTTTGGGTTGCTCGCTCATCTTGATGTTCAGGTTTAAAGCACTTTGTATTGACCAAGTCTGGAGTAAAAAAAGTGATTTTTGTGGAAAAAGACGTAATTTAAACTCTGGATTTATCCACAGCCTGTGTTTTTAGTGGATTTTCCCCAAAATTGATCCCATGAAGAAAGCCATTGATGATTGGAAATTTGTGGTTTTGGCTTGTTTGACCCTTGGCTTGGCCCCTTTTTCTCCGCAGCCGCACATCATCAGCAAACTCATTTGGTTGCGGGATGGTGCCAAGGGGCAAGATTGGCTGGATTGGGCCGATCTGGGTATGCATGGATTGCCCTGGCTGTTGCTTGCGCGTTGGATGCTCTTGTTTTTTTTTCAGCAACTGAAAAAAGAAAAACCCTCAGGCATGTAACTTTTCCCTATTGGTGCGTTTAGTGGTTGGTGCAAATAAGTGCTTATTAGCTCAAAATGTAAACATCGATGTTTGGTAAAGTATTTTTTCCAGCTGACAATGGGGCACAACGCGCCCCGTTCGCCTTACAAATTCTATCAACAGCATGTTTATTGCTGTTTATTTCCCAAGGGGTTAACGCGCAGTTTTCCATAACTGCTTCAGAAGTAGAAACCTGGACGACCACAACTCCGGTGTCTTCTGATTACAACCTGAATTCAGCGTACGTCTACCTGCTCAATCCGACGGCATTGCAGGCTGTTTTTGAAGGAGATGGCCTCAACAAAGGGGAGAAAAAAGATGTGGGACTCAAAAAAGGGGATTATCCGCAGTACATGTACCTGGCGGTCAACATCAAGGATCCCCTCAATGAGGCCAATACCCTGACCATTCCGCTGATGATTCACGATGTACGCAACCCCGCCATCTCCCAACGTTTGGTGGAGTACGGGGGGCGCTTTTTGGAAAACATTCCCGATGACAACCTGAAAAACGACATCGTAGCCAAGGTCAAGTTTGAAGCCTTTAAAGGCAACAACTCCAATGAATTTTGGAAAAAAACCGCCGAAATTTCTCTGAATCTGGGGCGTACTGCGACCAGCATCCTGAAAAACCCCATCACGGGTACTTTTTCAGCGCTTTCAGACCAGATCATTCCTCAGGTGGACAAAGGGATTAAATCGATGGGCAACCTGGAAGACCCTCAAAAAATTGTCAGTGAGTTTTACATCAAACTCCTCAACAAGGAATTGAGCGGCTTATACGAAGAAAAGGTCATTTCCGCAATTTTATACCGCATTCATTGGGACGTTGAAAAACCGGTTCGTTCCAAGTTTTTTAACAATGCTCGTCCAGGCCGGGTTGATGATTTGAAAAGAATGATCAATACGACCACAGCCCCCTTTATTTTGGTGGTGAACACCAAGGCGGAATACAATACCGATCATTCACAGATGGCCTATAACCAGCAGTACATTGACCGGAAAGCCAAAGATTTTCGGAAGATCCAAAATGCTGAAAAAAGAGAGGTCGAAAAATCTTTTTTAGAGATCCTGAAATTGGCGGTGGAACTCAACAAACAAATGGATGTTTTCCAAAACAGCCTGAATACCAAATACCCGGATTGGCTGGCCTACTCCAAAGTGATCGAGTTGTATTTTCATGTCCATGAAATGCGTCAGGAAGAGCTGGCTAAATTGCCTAAACAAGATTTAGTTACCCGTGAAAAATACACCCGCTTGTACGGCAACATCCACAATGATGTCGACTTGTGGTTTGGTACCGAACTGCTGCAAAAAGCCCGGGGGGTATCCGCCTATTTGCTCAACAATATGGGGCCTTACAATTATGGCAATCGCTCACCTCGCCAAATCTATGAAGACATTGAAATGTTGGAATATTACCGTGACCGGGTGAAGCAAATTGAAATCCAGGGGAAATTACCCAGAGAAATCCAGGCATTGGAAACGTACGACCTCACTTTGCGCAAGCTCAAGGAGATGGAAACGGCTTTGTTTGAAGCGGATTTTACCCCTGATCCAAGGCTCGATCTGGAATCCAAAAAGGCTTGGTTGCTGGCCCGAGCCAGTCAGGTGTATCCCTTGTGCCAGATTTGTGGGCAAAGGGTAGGGGAGAAGATCACCGCGATCGAAAATGCCACGTACGAACAAAACATCAAGCAGTACAAAGAAATTTCGGCAGGCTATTACAGCAAGCTGGAGTGTTTTGAAAACATCACCAACAACCTGACTAGTTTTGTCAAGGCCAATAAGGATTCCGCTACGGTATCACCTATGATTTTTGCCTCCGTAAAACAAGACCGGGAGGATTTCATCAAAATGGTCAATACGTACAGCGAAATTGCAGGTAAAGACCATACCACTCTGAGTTCAAAAGATCTGGCCGATTTGATCCGGCGCTTTCAAATCAACCGCGAAAAAATGCTGATCATCATTCAACGGCTGCGCGGCCTGGCCCTCGCGAATGGAGGAATGAGTTGTTTGATGGAAGAAGCAAAACCCTGACCGAACATGAGTCTCCCAACTTTTGAAAAGGAAACCGCATAAACCTAATCGCTTTCCCCCCCGGGCCCTCCCCCTTTCCGCCCCTTTTTTTCTTCTTCCCTCCCTTTTGGGGCCTTCCCCCCCCCCCCCCCCCCCTCCTTTTTTTTTTTTTTTTCGGCCCCCCCCCCCTTTTCCTCTCCATTTTTTTTTGGTTTTCCCCCCCCCTTCTCCCCCTTTTTTTTCTTCTCCCCCCCCCGCGGGTTTCGTCCCTCCCCCTTTCTCTTTCGGCCCCCCCTTCCCTTTTTTTTCCCTCCTTTCCCCCCCCCCCCCCCGGTTTTCCTTCCCCCCACCCCCCTCCCCCTCCCCCTCCCTGGCCGCCTTCCCCCCCAACAAAATTTCCTTTTCTTTTTTCACAAATAATTTATTTTTTTTTTCTCCCCCGCCGGAATTTTTTTTTGAGCCCCCCCCCCTTTCCCCGAAAAAATAATTGTTAGGAATTGCCGCCCCCCGCGGTTGAACCCCCCCGAAAAAGTGGGGCCCCCCCCCGCCCGGGATCCCTTTTTCCCTTGTTAGCCCCCCGGCCGCCCGGGCCTTTCCAATTCAACGCGCTCGTTATTCAATTCGGAGACCTGTCATTTGTCACTCGAATCACTCGTCCTTATCCTCCCGCTTTTTTCGTTCCTGTATACCCCTTTTCCAGTAAGAGCTGTACCACCCGCTCGCGGTGATCGCCTTGCACGATGATTTCGCCGTCTTTGGCGGAGCCGCCAACCCCACATTTGGTTTTGAGGAATTTGCCCAATTCTTCGAGGGCGGACTGCGGGCCAGCAAATCCAGTAATGAGGGTTACTTCTTTGCCGCCGCGTTGTTTGCGGTCGATGAAGACCCGGAGTTTTTGTTGGTTGGGCGCTACCTCTGGCGCTTCTTCCTCTTCCTCGTATTTGTATTCAAAATCGGGATCGGTGGAGTACACCACGCCGCTGCGCCCTTTGGTGTTGTTGTCCTTGTTTTTGTCTTTTTTGGCCATGATTTGGGTTTTATGAAAGTTGAGGAGGTTGAGAAGTTGAGGCTACCGCGAGCGACAAGCCAAAGCGACACAATTGTTTTGGTGTCAAAATCGCTCATATGTCGCTCGCGGTAGCCTCAACCTCCTCAACTTCTCAACCTTCTCAACTATTTCAAAGAGACAATTGATGCTACAAATTTCAAAATACCCTCCCATTGTTCAGGTGCAAACAGCTGCCAAAACCCATCCCTCCGCATCCAGGTACCCTGGCGTTTGGCATACCGACGACTGTTGCGTTTGATGAGCTCAATTGCTTCATCGCGGGAGATGCTGCCTGCAAAATAGTCAAACAACTCCTGGTAGCCTACGGTTTGGAGGGCGTTCAGGTGCCGCTGCTCAAACAGACCGCGGGCTTCCGCTTCCAGGCCAAGCTCCAACATCTGATCTACCCTTTGGTTGATGCGCTCGTACAGGATTTCACGCGGAACCTCCAACCAAAGGTAAATGGGGGTAAAAAAACGCGTTTCAGCCTGATGGGTACGGAAACTGGAAAAAGGAAGCCCGGAGGCGCGAAACACCGAGATGGCCCGGATCAAGCGGTGCGGATTGGATTGATCCACTTCGGCGAAATAATCGGGATCAACCTCGGCAAGTTCGGTTTGCAAAGCCGCGAGTCCGGAGTTTTGATACAGTACTTCCACTTCTTCCCGAATCTGGGTTGGTACATCTGGAAAAACATCCAAGCCCTCGCACAGTGCTTTGATGTACAAACTGGAACCTCCCGCCAGAATGACCACCTGGTGCTTTTGGTACAATTGAGCCAGGAGCGCCAGGGCATCGCGTTCAAAATCGCCAACATTGTAGGTTTCACAAACAGAAAGCCTGTTGATGAAGTGGTGGGGAACCATGCTGAGCTCTTCCGCAGAAGCTTTGGCCGTACCAATGGTCATTTCCCGATAAAACTGACGACTGTCGGCAGAAAGAATCTCCGTATGAAAATACTGGGCCAGGCGGATGGCCAAAGCGGTTTTGCCACTGGCCGTAGGGCCACCGACCACGATCAGGTATTTTTTTTCCGGAAAACTGACTGCTGTATCCACGAATTTCTGGTTTCTGCTACTTTCCTTAGCGCCTGCAAGTTCAAAAAGATTCCTCATTTTCAAAAATCAAAACTAATTACCTTTACCACTCGCTTTAACAAACTTTAAACTGGATGCTTTACTACCTGGTTCGCCCTATCGCCCGTTTGGGGACTTACATCTTTTTTCGGAAAATATACTTTGCCAACGAGGATAGGATTCCCCGCAACAAATCGGTTATTTTGGCCATCAACCACCCCACGGGTTTTATGGAACCCATCATCATGGCTGTGCTGTTGAGTAAACCCTTGCACTTTCTGGTGCGGGGAGATTTTTTTTCCAAAAAAATATACGGGTCGCTGCTGCGGGCATTGCACATGATTCCGATCTTTCGGATGCGCGACACCACCGGATTCAGTGGCGTAAAGAGCAATTTTTCCACTTTTGAAGCCTGTTATGCCGGACTAAAAGAGGGCAAAATCATCATGATTTTTCCGGAAGGCCGTACCGAGCTGGAAAAACGGCTGCGTCCCCTGCAACGTGGTTTGGTGCGTATTGCTTTTGGCACGCTGGAGCGCTACCCCGATTTGGAAGACCTGTATGTTGTCCCGGTAGGCGTCAATTTCACCGATGGTGAACAAGCTCGTAGCGAAGTGATGATCAATTTTGGCGAACCCCTTTCGACCCGCACTTTTTACAGAACGGGGGCTGCGGCGGAGGGTGACGCACTATTGGAAGCACTCGCGACGGCTATGGCCAAAAACATCGTCATTGTGGAAGATGCTGCCGATGACGAGCTGGCGGAGACTTTACTCACCCTGGATCGCAACGAACGCCAGGAAAAAATCTTCCCGGTCATAGCAGCTGATGAAGCTTGTTTGTGGCGGGAGAAAGCCATTGCTACCCGCATCAATGAACTGCCCGTGGCAGAAAAAGAAGATTTAAAAATCAAGGCAAGCGCCTACCAAAAAGCGCTGAAAGCCGCAGGGGTAAACGATCGCGCCCTTGCAAAATCTCAAAAAAGTGGGGTAGGGGAGCTGCTCTTCCTGATTTTGGGCTGTTTACCCGCCTGGATCGGACGGGCGTTTTGTTTTCTGCCCGCGCAATTGGCGCAATACATCAAGGCCAAAAGGGTGCGCCGCCTGGAGTACAAACTTCCAGTATGGGCGGGGGTGTCCTGGGGGATGTTTTTGGTGTATTACCTTCTGTGGCTCTTAATTGCCGGGCTTTCGGGGCAATGGCTGATCTTGCTCATTGCGGTATGCTTGGGGGGATTGGGTTATTTTGGCCTGTATTATTTTGAATATTACGCACATTGGAGCAATGTACGTCGGTTTCAAAGGCTGCCTTCAGCACAACAAGCTGCACTTAAACAACAACGCGAGAGTCTACGGCCATTCACGCAATAATTCTGCGCCAAATGGATGGGCCTGGATGCGTTTGCGAATGGACTCAATGGTCCAAATTTGGGTTCGGCTGCTTTCAGGATCGTAATAATAAGCATTGCCAACCGCAGTGGGGTCAAACCTTTCACAATGCCGATCAGTTTGCCTTCCTGATTCAAAACGGGACTGCCCAATTGATCGTCCAGGACATGCGCGTTACTGAGCAAGTAAGGAGTTGACTCTGTACTTTCACCCAAAAGGGTACCATAACTCAAACGCAAGGAGTGGTCAGCATCTGGATACAGCCGGATAATTGGGCAGCACCTCACTCATGGCAGCCCTCAATTCATCGGCTTTACGGTAGGCTTTTTGCCGGGCTTTGCCCATGGCGGGGACTACCTTGTCAGCGAAAAATTGCAGCATACTGTCAACCAATTGTACCGCCGGATCAATGGCAAGCACATCGATATTGGACAAAAAATCTTCATTCAACCAGTCGCTGATCAGTTCGGGCTGTCCGAATTTGCTTTTGATCAGCAGGGTTTCACTGAGTCGTGCGTAATCTTTATTGGCGTATACGGCTTGTCGGACAGCATAAGGGGCCAGGTGCGCTGCTGGCAAGTTTTGGTAGTAGCGTTGCAGCAGTTCGGGCAACAGCAACTCATTTTCGGTGGCGGGTAATCGGTTAAAAACCTCTGGGAAATACTGACTTTCTTCGGGGCTGGGCAAACGGTGCGCCGAAGTACCCATCCTGCCGCGCCACATGGTAAAAAGCCGCACGGCTTCAAAAAAACTGCAAGGACTATACACAATGCCTTTGGTGTACACTTGTGCAGGCACATAGCGCTTCAAGTCCTGAAAAGCCAAGCGACAAGAATCCAACAAGGTTCCATAACGAGCCTTGAGCTCGGGACGCTGGCTCAGTTGGTGGCGAAACTCCGCTTCCTGAATGGTGCGTTTGGGCAAAGCCTGGGCCAACAATTGCTGGTCTTCGTAATGCCTGAACACCCCATCTTCGGTGATGAAAGGTGGCCGGGTGACATAGGCGCCCAAGGCGCGATCCAGATCCTGGTGGCATTTGGCCAATTCCAGGGCGACGTCCAGTTCAAAACCCAGACGATGAATGGAGGAGCCGCGGGGATGCCCCAACACCACATGGTTGGGCTGGTTTATTTCGTGTTTACCGAGGGGGATATAGGGGGTAGCGGAGCTGGAGTTTCTGCATTTTGCGCTTTTTCAGGGCTTGAGTGTATCCGCAGGAGTACCCCAATTTGCTGTTCCTGCGCACCTTCCACTGGCAACTGAATGACGCCAATCAATTGCAGCGCCGTATACCGCTTGTAGCGTTGCTCGACTACTTGCGTTGATTGTGCCCCGGCGAGGTGGGTTTCAATCGCATAAGAACTACCGTCGGGTTGGGTTTCGTACGAGGTGAAAAAAAAGGCCTGACCCGGTTCCAGCCTTTGGTCTTTTAAGGGCTTTGAGTTGACATATACCTCCGCCGGAAAACCTTTGAGGGGGATTTCCTGCCCGCTTTGGGCCAGCCAAACGCCATGATTGGCTTCCATCAGGGGCCAAATGGAATCGGGCACTACCGAGGGGCTCAGGAGTCCAAAGGCCAAACCCTGCGCGTTGAGGAAAACGGCGTTGCCATAATCAAAGCGGATGACGGCATTGGCCAGGCCATCGTGTTTGTCGGTGGTCAATTTTTCCAGGGGAAACACAAGTCCGGCAGCCCGGAGTTTTTCCTGAACTTGGGGAATTTGATCGATGCTCCAGAAGCCTTCCTGGGCACGCATAAAGAAAGAAGTAAAGAAAAAGGAAAACAGTAGAATTGAATTCTTCATGTATTGGCGGTTCGTCTCAATACAACGCAATTTCTATTTTTTTTACCAAAAAAATCAGGAATAAATCCGGTAAGAAATAAAAAAAGTCAGCACCATTGCTGGGCTGACTTTGTGCCGAAGAAGGGACTCGAACCCCCACACCCGAAGGCACACGCACCTGAAACGTGCGCGTCTACCAATTTCGCCACTTCGGCTTAAATTCTTTTTTAATTAAGTGTACCGGAGGCGGGACTCGAACCCGCACACTGTTGCCAATACTGGATTTTGAATCCAGCGCGTCTACCAATTCCGCCACTCCGGCATTCCGTATGTCAAACCCTACGCACTTGTTCGTAGGCTGTACCACCTTTTTTCATCGGCGGTGCGCAAATGTAGAAAGGTTTTCTTTTATGCGCAAGAGGTAGCGCTTTTTTAAGTAAAAAATTTTGATCAGATTTAGTTCCTCCGGGCTGGCTGTTTCTTCAACATAGCCTTGCAGAATGGGCTTAATCTCGGCTTCCAGTTCGAGCTCTTTTGTTTCAACCGCTTGTTTTACAGCAGTAAAAATCGGCTCGTCAAAATCGAACTCCAGCTCCATCAACTGCTCGTTGATGTCCATCATTTCCATCAAAAAAATTTGTGGAATTTCGTTTTGTCCTTCTACCAACAAGCCTTTTTCTTCCAAAATGTACTTCATCCTTTGGTCAAAATCGCCCAAGGTGCGGTAGGCTTCGTTGTTGAGGCTAGACAACTGGAGGATCTCCGCTTGTTTGGCGTCGGATTCCAGGGTATAAAAATCGGGATGGTACCGCTTGCTGTTGCTCAAAAAACGTTTGCGCAAGTCGGCTTCATCGAGGATGAAAGAGATGGGGAGTTCGAAGAAGTCGAAGAATTTCATAAAGAAGTTGAAAAGTTGAAAAGTTGAAGGGTTGAAAAGAAGTTGAAAAGTTCAGGGTGGTGCATTATTTGATTATTGAGTTCAAATTTTGGATTAGGATTCCAAATCTCGCACTACCGACAACTTTTCAACTTTTCAACACTTCAACTTTCAACTCATTTAAATATTCTAAAAATATCCAGTCCATTCGCAAACAACACCAAACCAATCACGATGATGAAGCCCACGATGGTGGCGTATTCCATAAACTTATCACTCGGTTTGCGGCCAGAAATTATCTCGTACAAGAGGAACATCACGTGACCGCCATCGAGGGCCGGAATGGGCAGCAGGTTCATGAAGGCCAGGATCAGCGAAAGCACCGCGGTCATGCGCCAGAAACGTTCCCAATCCCAAACATCGCCAAACATGGTGGCAATGGAAGCAAAGCCGCCCAAGCTTTCGGAGGCTTTGATTTTGCCTTTGAACATTTGTCCAAAAGCTTTCACCTGGTCGCCCAAAAAGGCTACCCCTTTCACGACCCCGGCGGGCAAGGCCTGGCCGAGGCTGTAGTCCTTGCGTTCAATTTTGAAGTAGTAGGCAGGCTCATAAGATGCAATCCCGATTTTGCCTTCGGCTGTGGTGGTAACCGGTACAATCACGGTATCTTTTTGATTGCGGAGAACGGTCACTTTGATCGCTTTGTTTTTGAGCGGAACGACCATTTTGGAAAACTCGTGGTAGTACGCAGTTGACTTGCCATTTACGCCGATAATGCGGTCTTTGAGCTTGAAGTTGGCATCCGCTGCGGGCGTTTTGGGCGCAATCCGACCAATCACGAACGGCATCCGTACCCCATACAAGCCTTCGTCTTTGCTGGCGTAGCTCGACAACACCTGTACAAATTTGGGATCGATGGGCAAGGTCATTTTTTGACCGTCGCGTTCAATTTCCAGGCTTTTGGCGTTGTTGATCACGATTTCACGGCGAACCTGATTGTCGCCAAACTCCGTCAGTTGACGGCCATTGACAGCCAATACCTGGTCGCCGTCGCGCAAGCCCATGTCTTCACCAAGTTTGCTGACTGCGATGCCGTATTTCACGTTTTGGGTGGGCAGGAATTCTTCCCCCCAGGTCCACAACACCATGCCATACAGGAAAAAGCCGAGGATAAAATTGACCGTTACGCCTCCCAGCATGATGATCAGGCGTTGCCAGGCTGGTTTGGAACGAAACTCCCAGGGTTGGGGTGGGCCAGCCATTTGCTCGCGGTCCATACTTTCGTCGATCATCCCGGAAATTTTGACGTAGCCACCCAAAGGCAACCAACCAATGCCATATTCCGTTTCACCTTTTTTTATCTTGAAGAGGGAAAACCAAGGATCGAAAAAGAGGTAGAATTTCTCCACCCGGGTCTTGAACCATCTGGCCGGGAAAAAGTGCCCCATTTCATGCAACACAATCAAAATGGACAGGCTCAAAAATAATTGACCCGCCATAATCAAATAACCCATAATTCCTTTTTGATTTTATTTTCGCAGTTGTTTAACATTGCCGAGGAACTTTTGGTTGCCTCCCGGGCAAATGTAAGCAATTTTGTAAAAGTTTAGCACCCCGACTTCGTCGGGCTGGAGGGTGTTTCTAGCCACAAATGACACAAATTTTCACAAATCAAATTATTCACGAATGAAATTTGTGAATAATTTGTGCAATTTGTGGCTAATTCAATCTTGTTTGACTCCGCCGCAGGGTGATCAACGTTTTTAATCGGTTTATGAACATCTTTTACGCATCAAATATTGTAGGCAACTTGCTGGAGCTGGACGAGGAAGAAACCCGGCATTTGCAGGTTTTGCGCTACACGCCCGGGCGAACCCTGAGCGTGGTAGACGGCAAAGGCAACTGGTACGAAGCGGAATTGCTGGAGCTGGGAAAAAAATTGGCGCGCGCCAAAATCAACACCCAAAAACAGCAGACCCAACGCAAACCCTACCACCTGCATGTGGCCATTGCCCCCACCAAAAACATCGAACGCCTGGAGTGGTTTTTGGAAAAAGCCACCGAAATTGGCGTGGATGAAATTACCCCTATATTGTGTCGGCATTCGGAGCGTACCCAGGTGCGGCAGGATCGTTTGGAGAAAATCACCCTCTCGGCGATGAAACAATCGCTCAAAACCTTTTTGCCCCGCCTGAATCCCTTGCAGCCTTTAAAAACTTTTTTACCCGCACAAGCGAACTTTTCCGGGCAAAAATGCATTGCCTGGATTACCGATCCACCTGCGGCGCTCTTGCAACAAACTTACCAGCCGGGTCAAAGCGTTATAGTCGTGATCGGCCCCGAAGGAGATTTTGCTCCCGAAGAAATTGAGCTGGCTACCCAATGCAATTTTGCACCCGTCAGTTTGGGCCAAAGCCGACTGCGGACCGAAACTGCCGGGGTAGTGGCGGTGCATACGATTGAATTGATGAATGGTTGAGGAGTTGAAGAGTTGAAAAGTTGAAGAGTTGAAGAGTTGTCGGTAGCGCATTATTTGATCCTTGAGTTCAAATTTTGGATCAGGATTCCAAATCTCGCGCTACCCACAACTTTTCAACTTTTCAACTTTTCAACTCTTCAACTAATTTACCCCTAAAAAAAACACTATGCTATTCTTATTCTTATTGCTGAATTTTTTTGCGCCCGTACAGCCTGCGCCAGTGCCAGCGGGTATGAAACTGGCTTTGTTGAAGTACAACGGCGGGGGCGACTGGTACGCCAACCCCACTGCACTGCCCAACCTGGCGCGGTATTGCAATCAAAACCTGGGCACTGCTTTTGATCCGGATTATGCCACAGTGGAAGTAGGGAGCCCCGAGCTGTTCAATTTCCCGTTTCTGCACATGACCGGGCACGGCAACGTGGTTTTTTCGGACATGGAGGCCCAAAACTTGCGGCAATACCTCATTGCGGGCGGTTTTTTGCACATCGACGACAACTACGGGATGGACCCCTTTGTACGGGTAGCCATGAAAAAGGTTTTTCCAGAACTGGAGTTCACCGAGCTGCCTTTTGGCCATGAAATTTACCGACAGAAGTTCAATTTCCCCGGTGGCCTGCCCAAAATCCACAAACACGATGACAAACCACCCCGGGGTTATGGCCTGATCTGGCAAGGCCGCCTGCTTTGTTTTTACTCATACGAGTGTGACCTTGGCGATGGCTGGGAAGACCAGGACGTACACAACGATACCCCCGAGGCGCGTACCCAGGCTTTGCGGATGGGGGCGAATTTGGTGCAGTATGCGTTTCAGCAGTAGTTGAAAGGTTGAAAGGTTGAAGAGTTGAAAAGTTGTGGGTAGCGCGAGATTTGTAGCACTGATCCAAAAGTTGAACTTAATGATCAAATATTGTGCTACCTACAACTTTTCAACTCTTCAACCTTTCAACTCTTCAACTATTTTATACTTTTGTCGAAGCAGCGGCGATGCACTGCGCGGGGGATATGGTCTCATAGTTCAACGGATAGAATAGGAGTTTCCTAAACTCTAGATACAGGTTCGATTCCTGTTGGGACC
>NZ_JADKCX010000146.1 GCF_016718685.1 Haliscomenobacter sp. | reverse complement strand
CCAACAACTTCCTTGCACTGAACCTGGCTTACGATATCATCCAGTCTAGTTGTCGGTTTATCAGGCCAAATTGTGGCGTTTGGCAATATAGTAAAACTAAAATGAACAGAGCAGAACCTACCATACAGCGCAGAAACTCAATTTCTCCCCTCAGTACAATACCCCTGATCCTGACAAAAACACCACAGGATTGACGAAACAAGATGTCATGAAAGGCATCAACTAAACTACGCAAAGCAGTAAGAAATAAACATAATTGGTTTATTTACTCAATTTTGAATGCGGGAGAGATCATTAAATCTCTTCCACATTTTCATTTAAAAAAAGTAAAATTGGGAATAATGCAAATTTTATAAAAAATATGTAACACATTCCCTGTCAATTGACGTAAATTTGTAATACCCAATAGTTAATCAGATAACCCCGTTATTCAAATACCAACCAAACTAAAAAACATGAGTAAAGATAAAGGCAGTAAAATCATAAAAAGCTCCAGCGGACAAGTCCTCTGCAAAACAAAACCAGAATCAGACTACGAGTCTGAAGGAAAGGGAAAGAACCCAGCTCTTGATGTATTTGTTCCCAAACCCAATCCAAAGACTGGGGAAGCCCAAAGTCTTAAATCTTATTAGGTGTTTGTATTCTAAGGCGAAAATGTGTCAGATGCCTTGATCAAATGAACTGGAAACGGAGTGTGGCTACACTGCATGAATATTTTTAAAGTAAAGGAGATCAAGGTCTGACCATTTTCCGCCTTAAGAGCATGTTTTAGACATGCTCCAGATGTGGAAAGCCCTCAAGAACGTGAGATACTGTATTCATTGTTTGTTTCCGAATCTGTTAGAGTTTGCTTTAAAACACTTTGGCCTACCAAGGTGCCATTAATGATTGTAATCCCAATAAATACAACACTCGACCTGACTATTTTTACTTCCTATTCCGTAAGTCAGGATCGAGTGTTGATTTAGTTTTACTTCTTCCTAGTTCAACAAAGCCAATGGTAAATGTTACAAAGCATGGTGTGATCCTGAGAAAAACCGAGCTTGGCTTTGAAAATGAAGGAGTGCTCAATCCTGCGCCATTCGCGAAGGAGATTTTGTACACCTCTTTTACCGTGCCGTGAGCAAAGGCAATCATTCCAGCGTTGGTTATTGCAAATTGAAAGGGCCCTTGACTGTTCAAGATCGCTCAACCACGCCCTTGCTGGTTCCTGAATTTGATTATGAATTGCAAGGTATGGAGGACCCTCGTATTGTAAAGATCGACGATCTGTATTACCTCTCCTATACCGCTTATGACGGCTAAACGCGCTGGGCGCACTGGCAACTTCTACCGATTTGCAACATTTCAAAAGCAGGCATTGACCGCCTCAAATCCGTACGAGGATTTCCAGCAGACTTGCCGAAATCAAGGGATTGATCAATGAGAAATACCTGCGCTACAATGAGCACAAACGAGATTTTGAACCACCGGGTAAAAAAGCCTACCTCTGGGATAAAAATTTGATTTTTTTCCCAAGGAGAATAAACAGCAAATTGTGCTTCTTACATCGGATCAAGCCTGATATTCAGATTCTTGTCTCCATTGATAATCTACAAGAGTTAAACCTGAGTTTTGGAAAATATTTTCTTCATTTTGACGGATCTATCGTTCTTCACCCAAATATTTACCGAAGTAAGTTACATCGGAGGCGGATGCCCACCCATTGAAACCGAAAAGGCTGATATTGATTTATCGTGGGGTATGTGATACCCCGAAGGTTATGTCTACTCGCTTGGCCGCCTTGTTGGATTTGACGATCCTCGCAAAGAAATCGCCGACTATCATACCCACTGTTCAAACCAGAATTGAATGGGAATTGAAAGGAGAAGTCAACAACGTATGCTTCCGACTGGAGCTGCCGTGTTTGACGACAGGTTATACATTTATTACGGCGCTGCGACGGAGCGCATTGCCGCTTCAGTATTACTCCCCGAACTCTAGCAGAGTTGACTCAAAACACGAAAGCCAAACATGAATAGTGAGTTCGTTTTTAACGTTCCGGAAAAGCCACGAAGACTTCATTTCCAGAAGTTATCCCAGAAGCTGGTGGAATGCATCAATTTTTTCAGGAATCAACTACCAGAAATCTTATTCATTACCTCTTATCCGCCTCGGGGAATGTGGCATAGCCACTTACTCACAGGACTTACTCAAGGCACTTAAAAATCAATACCACAATTCCTTCTCGCTCAAAGTTTGCGCCCTGGAAACAGGAACAAGCGATTATGTCTACCCCAAAGAAGTAAAATATCAACTCAATACGCAGGATGAGTCCCAATATCAAGAGATGGCTCATCCCATCAATATTGACATGAAAATTGAGTTGGTCTTATTCAACATGAATTTGGGTTCTTTCAAGGCCGTGCAGAGGGGGCATTCTTCAGTTTTTATCCTGGCTGACCAAACCAGCGTCATTGTTTTTCATACCGTATTGCCTCGGCCAGATGCCGCTTGAAGGAGAAAGTACAAAAATTGCAAAGTTTGTGCGTCAATTGTGGTCATGACCCAAAATTCCGCGCAAGTGTTGATCGACGATTATGGCGTACTTCCGAAAAACATTGAAGTCATCCCGCATGGTACACACCTGGTGCCGCATCTGGACAAAACCACGCTGAAAGAGAAATACGGACTGAGCAAACCGCAAAGTGCTTTCTACTTTTGGGCTGCTCAATTCAGGCAAAAGGTATCGAAACGACCCTGAATTGCGTACCAGCCATCATTGCGATCAACCGCAGAGTTTTATTTTGATCATTGGCAAACCCACCCCGGAGTCATCCAGTCAGAAGGGAAAATACCGGATGATGCTGCGGCAAAAGTCCAGCAACTAACATTCGGCATCACGTCATATTCATCAATCGCTACCTTCCACTACAAGATTTGTTGGAGTATTTGCAGCTCACCGATGTACCTGTTTACCTCCCGTGACCCCAATCAGGCCGTAAGTGGAACCTTCTCTTATGCCATGAGTTGTGGTTGCCCGATTATCTCTACACCCATTCCACATGCGCTGGAAGTGCTACGGGATGATTCGGGCATCATTGTTGATTTTCAACATACCGCACAGTTGGCGAATGGAGTCAACCGTTTAATGGGCGACGAGTCCTTAATGGCTGCTTTCCGCTCCAACACCTTGCAACGCATCGTTCCAAGCGCCTGGGAAAACTCGGCCATTGCCCACGCGTTGTTGTTGCAGAAAGTAGCTGGCCCCCGTTTTGGCCTGAATATTTTTTCGAAAGAATCTAAAGTTGTTCGTCACCAAGTTGAAAAAATTGCCTTGCAAAGTCGCTTACCCGTAGTCAACCTGGAACACGTCAAAAAAATGACCACTGATTTTGGCATGATCCAGTTTTCAAAAATCAATCAACCCGATATCGATTCTGGATACACCCTCGACGACAATGCCCGCGCATTGATTGCAATGTGTATGCATTACGAATCAACCGGGGATCAAACCGATCTGGCATACCTGCGCATTTATCTGGATTTTATCCAGTTTTGCCAGCAGCCCGAAGGTGATTTTTTGAATTATGTAGACAAAGCCTATCTTTTTACGGCACAAAACAGCGCGACCAACTTGGCTGATTCCAACGGCCGCGCCATTTGGGCCTTGGGTTACCTGATTTCCAGACGTGCTTTGTTGCCCACTGCACTAGTAGCTGCGGCAAAGGGCATCCTGCAAAGGGCACTGCTGCAGGTAGAAGGCATGCACTCTACCCGGGCGATGGCTTTTGTCATCAAGGGATTGTACTACTGCAACCTCGAAAAAAAATCGCTCCGCAACGCCCGACTGATCAAAACCCTGGCCAATCGTTTGGTGCAGATGTATCGGCATGAATCGGAGCAGCATTGGCAATGGTACGAAGGGTACCTGACGTATGCCAATAGCATTTTACCCGAAGCGCTGTTGTGTGCCTGGTTGGAAACGGGTGCGGAGGTCTACAAAGAAACCGCCGAGGCCTCTTTTAATTTTTTGTTGTCACGTACCTTTGATAAAACCGGTATCAAGGTCATTTCCAACCAAAGTTGGTTGTACAAAGGCCAGGAATCTGCCGTATATGGCGAGCAACCCATTGATGTAGCGTATACCATTTTCACCCTCGGCAAATTTTACGATGTTTTTCAAAATGAAAATTATTTGCACAAAATGGAAACGGCGTTCAACTGGTTTTTGGGCAATAACCACCTGCACCAGATCATTTACAACCCCTGTACCGGTGGCTGTTATGATGGCTTGGAGGAAAAACAGGTAAACCTCAACCAGGGTGCAGAATCTACGCTGAGCTACCTGATGGCCAGGCTTACCATGGAAAAATACCTCAAAACTCAAACCAAATGACCTATCTAAAAGACAATCGCACGGTCCGGTTCGAAGAAATCGAATCCGACAGGTTAAGGGAAGAAAGCGACGTGGAAGAAAATGCTCCAGGTATTGAGCATCAGTCAAATTTAGGAAAATTCTTTTCCTCAGCTACCCGCTACCATTCGGATGCCATGCTGCATTTTGAGGCAGGAAATTTAAAAAACGCAGGCACAAAGCGAAGCACAAAAGGAACTTATCCAGGAAATCATTGAGGTTACCTCGGCCATACGCGAAGCTTTTGCTGAATTCTACCAGTTGTTGAGCGAAACGCCGCTGTTTATTGCCCGGCAAGATACATCAATCAGTACGGCTGATTTTGAACAATACCTCGAATCGCTTAAAACCCAATTGGCGGTCTTTGAGCAACTCCAGGCTAAAGTTTGAACTCAGATGTTTTCCAAATTTCCTTTGCGCTTTTGTTTCAGGCGCTTGTAAAATGATGGGGAGAGTCCAGTAATTTTTTTGAACTGGTTGGATAAATGGGCTACGCTGCTGTAATGCAATTTGTAGGAAATTTCCGTGAGGTTGAGCTCGTCGTAGAGCAACAACTCTTTTACCTTTTCAATTTTATGGTTGATGATGAATTGTTGGATGGTGATGCCTTTCACCTCTGAAAAAATATTGGACAAATAAGTATAGTCGTATTGCAGTTGTTCACTGATGTATTCTGAATAATTAGTAGTCGGCAAATCCTCTGCATAATGGATCATTTGAATAATCACATTTTTAATTTTGTCAATAAGGATGGCCCTTTTATCGTCCAGTAACTCCAAACCGGATTGGAGCAGATTTATTTTCAATTGATCATGCTGTTCCTGGTTAATGTTTTCCATGATTTCCACCATGCCCAAGTCTACAACCACAAAGTGCAGTCCCAATTTTGTCAACTCTTCTTTCACCATCATTTTGCAACGCAAACTGACCATGTATTTGATGTACAGTTTCATGTATATGTCTTAAGGCATTAGGAAAACTTTGTGTAACTGCACATGCCACAAAGTATTGACTTATAGTAAGTTTTGAAATCAAAAATCATTGAAGTCTGATTTTCCTCTCCACCCGCCATCAGTTTGGTGATTTTTCCATTTCCCCAAAGGATGGTTTCCCAAAAATAAGTATTTTCGATGCACGAAAACGCAATTGACCAAATTTACGAAAAAATCACCACGATAATGAAACCAATTTCATTTCTAGCCATTTTATTATTGTTCCTTGGCGCCTGTAGCGCCAAAAAAGAAGAATCTACCATGGATGAACAGCTCAAAGTCAGCTACCCAACCACCGATACGGTGGCGCATGTTGACGATTACCACGGGACAAAAGTAAGTGATCCTTACCGTTGGCTGGAAGCAGACACCGCCGAAAATGTGAAGAAATGGGTGAAATCCCAAAATGCGGTGACTACGGATTACCTGGAAAAAATCCCTTACCGCAAAGCCATTGCCGATCGGTATACCGAGCTGTACAATTTCCCCAAAGTAAGTTCGCCCACCAAAGTAGGTGATTATTACTTTTTTTATAAAAATGATGGCCTGCAAAACCAGGCGGTCATTTACGTCCAAAAGGGTTTGAATGGTGACCCCGAAGTGTTCATCGACCCCAATACCCTTTCCAAAGACGGCACCATTACCGTGGGTTTGCTGGAAGCCGATCCCAGCCACAAATACATGGCCATCGCCCGCAACCAGGCGGGTTCCGACTGGCAGGAAATCCGTGTAGTAGAGATTGCCACCAAAAAAGAAATGCCGGATTTGCTCAAGTGGGTGAAATTCTCAGGTGCATCCTGGTACAAAGATGGCTTTTTTTACAGCCGATATCCCGAACCGGCCAAAGGAGAAGAACTTTCCGGCAACAACCAGTACCACTCCGTTTATTACCACAAGTTGGGGGAAGACCAGTCCAAAGACAAACTGATTTACGAAGACCGCAAAAATCCCAACATTTATCACTACGGTGGGGTAACGGAAGATTACAAGTACTTCGTCATGTATGCCGCACCAGGTACCGACGGATACGCTACCTACATCAAAGAGCTGGACAATGATGGCCCGTTTCAAGCCATTTTCCCAGGCTATAAAAACAAGAGTGGCATTATTCAACACCTCGGCAATGGGCGCTTTTTAGCCATAACGGACATTGATGCACCCAATTACCGGGTGATCGAAATTGACGCTGCCAAACCTGATCCAAAAAACTGGCAAGAAATCATTCCTGAGTCGGAAAACTTGTTGCAAAGTGCCAGTACGGTGGGTAAAAAGCTTTTTGCCGATTACCTCCAAAATGCCACCACGCGGTATTTCCAAATGGATTACAATGGCAAAAACAAAAAGGAAATCAAACTCCCTGGGGTAGGTTCGGCGGGTGGTTTTTACGGCAAAGAGGAGGAAAATATCACTTTTTATACTTTTACTTCCTTCATTTACCCCAGTGTCATCTTCAAGTATGACCTGAAGACGGGCAAATCTGAGCAATTCTTCAAAACTCCCCTGAAATTTAACCCGGAGGAATACGAAGAAAAACAGGTTTTTTACCCCAGCAAAGACGGCACGAAAGTCTCCATGTTTGTGGTACACAAAAAAGGCTTGAAGCTGGATGGCAAAAATCCTTGTTACCTCTACGGGTACGGAGGTTTCAACATCAGCCTCACCCCTTATTTTAGCACTTCCAACCTGATTTTATTGGAAAATGGGGGCATATTTGCCATGCCCAACCTGCGCGGTGGTGGTGAATATGGCGAAAAATGGCACCAGGCAGGCATGTTGCTCAAGAAGCAAAACGTGTTCGACGATTTCATCGCAGCGGGGGAATACCTGATCAAAGAAGGATACACCTCCAAGGAAAAGCTGGCCATCGCCGGTGGCTCCAATGGTGGCCTGTTGGTGGGTGCGGCCATGACCCAACGCCCCGATTTGTTTGCGGTAGCCTTCCCGGCAGTGGGTGTGATGGACATGTTGCGCTACCATAAATTTACGGTGGGCAAAGGCTGGATTCCCGAATACGGCTCCGCCGATGACCCCAAATATTTCAATTACCTGAAGTCGTACTCGCCTTTGCACAACCTCAAGCCAGGTGTAAAATACCCCGCCACCATGATCACCACCGCTGATCACGACGACCGGGTGGTGCCAGCACACTCTTTCAAATTTGCAGCACAACTACAAAAAAGCCATGCCGGAGACAATCCCGTACTGATTCGCATCGAAACCGACGCGGGCCACGGGGCAGGCAAACCTACTTCGAAAATCATTGAAGAACAGGCAGATATGTGGTCGTTCTTTTTTTACAATACCAAGTCGCCAGTCAAGTACTTCAAGAACTAAGGGTTCGAGGGTTCGAAGGTTCGGGGGTTCGAGGGTTGTCCGGTTGCAGCATGAAATTATGGGCAAATCCCGAACCCTCAAACCCTGAACCTCCAACCTCAGAACCCTAAAACCTTCGAACCCCCGAAACCCTCGAACCCCAAGAAAACCCTGAACCCCGAATTAAAACCATCATCGCCGCAAAATCCGACAACAACGCCATCGGGATCAAACAAACCCTGCCTTGGCATATGCCTGCTGACATTCGATTTTTTTTGGCACAAATCCAGAATGGCTACTTGCTGACGGGACGAAACTCCTACCAAACCCCGGAAGGCCTGGGGCTTTTTGCAAGGCGCAAAGACGTGATTGTGGTAACCCGTCAAAAGGACTACCAGGCCGCAAATGCCAAAGTGGTGCATTCCGTTGAAGCCGCTTTTGCCCTGGCTGAAACCTTGGGCGTGCAACAATTGAACATTCTCGGCGGCGCCGAAATATATGCCCAAACCATTCATCTGGCGGATGAAATGATCATCACCGAAATACACGCCACGTGTGAGGGTGATACATTTTTTCCGGAAATTGATCTTTCATTTTGGAAAGAAACCAAACGGGAAGATCATCCCGCCGATGAGGAGAATCCCTACCCTTATTCCTTTGTGTGGTACCAGCCGATTTAATCTTAAAAATTTTAACACTCAGCGAATAAATCTTGACGTTGGTCGGGTAAGCCCACCTGGGCTGTAACTTCTGATGAAGGGCTGCTCGTCTTTCCGGCATTAAGCTTATGGTTTAAGCGATTAAAATCACCGGAAAAAAAGCTGTTATGAAAAAGCCGACGTACACCTTCTCACTATTGTTGTTTTTTTGCATCGGAATTTCTTCTACACTATCCGCCCAAACGCTGCTCAAAGGTCGGGTGCTGGATGAACAACAAAAACCACTGTCCTACGCGAATGTATTGCTGTTGCAAGCCAAAGACTCGTCGCTGGTCAAAGGGGCCGTCACCGACGACGCGGGCTTATTTGCCATCGAAGCCGTACCCGAAGGCACTTACTTGATTTCAGGCAGTATGCTCGGCTACGCTGCTTATTTTTCCAAATCCATGCAGTTGACTACCCAACAACCCGAAATGAACCTTGGCGACCTGCACCTGCAATCCGCCGCCGTCAAATTGGGCGAGGTAACCGTTAAAGGCCAAAAACCTTTCATTGAGTTGCAGCAGGATAAAATGATCATCAACGTAGACGCCAGCCCGGTTGCTGCGGGCAACAATGCCCTCGAACTTCTGGCCAAAAGCCCTGGCGTAATGGTCGACCACAACAGCACGATCTCCCTCAAAGGACGTTCGGGCGTTTTGGTCATGATCAATGGCAAACAAACCTACATGTCGGCGGAAGAAGTGACCCGCTTGTTGGAAAACACGCCAGCGAGCAGCATTGAAGCCATCGAAATCATCAGCAACCCCTCCGCCAAATACGATGCTGCCGGTACCTCTGGCATCATCAACATCCGCATGAAAAAAGAAAAGGGCCTGGGCACCAACGGCAACCTGACCCTGGGTGCCGGATATGGCGAAAACCCCCGGGGAAGTGCTGAGTTGCGCATGAATCACCGTACCAAAGACTTCAACGTGTTTGGATCCTACGGCAACTTTTACAACAAGCGTTTCCAGGACATCGATATTTTCCGCCGCATCCCCTTTGAAAACACCTTCACGGAAATGAAGCAGTACGACCGCAAATTGATGTGGTCCGACAACAACCGCGTTAACGTGGGAGCCGACTGGTTTTTGAGTAAAAAAACCACCCTGGGGGTCCTCGCCAATGGTTCATTGGGGGAGTGGGTGCCTCAATCCAGCGGGCGTAACCTCTTGAGCGGCGCCTTACCCGGAGCCTTCAACGAAGTGCGCAGCGACAACACAGGCGGGGATACCTGGCGCGATTACACCACCAACCTCAACCTCAAGCACGCTTTTGACACCAAAGGGCACGAGCTGAGTTTTGACGCCGACTATTCCAACAACAATGCGGATAAATTACAAACGAACTCCAACCGTTTCTTTAACACTGCTGGAACCGAGGTGGACATTCCCAATATCGTGCGCACCGATGCCGCGCTGGAGGTAGACATTGTGGCCTTTAAAATGGACTATACCCGCCCACTGGGGGAAAAATCGCGGCTGGAAGCGGGGTGGAAAAGCAGTTTTGTGGACACCGACAACGACTTAGTGGTGGAGACCTTTACCGAAGACATCTGGCAAAATGACCCCCTGCGTTCCAATCGCTTCATGTACACCGAAAACATTCACGCTGGATACCTCAACTTCAGTACCCAACTCAACAAAATCAGTGTACAAATGGGCTTGCGCGGTGAATTGACGGATGCCTTGGGCCAATCGCCTACATTGTCGGAGCGTTTTACCCGCAATTATTTCAATTTTTTCCCCAGCCTGAGCATTTCGCATCCTGCTGGTAAAGACAACAGCCTGAGTTACAACTACAGCCGCCGCATCAACCGGCCCTCGTACGAAGACCTCAACCCTTTTGTATACTTCATCGATCAGTACACATTTGGCAAAGGAAATCCTTACCTGACCCCGGAATTCACCAATACGGTAGGGCTTAATTTTTCCTTCAAAAACAAATACGTCCTCAGCCTGAACTACAACCACACCACCGATAAAATCACCCAGATCCTGGAGCAAGATGATGCTCTGCGCCAAACGTATCAAACTACCGCCAACCTGAGCACTTTTAAAAACTACAGTGCAACCGTTTCCGCGCCTGTTGAATGGGCCAAGTGGTGGAGCACCCGGGTGAACATCGTAGGGTACATCAACGACCTCGATTCGCCATTCAACAACGGAACCATCAACCAAAGCCAGTTTACAGCACAGTTTATGGCCATGAACACCTTCAACTTGCCCGCTAAAGTGCGCGGCGAAATGACCGTGTTTTATCAAACTAAAATGTTGGAAGGGATTTTTGAATTCGATCCAATGTGGGGCATGGACATCGGCGCCTCAACACCCATCTGGAAGGGCAAAGGCAACCTGAAGCTCAACCTTAGCGATGTGTTTTTCACGCGCCAGCCGCATATCATCGTAAAACAGGGTACAGTTGACGTCATCGTTGATCCCCGCAATGAATCCCGTCGTTTGAACCTGACTTTGTCGTACAAATTTGGCAAAAACGACGTCAAACCTTCGCGCCGACGCAGTACGGCAACGGAGGATGAGTTGGAGCGGGTATCGCGGCAGTAAGAAGTTGAAGAGTTGAAGAGTTGAAGAGTTTATGCCTTCCACCGATCTGAATTAGTGGCTTTAATTTTGCACTACCGGACTTTTCAACATTTTAACCCTTCAACTTTTCAACTTCACAAACAGCTCCCACGCCACAATCCCCACACACACCGCAATATTCAAGGAGTGTTTGGTGCCGTATTGCGGAATTTCGAGGGCGCCATCCACGATGTCCATGACTTCATCGGACACCCCACTGACTTCATTGCCAAAAACTACGGCGAGTTTAGCGTTGGCGGGAGGGGTGTACTGTTCCAAAGAAGTACTGTTTTCAGCTTGTTCAACGGCCAATACCTGCCAGCCAGCGGCTTGTAGCGCTTGCACTGCGGTACAAGGATCTTCAACGTATTCCCAATCCACCGATTCGGTGGCACCGATGGCCGTTTTGAGGATTTCTTTGTGCGGAGGCTGGGCCGTTATGCCGCAAAGGTATATTTTGCTCAGCGCAAAACCATCGGCAGTGCGGAATGCCGAGCCGACATTGAGGGCAGAGCGCACATTGTCGAGGATCAGGATGAGGGGCGTTTTTTCCTGCGTTTTATAGTCGTTTACGCTGCTGCGTTCCAGTTCAAGGATGTTTTTTTTGCGAAAAGCCATGGCAAAAACTTACTCTGGTTTTTTAAATAAAATGGTTTCCAATCCAGCCTTTTTTACTTCCAAAATCCGGGGCCATTTTTGAAACAAAAGATCAAGCTGTTCATCCGAAAAATCGTTCATCACACTGGAATAATACACGTATTGATTTTGCTGCAAATCCAGCGCACTGAATCCATCTTGCCGTCCATTCAAATCCCGCCAGTGCAAGGGGCCAATTTCTGGGAAAACGGTTCCAACTTCCGACAAAGGTATTTTTTGCTGATCAAGATACTGAACCAGTTCCTTACGCAAGGCAAAATGGGGCCAATGCGCAGGTGTACTGTCCCAACCCTGGGCGATACCCCGAGGATAAATCCAAAAATTGCCACTGGCCAAGCCTAAAATGGCCACGGTCAGCAGGATGGATTTGATCTTAAATTGGAGACCGCTTTGGTTCAACAGCACCAGCAACAACGCATGTAGTACCAGAAATACCGGCAACAAATAGCGGTGCGCACTGACGCCTTGCAAGAGTAAAAAATGAGGCAATTGCATCAATAAGGCGATCACCAGCAGCGGTAAAAATCGATTGGTAAGCAGTAATTTTTTTTGGGTGAAAATCAAAACCAACGCGCCTAAAACGACGAAAACGCGCCCATAATCCAGCAAGCGCCAGCTCAGAATGGCCACATTTTTCAACATCCCTTTTGCTCCTACCAGATTGAAACTTTCCCGCCAGGGTGAATCTTCGTGAAATCCAATCCAGGTTTTTTCGTAAGTATGGTAAAGCAAAAAGGCCAGCGCAAAAACGCCAGAGGGCACATATGGCCAGGCTGTACGCAGCCAATGCCGTGGTTTGCGCCAGGCCTGATCGGGAGTGGAAATCACTTGGTACAAGTACAACACCACTACGGCCATCATGCCTCTAAGACTAATCAACGCTAAACCTACAGTACAAATGCTAAGTATGAGTGGTGTGCGACCTCTCCGAGGTCGAAAAACTGCTGCTGTGATCATGCTACAAACGTTTGACCTCTCCGAGGTCACTCAGCCGACTTCGGAGAAGTCGTGTAAGGCAGCGTAATGTCGGTTTCAGTTGAAGATTCCGAGGTCAACTCCGCCGACTTCGGAGAAGTCGAACGTTTGTAGAAAATGTCGAAATGCAGGTGTTTCGACCTCGGAGAGGTCGAACTGCTTTTTTCATTTGCACGACAATCAAATATACTTATCAAACCCCAAATGAACAAGGCCACCAATACTACATCCGGACTGACCAAAGAGCACTGCCCCAACACCACGGGATCAAGTACCACCAGCAGAGGCAAAAATTTTCCCCAGGGCTGTTCAACGATTCGACCGAGCCGAAACAAACCCGCCAGGAGCAAACCCAACCAGGGCAACATGGCTGCGTGACTCACCAGGAGATTTTGCCCAAATAGTTTCCAACACAACGCCAGGTACATCCCAAAACCGCTGGGGTGGCCACTGTCGATGACATCGGGCAACAAAAGATAGTGGAAATTTTGATCGTAATACCACTGCGCCTGGCGGGAGGCCAGCTGAACGGTATCCCAAAAAAAAGGATGTTGGCAGGAATAACTCCACGTGCCCAGCAATAAAAACACAGGAGCAATGCGCAAGAGCATTGCTCCTGTGGCCGACTTAAGCTGGATTGCCGGATTTGTTCTTTTCATGCCCTTTTTGATAGCCCACTGCTGCCTTGACGAAATGGACGAACAATGGATGTGGGTTTTCCACGGTGCTCTTCAGCTCAGGGTGAAACTGTACCCCGACAAACCAGGGATGGTCTTTCAACTCAACGATTTCCACGAGGTTTGATTCCGGATTGATCCCCGAAGCGATCAATCCCGCTTGTTCAATTTGCTCCCGGTACTCGTTGTTGAACTCATAACGGTGGCGGTGGCGCTCGCTGATTTTTAGATTGCCATACGCTTGTGCGGCCTTGGATTTGCGTTTCAATTCGCATTCAAAAGCCCCGAGGCGCATGGTTCCTCCTTTGTTGGTGATTTTCTTTTGTTCTTCCATCATGTTGATGACGGGGTAAGGCCCGTCGGGGTTGACTTCCGTGGAAGCAGCGCCCGTCAAGCCCAGTACGTGTTGGGCGAATTCTACCACGGCACATTGCATGCCCAGACAAATCCCAAAGAAGGGAATGTTGTTCTGACGTACGTATTTGATCGCCGCAATTTTGCCGTTGATGCCCCGCTCTCCGAAACCTGGGGCAACCAGAATGCCGTGTAAACCCGCAAATTTTTGCTGGATCTCTTCGGGATCGCCTTCCAATTGTTCGGAGTGAATCGGAACCACATTGACCTTGCATTCATTGGCCGCTCCGGCGTGTACAAACGATTCGTGGATGGATTTGTAGGCATCCTGTAATTCATTGTATTTGCCTACCAAACCAATGTTGACGGTTGTTTTGGGGTTTTTGAGTTTTTTCAGGAAGCTTTTCCAGCGCGTGAGGTCGGGTTCGCGACGGTCGGGGAGGCGCAATTTAGTGAGTACCGTAGAATCCAAACGTTCTTCCAGCATCAATAAGGGAACGTCATAGATGGTTTCGGCATCCATGGCTTCGATCACCGAGTTGATGTCTACGTTGCAGAACAGACCAACTTTGCGTCGGATGTCCATGGTGATGGGATGCTCGGTACGACACACCAGGATGTCGGGCTGGATGCCCGTATTGAGCAATTCTTTCACCGAGTGTTGGGTCGGCTTGGTTTTTAATTCTTTAGCCGCTTTGAGGTAGGGAATCAAGGTGAGGTGAATCACCAGGCAATTGTCCGAACCCAATTCCCAGCGCATTTGGCGCAGAGATTCGAGGTAGGGTAGGGACTCGATATCGCCCACCGTACCCCAATTCGGTGATGACGATGTTGAATTTGCCCGTATTGCCCAGGATTTGAATCCGGCGTTTGATCTCGTCGGTGATGTGTGGAACAACTTGTACCGTTTTACCGAGATAGCCACCTTGACGCTCGCGCTCAATCACCGTTTGGTAGACCCTGCCTGTCGTTACGTTATTGGCTTGCGAAGTAGGCACGTTCAAAAAGCGCTCGTAATGCCCCAGGTCCAGATCGGTTTCGGCGCCATCGTCTGTAACGTAGCATTCTCCATGCTCGTAGGGATTGAGGGTTCCGGGGTCGACGTTGATGTAGGGATCAAATTTTTGGATGGTTACGGAGAAGCCTCGGGCTTGCAGCAGTTTGGCCAGCGAAGCTGAGATGATGCCTTTTCCCAATGAAGAGGTCACACCGCCCGTAACAAAAATGTACTTAGTCATAGTTAGCGAATAGCGAAAAGCGAAAAGCGAAAAGCGAAGAATGAAAAGTGAGTACGAAAGCACCGATTGAGGATCAGGGTTTTGTATGCTCGCTTTTCGCTTTTCGCTTTTCGCTATTTAGCTTTCCTTGTTACGGATCGTAAAGGTACGACAAAAGCGCATAAGCCCATTGGTTTGTCGCGATTTTTCGCCTAAAAATCACTTAACCTGGCTGACAATCAGCCTGAAATTTTTTTTACCAAACATCGAAATTAAGGGTGCTTTCAACGTCATTTTGGTTCCATTCAAAGAAATGTGTAAAAAAAGGAAGCCGATAGTTTGATTCTAATGTTAATTTAATGTAAACTTGAAGTAAAATTAAGATTAACTGGTTGCAAAGCCAGCCCAAATCTATGGTTTCACCTTCTAAATCACCTGGCGATGACTGGTTTGAAAGTGTTCTGTGTTTGGGTCCTTGCAATTGCCGTAACCGTTGTAGATGGCCAAAGTAGAATTGCGTATGTAAAGACCCAAGAAACGACTGTGTTAGATGCAAAGGAATGGTCGACCAACAGTGAAGTTGTGGCGATTCCATTCCAATTTTCAGGAACCAATATCCTGTTGGAAGCAGAGTTGAGCAACCAAAAAGGACTGTTTATCCTGGATACGGGCGCTCCTACCTTGATTATCAATGAGCCACACCCCAAAAAAGAAGTAGCAGCCAATGGCGTCAATGCTGCATTCGATATGGAGAACACTGTGGTGAAGTTGTTTAAAATTGACAAGGCAGAATGGAAGAATATTCCTGCCTACGCCCTGGATTTGCAACAGTTGGAATCCAGCAACAAACAAAAATTATTGGGCCTAATCGGATATAGTGTGCTAAAAAAGCATGAATTATTGATAGCTCCCAAAGAACACATGCTGTATTTGTTGCCTGTAGACGAATCGCTGCGCCTGGATGAAAGGATGCCATTAGCGATAACCAATTTGGTTTTGGAAGACCACTTGCCGATTATTGAAGTCAAAATAGAAGGCCATACCTGGCGATTTGGCATTGATACCGGAGCCGAATCCAATTTGATCAGTGAAAAGTGTTTGAGCCAATTGACGGCAAGTTTTTACGAACAAAAAGGCATCAACAACATCCGCGGTTTGGATAAAATAACCCAAACGCGCAAAATTTTACGCTTGCAAAAAATTGCCATCGGGGGCCTTGGCTTTGTCCAGGTTGATTTTACAGAAATGAATTTTGATCACCTTTCTGAAGGCAATACTTTAAAATTGGATGGGATCATTGGCAGTGATCTATTGAGCAAAATGAAATTTTCCCTCAATTACCGAAAGAAGAACTTTAAAATTTGGGAAAAATATTAGTCAATCTACCTGATTGATAAACAATCCCCTGCATGGTGAACGTCATCATGCAGGGGATTTTGTGTTGACCAACGATGGTCTTTAAAAATAACCTTTCTTTTACATCCACTTCATATTTGGTTGAGACTTTTGTCGCTGTTGCCATTGGGCTCAATGTTAATTCTTCAATTAACAATGAGTTACAAAACTTAACGCAAGCTGTGCGCATAGTTAACTCAGACTTAAAAATGGCTTAACATTGGCGATTTACATTTGCGGCAGCATTTTGATAACCAACCATACCAACCATTATGAAGAGGTTTTTTACATTTTTCACTTTGATTCTCCTCACCCTCACCAGTATTACCGCTCAAACGGTGGTGAACATCACCGATGCGAGTATTACCGCTGGTCAGAAAGTTACTTGGACCAAAAACAACGTTTATCTCTGCGACGGACTTGTCTTCGTTGAAGAAGGAGCGGAATTGACCATTGAAGCAGGCACTGTGGTGAAATTTACACCGCGCGCGGATTTGGGTAACCCTTCTGCACTGGTCATTGCACGAGGTGCAAAAATCTATGCCAACGGTACTGCTCAAGAACCAATCATCTTCACTGCACAGGCTGATGATGTGAATAACCCAGCCGACCTTGGACCTACCGATAACGCACTTTGGGGCGGTTTGGTTATCTTAGGCAAAGGGGTTACGCAAAAAAATGGTAACGCCAATGTATCTGTAGAAGGAATATCTACGAGTGAGCCTCGCGGTCTTTACGGAGGCAACGACAATAACGATGATTCTGGGGTATTGCGTTACGCGTCTATTCGCCACGGTGGTCGTCAGATTGCCTCTGGTTCAGAATTGAATGGACTTACCTTTGGGTGCTGTCGGAAGCAAAACTGTGCTGGAATACATTGAAGTTTATGCCAACTCTGATGATGGCGTTGAGTTTTTGGTGGCGCACCCAATTTGAAATACGCCATTGTTGCTTTTACGGAAGATGATAGTTTTGACTGGGATGAAGTTTACACAGGCAAAGGCCAGTTCTGGTTCTCCATTCAGCGCCCGGATATTGCTGACAATGGTGGTGAATTTGACGGAACCACTCCAGACGATGCTACGCCTTACTCAAACCCCACCTTGTACAACTGGACGCACATCGGTTCTGGTGTAGGTGCTGCTGCTGGCAATGCCAACGGTTGGTTGCTGCGCGCAGGTACTGCTGGTACCATCGCCAACTCAATTGTGGTTGGGCAAAAGACCAAAGTATTGGAAGTACAAGACAAAAACACCCCAACCAACGATGCCCATCAGAAGTTGGTAAAAGGAGAATTGAAGTTATTGAACAACGTATTTTTTGGCAATGGAACGTCTGCATTCGACGCCTCCAGCACTGGAATCATTCGCATTACTTCTGGGAATCCAACGCAAGACGACCCCACCGGTGCTGTCCTAATCAAGCATTTGGGAGACAACAAAAACGTCGTTCAAGATCCAGGTGTATTGGGCATCAGTCGTACAGCCGATGGAAAGCTTGACCCACGCGTGACTCGTAGTGGTGCAGCGTATATTACTGATCTCGCTACAGTTCCAAGCGATGGTTTCTTTAAGCAAGTTGACTATAAAGGTGCATTTGGCGCCAACGGTGCAGACAACTGGGCTGCTGGTTGGTCTACCTTGGCCAAAAACGGACACTTGGCTACTGAGACTGCAGGTCAGTCCATCAATATTGTTGACTCTTCATTGGTAGCAGGCAAGACCTACAACTGGACGAAAAACAACACTTATGTGGTGGATGGTCTGGTTTTCCTGGAAGAAGGAGGTGTGCTGAATATTGAAGCAGGAACCGTAGTGAAATTCACGCCGCGTGCCGATATCAACAACCCATCAGCACTGGTCATTGCCCGTGGTGCGAAAATTTATGCCGACGGTCGTGCTGATGCACCGATCATCTTTACTGCGCAAGCGGATGATGTAAACAACCCAACCGACCTGGGCCCAACTGACAACGCCCTTTGGGGTGGCTTGGTTGTTCTGGGTAAAGGCGTTACCCAGAAAAACGGAAACGCTCAAGCATCGGTTGAAGGTATTTCTACCAGTGAGCCACGTGGATTATATGGTGGTACTGATAATGCTGATGATTCTGGTGTATTGCGCTACATCTCCATCCGCCATGGTGGTCGCCAGATTGCTTCCGGTTCAGAATTGAACGGCCTTACCTTGGGCGCTATTGGCAGCAAAACGGTCATGGATTACATTGAAGTTTACGCCAACTCTGACGACGGCATCGAATTTTTCGGTGGTGCACCAAACTTGAAGTACGCGGTTGTTGCTTTTGCTGAAGATGATAGTTACGACTGGGATGAAGTCTACACGGGTAAAGGCCAGTTCTGGTTCTCGATCCAGCGTCCCGATATTGCCGACAACGGCGGTGAATTCGACGGTTCTACTCCAGATGACGCTGCTTTGTACTCCAATCCAACGCTGTACAACTGGACACATATTGGTTCAGGAGTAGGTGCTGCGGCTGGTAACGCCAATGCTTGGTTGTTGCGCGCAGGTACCGCGGGTACGATTGCCAACTCTATCGTAGTGGGTCAGAAGACCAAAGTACTCGAAGTACAAGACAAAAATACACCGACCAATGACGCGCACCAGAAACTGGTGAAAGGCGAGTTGAAATTGCTGAACAACTTGTTCTTCGGCAACGGAACGAATACACTCGATGCAACGAGCACAGGTATCATTCGGATTACCTCTGGTAACCCAACCCAAGACGATCCTACTGGTTCAGTACTCATCAAACACTTGAATGACAACAAAAACTTCGTTCAAAATCCAGTATTGAGCAGCATCAGCCGGAGTGCTGATGGCTTGTTGGATCCTCGTCCAGCATTGGCTGGCGCTGCGTATACTACGGATTTGGCGGCACTTACCTGCGAATGATCCATTCTTCACTGCAGTGAATTTCAAAGGTGCATTTGCCAACGATGCTCAGCAGAACTGGCTGACTGGCTGGTCTACTTTATCCCGCAATGGTCACCTGGGCTTTGTTACAACGTCTACCGAAGATTTTGCGACTAGTGTTTTGGATCGTTTCAAAATCTATCCAAACCCAACGCAGGATCAATTCACTCTGGAATCTAACTTCGATGAGAAAGTTCGGATCGACATTTTCTCCATCGAAGGGCGTTTGGCCAAAACAACTCAAGTCAATACGACGGGAGTGGTTAGGACTGAAATGTCTGGTTTGATCCGCGGTGTTTACCTGGTGAAATTCACCACTGAAAGCGGCAAGTTTGCCGCCAAAAAGCTGATTGTAGAGTAATCAATCAACTGACACATACTAAAACAGGAAGTGGGGGGGGAACCCTCCACTTTTTGTCGTTTCACAAACAAATTCATTATGGCACACAACTATCTAGCAAAGGCCTTTTTAGCGACTTTTTTTATCTTGATTGGAGGCTTCGTTTTTGCACAAACAGGAGTTCTTGCGGGTAAAATTGTAGACAAACAGAATGGAGAGTCCCTGATTGGGGCAACCGTTGTTCTTTTTCAAAACGATGCTCAAGTGACGGGTAATGTCACCGATTTTGATGGAAACTACACCATCGATGCTGCGCCCGGCGTCTACAAAATTGAAATCAGTTACACGGGGTACAACAAGCAAGTTATTACTGATTTTGACCTAAAAGCTGGTACTACCAATACACTGGACGGTGCGTTGGAAACAGAAGCGCAACAGCTCGAAACGGTAGTTGTGGTGGCTAAACAAGTGAAAAATACCGACGCGGCGCTGATTACCATTCAACGCAAAGCGTTTGCCATTCAGGATGGAGTATCCTCGCAGCAGATTGGCCGCACGGGTAGCTCCAATGCGGCTGATGCCATGAAACAAATGACTGGTGCCGTGGTAGAAGGCGGCCGTTTTATTGTTATGCGGGGTTTGGGTGACCGCTATTCACTCTCCCAACTCAACGGTGTGACCTTGCCTAGTACGGATCCTTACCGCAACAGTGCTAGCTTGGACTTGATTCCATCTCAAATCATTGAGAGTATTGTTACCGTAAAAACCTTTACACCTGATCTACCTGGTAACTTTAGTGGAGGGCTGGTCAATGTAAATACTAAAGCATTCCCTGAAAAATTTAACCTGTATTTTCAGGTAGGACAAGAATTCAATACGCAGTCTTCTTTAATTGACAATTTCAGAACCCAGGAAAAAGGAAAAACCGATTGGTTGGGTTTTGAAGACGGTAGCCGTGGTCAGCCCGATTATTTGTTGAATGCCGACAATCGGAGCCTGCTTTCTTCGAGTACCTACCTGACTGCACGCGATCCCAACCCGAACAACAATGCCGTACGCGATATCTTCGATCGCTCTTCCAAGGATTTGAGCAACGAGTTCATTCCTTCCTTGCGCAATACTCCATTGAACAGTAGCTTAAATTTCAGCATCGGCAATCGCGTCAAACTCTTTGGTAATGATTTGGGATTTACTTTTGGCGTTAATTATTCTGCTAATTACAATCATTACGACAATGGTAATGTAGGTACCTTTATCTACACCAACCCGCAGGAGCTTTTTGCCTATCAAAATCTGATGGAGACGAAGAGTACCCAAAATCCTCAATTGGGCGCCTTGGCCAATGTTTCTTACAAACTGGGCGACAACCACACCATTGGGGTCAATTACATCTTTAACAACGATGCCGAAATTGTAGGTCGCAATCAGGCGGGCTCATTTTTTGGGCAAGTCTCCGAATCAGCCAGCGTGTTCAATACCAATACGCTAGAGTTTACCCAACGTCAGTTTTCCAATGTTCAATTGACAGGACGGCACATTTTTCCGACCTTGAACCGGACGGAAGTAGAATGGATTGCATCAACCAATCGTTCTTTCCAGGAAGAACCAGACTTGCGATATTTTGCTTTTGTTAAACTCGGAGAGGGAGAAGACGCAGAATACAACATCAACAACGCCGAGTTCGCATTTCCTTACCACTTTTTCCGCCGCTTGGATGATCAGGTTACTTCCGGTAAATTGGACATTTCTATTCCATTCTTGAACAGGGGCAGTGTAACCAGTTCCAACCGGCTCAAATTTGGTGGACTGTTCAACAGCACCAGTCGTGACTTCGAAGAATTCCGTTACCAGTTGAACAACACAGGCGTGCCTTCCACCATTGGGATCAGTACCTTTAAGGGTGACTGGAACAAGTTTTATGACCCCGCTAACTTCGGGATCATCGGTACCCAGACCAACAGCAGTGGTGCCATCACCCGTTACACTACGGGGTATCACTACATCAACCAGGTCAACGCCAAAAACTTTTATACCGGGCAGGAGAATATTTTTGCTGCCTACGGTATGGCCATTTATAACCTTACGCCCAAGCTTAAAGCGGTGGCTGGTGTACGACTTGAGAGCACTCAACTGGAAGTAGAGAGCCAGGATCCTACCTCCGACAAAGGTTTGATCAACCTGACCGACTTCTTGTACTCTGGGAACCTCATCTATGCGCTTACGGAAAAATCAAACCTGCGGGTGGCTGCTTCCAAAACCCTGGCTCGCCCCAATATGCGGGAACTGGCACCTTTTGAGCAGTTTGACACCAAAAACGGGTTTTTCAATGTGGGTAATCCTAACCTGAAGCGTACCCTGATCCAAAATTACGATTTGCGTTACGAATTGTATCCTACTACCGGAGAGCTTTTGGCCATTAGCGCATTTTACAAAAGTTTTGATGATCCGATCATTCGGGCATTCAACCCACGGGCAACCATCCCGGAATTGGGTTTCATCAACATTGATGAGGCGAGTGTTTATGGTTTGGAGTTAGAGTTCCGCAAAGGACTCGACTTTTTGGGTAAAACGTTTGAAAACTTCTTTGTGAGCACGAACCTTGCGCTCATCAAATCCGAATACAACATTCCAGAAGACGAATACAACAACTCTCGTTCTTTGGACCCCAATTACAGCACCCGTACCCGTCCTTTCCAGGGACAAGCACCATACATCGTGAACATCATCTTGTCTTACCTCAATCCGTCAAAAGGTTGGGAGTCAACCTTGGCCTTCAACGTTTCTGGACAAAAGTTGTACAACATTGCCTTGTTTGCAACGCCTGATGTGTATGAGCAGGAATTTCCGCTGCTCAATTACAAAATCAGCAAACGATTTGCGAGCAATTATCAGTTGAGCTTTACGGCGCGCAACATCTTGAACTCGGTCAACAAACGGACCCAGGCGTTCAATGGTCGCGAGTACATTGCAGAATCATTTACGGTGGGTACAGGGCTCGGTTTGAGCCTTGCTTACTTCATCAAATAGTTGATTGATTGTATTTTAAAGGCTTGGATGTCCGGTACATCCAAGCCCTTTTTTTATGCTACTGGGTAATATTTCTTTCTCAACCAAAACGCCACATTCACCAAGGCAATCAAAGCTGGTACCTCCACGAGCGGCCCAATCACCCCTACAAAAGCTTGACCACTGTTGATGCCAAACACCCCAATCGCCACCGCAATGGCCAACTCAAAGTTATTGCCCGCCGCAGTAAACGCGATGGATGCATTTTGAGCATAATCAGCGCCAAAGGCTTTGCCGATGAAAAAACTCACCAGAAACATGATGGCAAAGTAAATCACCAAGGGCAGCGCGATGCGCAATACATCCAACGGGATTTGTACAATCAATTCCCCTTTGAGGCTGAACATCACCACGATGGTGAACAACAGCGCGATCAAAGTGATGGGAGAAATGAAAGGTATAAACTTGTTTTGGAACCACTCTTCCCCCTTGATTTTGATCAAGGCATAACGGCTGATGATCCCGGCAAGGAAAGGAATGCCCAGGTAAATGGCCACACTTTCGGCAATTTGGCCAATGGTGATGTTGACATCCAGCCCCTTCATGCCAAAAATCGGCGGCAAAATGGTGATGAAAAAATAAGCGTACACGCTGTAGAGCAACACTTGAAAAATGCTGTTCAACGCCACCAAACCAGCGGCGTACTCGCGGTTGCCTTCGGCCAATTCGTTCCACACAATCACCATCGCGATACAACGCGCCAGTCCAATCAGGATCAAACCAATCATGTATTCGGGCTGATCGCGTAAAAAGGTAATGGCCAGCAGGAACATCAGGATGGGGCCAATTACCCAGTTCAGGAGCAGGGAGGCGGTCAAAATTTTGGTATTGCGGAATACTTCTCCCATTTTTTCGTAACGCACTTTCGCCAGCGGTGGATACATCATCAGGATCAGGCCAATGGCTAGCGGGATATTGGTGGTTCCGGACGAAAAAGAGTTGATAAAATTGGCGGAAGAGGGAAAAATATAGCCGATGCCTACCCCAATGCCCATCGCCAGGAAAATCCAAAGGGTGAGGTATTGGTCGAGGAAGCTGAGCTTTTTGCGTTCGTGCGCGGGCGCACAGTCGTTGGCAGACATATTTGTTTAAAGTTGAGGAGGTTGAGAAAGTTGAGAAGGTTTAGGCTCCGCGAGCGACAAACTATTGCAGGTACTGCTTCGCAAAATCGCCAAAATACGTCTTAATCACCTCCCGCACTTCCCGAAACTGCTGCATGATTTCTTCTTCGGTTCCACTTGCCTTAGCTGGGTCGGGAAAATTGTGGTGAAACTTCTGCGCTTTGCTCGGAAAAATAGGGCAACGTTCGTTCGCATTGTCGCACACTGTGATCACGTAGTCGAAGCCTACGTCCAGGTATTCATTGACGTTGTTGGAAGTATGCTGGCTGATGTCGATGCCATCTTCACGCATCGTGGCTATGGCGCGGGGGTTAACGCCGTGGGTTTCCACCCCGGCGCTGTACACCGTTACTTTGCTCGGGTTAGTAAAATGGGCCAAATACCCGTGAGCGATTTGGCTGCGGCAGGAATTGCCAGTACAGAGGACAAGGACGTTTTTGTGATTCATCTTGGTGGGTGTAAATGGTTAACAGTTACAGTGGAAATCATGAATAGTCAGAGCAAACAACCCCTCAAACCGTGCTTTGACGGCCTTCCACTTCTCTACATTGAGGCAATAATTCACGTTCAAACCACTGATTTCTCCCTTGATCAAACCTGCATTTTTTAACTCCTGCAAATGCTGGCACACCGTAGCGCGACTCAGTGGGAGTTCGTTGGCAATATCGCCTGAGATGCAAGTTTTTTGCGCAGCCAGAAGCTTGATGATCGCAATCCGGGCAGGGTGGGAGAGGAGCTTGGCAAGTAGCGCCAGCTCTTGTAATTCAGAATCAAATTCGGCGGTTTTGGCGTGCATGGAATGCTTTTAATTTGTATGTCGTACGGGATTGTTAAGTTGGGCAAGTTGTTATAAAATGAGGTTAAATACATACCCGGAGATGATGATACTAGCGCGACTACACCACAAAAAAGATGGCGATCAATCGCGTGCTCATCACTTTTTTGAGCAAGGTCGCTTCGGGAAGGGAAAGCCCCACTACCGCCATCATGAAGGCGATCGCGGTGCCAATGGGAATGCCCTTTTGCACCAAAACCTGTACAATCGGCAGGACTCCCGCTGCATTGCTGTACAGGGGTACACCCATCAAGACAGCCAACGGAACCGCTAGGGGATTCTCCCGGCTGATGTAGCGTTCAAAAAATCCGGTCGGCACAAAGCCGTGCATCAATGCCCCAATCCCAATGCCGATGATGACGTACCAGAAAACACTTTTTACGATACCAAATGCTTCACGGGCAACCTCCGGTAAACGATCCCACAAAGATTTTTTTTCTTCTTCCAGTTCCTCCTCGCGTTGGGCCTGTTTCAGCAGGTTCTGTACCCATTCGGACAACAGCGGCTCCAAGCGCATCCGCCCCAGAATCATCCCGCCAACCACCCCCAGCAGAATTCCGCTGATGACGTAAACGACGGTACTTTTCCAACCAAACATCCCGATGAACATGGCAATGGCCACTTCATTCACCAATGGCGAAGTGATCAGGAAGGCAAAGGTAACCCCCAGGGGTATGCCGCCCTTGACAAAACCAATGAACAGTGGTACCGAAGAACAAGAACAAAAGGGCGTCAATGCGCCAAAACTGGACGCCAGTAGGTATTCGCCACCATACAATTGATTGCGGGACAAAAAGTTACGGATGCGCTCAATGGGAAAATAGGCATTGACAATTCCCATCAAAAAAGTGATGAGAAAGAGCAGAAACAATATTTTGAGGCTGTCGTACACAAAAAAATTGAGCGCCTCGCCCAACTTGCTATGTGCCGCGATCCCGATGGTATCGTAGATTAACCAATCGGCAAATTGTTGAATCCAGTCGAACATTATTACTGAATTAGCAGCGTTTTGATTTCTTCCACACTAGCTACCCGGCCCCTAATTTTTACCGTTTCATCAATGACCAAAGCTGGAGTACTTAAGATGTTGTACGCCATGATTTCCTGGATGTCCTCAATCTTGATGACCTCGGCTTCCACACCACTTTGTTTCACCGCCTCCAATGCATTGGCTACCGTAGTTTTACATTTTGGACATCCAGTGCCCAGTATTTTGATCTGTTTCATTTGGTAAGAATTTTATACAAAGCTTATTAGTGTTTCGTAAAAATACGAATAATGCGGGCAAAAAAATGTTAACACTATGTGAATAAGCCTTCAAATAGCGTTTTTGCCTCTTGCCAGTTTTGTTGATTAATGCAATAACGGATGGTAGGTGGGTTGATGGTACCCTGAATCAAGCCAGCTTCTTTGAGTGCGGTCAAGTGTTGGGACACAGTAGAGTTGGCAATGGGTAACTCCGAAGAGATGTCACCCGCGAAACAGCTACAACGCTTTTCTAAAACTTTAAAATGAACACCCTTGCCGGATGACCGATTGCTTTGGCATACTGAGCTATTTTTTCGTCTTCGAGTGTGTATGGGTTGGTTTTGGTCATTGAATAAGCTTTTGATAAGATAAATTTCCTAGTGTAGAACACTCAAAACTAAACAAGTTTGGGTAATATTTTAAGGTCAACAATTTTTTCAAAGAATAAAATTGGATCAATTAAAAAAGCCAATTAAAGTCATTAGGCGACAGTATTTTCTGGCTCATATAACAACAATGCTGCTAAAATGGTTATTTTACCTGGGTGACCCACATTTAAACACACCCAAATAACCATTAAACATGAAAAAGAGTCTACTTCCCTCTTCCCTCGACTGCAAATTGTGGAAAAACTATTGGTTCATCCTTTTTTCCATCGTCAGCACCAGCATTTTTGCCCAGCCTAACATTGGCTTGAGTCCGGTGATAAGCTCAGGACTGAGTGCCCCCATGCAATTGGTCAACGCCGGAGACGGCAGCAAGCGGGTTTTTATTGTCCAAAAAGCGGGCAGCATCCGCGTGTACGATTCAAGCTTTCAATTCTTGGCCACCCTGCTGACCGTACCCAATATCACCAGCAGTGGCGAAAGGGGTTTGTTGAGTATGGCCTTTCATCCTGACTACAAAAACAATGGCTTTTTTTACGTGTATTACACCAACGCAGCGGGCGACCTGGAGATATCCCGCTATCGGATAAGCACCAACGATGCCAACGTTGCTGATCCGGCTTCAAAGGCCATCCTCATCACCATTCCGCACCCTACTTTCAGCAACCACAATGGCGGGGAATTGCATTTTGACAAAGCTGGCTTCCTGTATTTGTCTACCGGAGACGGCGGGAGTGGCGGCGACCCCAATGGCAATGCCCAAAGAACGACCTCATTGCTTGGTAAGATCTTGCGTTTCAGCGTAAACACTTCTCTAACTCCACCTTACTACAGCATCCCCGCCGGGAACCCATTTGGCAATGAGGTGTTCGCCCTGGGTTTGCGCAATCCTTACCGCTGGAGTTTTGATCGCCAAACTGGCGACATGTGGATCGGCGATGTCGGCCAGGATTCCTTTGAAGAAATCAATTTTAGGGCAGCCAATGCGCTCAATGGGACCAATTACGGCTGGCGCTGCTATGAAGGCAATGTCACGTACAATACTGCGGGTTGTGCCGCCGCATCCACGTTTGTGTTCCCAGCCCATGCCTACGTTTCACAAAATCCTGCTGCCAGCATTACTGGGGGCGTAGTATACCGAGGTACGGATTATCCTGCTTTGCAAGGTTGTTACGTCGGCGCTGATTTTTATTCCGGCATTTTTTACAAAATCATCCCCAATGGTGCGAGCGCCTGGACGGTGGGTACCCAAACCCTTCCACTAACCGGAGTGGTGGATTTTGGAGAAACCGAGGACGGGGAGGTGTTTGTGGTTTCCAATACCCGGAACAGTGTTTCCCGCCTGACTTCAACGGGGACTACCTCCAGCAAAAATCTTAAAAGTAACATAGCCTTGGCCAGTATATATCCTACCCTGATCAGTGATGGTTTTGTACGCGTCCAATTGAATGCCCCAAGCTTTTATCAGTATTTTGAATTGATTGACATGAACGGGCGACAGCTTTTAAAAGCTGACCTTTCCAAACAAACGGGCACCCGTACCATCGCGCTGAACCCGAACCTGGCTACGGGTATGTATGTGGCGAAGGTAAGCAGCAACCTGGGCGTGACAGTGCAGAAAGTATACATTCAATAGGGTGGTAAAAATTTAGCCCCCGATCCAACTGTGCTGGTGAGGGCCGTAGGTGCATAATTTCTGAGGTGGCTCTGAGGTTTCTTAAGTTTCTTAGGTGGTAAAAGCAAAAAAACCTGCGCAGCAAGGTATTCTTTCACCACCTAAGAAACTTAAGAAACCTCAGAATTACAAATGCGCGCCCAAAAACGCCTCCAACTCCCCCATCTCCACATCTTGTATAAACTGCCCTTCATAGGCCCAACTAATCCGTCCCGTTTCTTCAGACACCACCACCGCCGCTACGTTTAGTTGTTCGGTCACTCCGACGGCTGCGCGGTGACGCAAACCCGCTTTTTGTGGCAGGTCTGCTTTTTCGGAGAGCGGCAATACGCCTCCGGCGGATACTATTTTTCCTTTGCGCAAAATGACCGCCCCATCGTGCAGGGGGCTGGTTTTATTAAAAATACTTTCCAGCAATTGTTCACTGATCTGGGCATCGATGCGGACGCCGGAATACGCCAGATTTTCCAGATTCGCGTCTTTGGCCAGTACAATCAGAGCACCCGTTTGTTGTTCACTCAGGTGCTGCAAGGCGGTTTTGACTGATGCTACCTCTCGGCTCGTATCCTGTAGTGTAGTCGGGGTATTGCGGCCCAGGAGTATTTTGACCAAAAAGTTGGAGCGTTGCTGGAGGGCACTTTTGCCCAGTAGCAACAAAAAATTGCGCACTTCCTGCTGAAAAATGATCACGATGACGATGACCCCTACGCTGACAAATTTGTCCAACACCGCCGACAAGAGTTGCATTTCCAACTGCCGCACCAACCAGTAAAAAACGTATAGGGTAAGTACGCCGATGAAGATGTTGAAGGCAATGTTTCCACGCAATAAGCGGTAAATGAGGTAGATCAAATACCCTACGATCAAGATATCCAATAAGTCCCAAATACGAATGGGCAAAAAACCAATTTTGAAGAGTAACAGCATATTTTTTGTTGAACATGCAAAAATGATACAATTACAGCAGTGTTGTCCACTTTTCCGCGCTATTTATCGTTATTTTTGTGCATAAACCACGTCTCAACGATTGTTGCAATTAATTACGCCACCCTCAAGTATGAAAACAAGCCTATACTTATTCTTCCTTTGCCTGAGTTGCTGGTCTTTGTCGGCACAGGTCATTCGTCAAAATGCCCAAGGCGAAAAGATTATTGTTTACCCCGATGGGAGTTGGAAATATTTCAATCAAAAAAGTGGCGGCGGAACCGATTACCCGGTGTACGAAGCCTCCGTCACCCCCTTCGACAATCCGGTGCTGCTCACGGAACAAGATGCCTTGAAAATTGCTACCCGTAGATCCCAGTTGGCCAAAGAAGCCGTAGATATCGCCCAGGATCGCGCTGCTAAATCCACCGAACAACGCCTGAAACTGGAGCAAGAACTCACGACCGCCAGTTCCCGCGAAAGCGCCGAAAGTGAAAACCTGCGCCGCTTGAACATCCGCTTGAGCGCTGCCCGCAAAACCGAAGTGGAATCCAAAACCGAAGCACTAATCGCTCAACAGGAATTGGCCAAAGCCGATGAATTAACCCGCAAAGGCAACATCCTCGAAGTGTTTAAAATCGCCGATGCCAATCGCAAAAGCCAGGTCTATTTCCCCAAAGCCGATGCCTTGTCAGCCGATTTTTTTTCCTCCATCTCCCCCAGTACGCCCTATTACCAGGATTTTGTCAAAACCAATCCATACTACGGCCTGGAAAAACAAGCGCAATGCAAATTCAAGTTCAACGGCAAAGACCAGACCACGGGGCGTTACCGCAAAGAAATGGAGGCTCAACATTTGTTCAGCTTTACCGATGAAAAACTGCGCATTTTCCTCAAAGACAAAGAATACCTGAGCTGTAAAGGTTTCCTGAGCAGCCTCGACGGTGGATACCGTTTTTTGACCCTGGAATTCACTTTTTCTACCCCCAATGCCAAAGAAGCGTACGGATTCATTGAAAAAGGCAGCATCCTGACCATTCGCCTGATCAATGGTGATTTCATCAACCTGCGCTCGGGAACCATGGATCGCGGTAGTTTTGATACCCGGGAAAACCTCTTGACCTACCGTGTCCACTACGGCATCGCGCAGGATCAACTCGGTTTTTTGGAAAAAAGTGAAGTCGATAAAATTCGCGTATTTTGGAGCAGTGGCTACGAAGAATACGAAGTATACCAGCTTGATTTTTTCATGAAACAACTGACTTGTTTGGACAAATAGGAATACCGATGAGAACCCTTCTACTGATTGATTTACAGAATGACTTCTGCCCCGGCGGCGCACTGGCCGTGGAAGAAGGAAACCTACTGATCCCCATCGCCAACGCCTTGATGCCGCATTTTGATCTGGTTCTGGCTACCCAGGACTGGCACCCGGCCACGCATGGCAGCTTTGCCGCCAATCACCCCTGGCGCAAACCCGGCCAGGTGATCGATTTACATGGCTTGTCCCAAGTGCTTTGGCCGATCCACTGCGTACAGGAAAGTTTTGGTGCCGAGTTTGTACCTACCCTGAATACGGCGGGCATCCACAAAGTTTTTGTCAAAGGCACTGATCCGGAAATCGACAGCTACAGCGGATTTTTTGACAACGGACACCGCAAGGCGACTGGCTTGGGTGATTACCTGAAAGCGCAAGGTGTAGACGAACTGTACGTCATGGGCATTGCCACCGATTATTGCGTGAAATTCACGGTATTGGACGCTCTGGAACTGGGTTTCAAGGTCAATTTGATCCAAGACGCCTGTCGGGGTGTTAACTTACAAGCTGGCGACGTTGAACAGGCTTTGCTGGATATGCAAAGTGCAGGAGCAAATTTAATCAGCGCTTCTTCGGTATAAGTTCAACCCGTTATGTTAAAATTTTATAAATTTCTCCCCTAAAAGGGTTAAAACCGTAGTTCAAAACGTTGGAAACATATCCAATCAATTGGTCTACAGCAAATAAAATCCCTAAACGGATAATCAATCTAAAATGATGACCAAAAAGGTTCTTTTCTTGCCTTTACTGCTGCTGAGTTTCCTCTCCCTATGGGGCCAGCAAACGGCAGTGTACACCGAAGCCAACCGAGCTTTCAAACGAGGCGTCACCCTCTATGATCAAGGCATATTGGCCAAAGCAAAACGCGAATTCCAAAAAGCCATTGACCTGACGCTACCCATCAATGAAACCGCAGCCGAGGGTTTTCGGACCCGGGCCGCTTTGTACATGGCCAAATGTGCCGTGGAATTGCGCCTCAAAGAAGGGGAAGTCATGACCATGGATTTCATTCGCTCCTTCCGCCCCGACCCGGAATACCAGGAAGCCTTGATGGATATGGGCAACTACTACTTCAACGTAGGAGAATACGCCAAATCCCTGGAATTTTACAATGAGGTGCCTACGCTGGGGATGTCCAAAGGCACCCTGACCCAGATGCGCTTCCGCCAGGGTTACAGCAATTTTGCGCTCAAAGAATTCAACCTGGCCAAATCCTTTTTCCGCGATGTGATTGCGGAAGCCGATGGCGATTATTATGCGCCTTCCAATTATTACATGGGGCTTTCTTCTTTCTTTGAACAAGATTACGCGCAGGCGGCTTCTTCCTTGCAAATTGTGGAGAACAACCCTACTTACCGCCCTTATATTCCTTTCTATTTGACCCAAATTCTGTTTGCCCAAAAAAAATACCAGGATGTGATTGCTTATGCCGAGCCCAAGGCCAACGACAAAGGCATTCGCGACCTGAAGGAAATCCAGCAACTCGTAGGGCAATCGTACTTTGAGTTGGGCAATTACCAACGGGCGCTGCCTTATCTGGAATACTACCAGGAGAATTCCAAAAAACTGCGTGAAGAGGAATTGTACCAAATTGGCTACACCCAATACCAGACGGGTAATTTCCAAAAAGCCATTCAAACCTTGCGCCCCCTTTCCGGAGCTGAGTCACCGATTGGTCAAAATGCCATGTTTTATTTGGCGGATTCCTACCTCAAAGTGGGCCAAAAGAACAATGCACTCAATGCCCTGGCGGCGGCCAAACGTTTGAATTTTGACCCGCTCATCAAAGAAGAAGCCAGTTTCAACTACGCCAAATTGGCTTACGAGCTCAACCAGCCCCGCGAAGCTGTGGCCACTTTGCAAGACTTTGCCCCCAATTCGCGCTACTATCAGGATGCACAAAGGTTGTTGGCCGACGTGCTGCTCAATTACCGCGATTATCAACAATCTCTGGAGATCATCAACGATGTGCGCCGCCGGAACGGCGGTGGATTGCCCCCACAAATGCAGGCCACTTACCAAAAAGTCGCCGTAAACCGGGGCATGCAATTGTTGCAAAACAACGAAAACCAGGCCGCGCGTGAAATTTTGCAAAAATCACTGGAAAATCCAATTGATCTGAGTGTACAGGCCGTAGCCTTATTCTGGTTGGGCGATGTTGCCCACCGGGAAAAAAATTACCAGGAAAGTGCCCAGTACATGGATCGCTTCCTGGGCTTAACCCGCAGCATCAGCAACCTTCCTGAAGAATCTTCGGTGGCTACCGCCAATTACATCCAGGGGTACAACCTGATCAAGCAAGACAACTACGAGCGGGCACGCGGCTTTTTCCAGGCGGCAGTTGATGGGATCAACCGCAACCGTGGCCAGTACCGCAACGATAAAATTGCCAACAACGTTTTGGGCGATGCTACCCTGCGTCTAGGAGACTCGTATTTCAAATTCAACCAGTACGACAACGCTTTGCGGTACTACAACGAGGCCATTGATCGCAAGTCGGCGAATTTTGACTACGCCATTTACCAAAAAGCCATCATTGAAGGTTTGCGGGGTCGGCGTACGGAGGAAATTGTCTCCCTGGAGCGCCTGACCCGCGATTTCCCGGGTTCGGAATTTGCCGATGATGCCTTGCTGCGCATCGGCCAAACTTACCAGGAGATTGGCCGATCCAATGATGCCATCCCCCACCTGCAAAATCTGGTCACCAAATACCGGGGCAAATCGCCACTGGTTAACCAGGGATTTTTGGCTCTCGGCCTGATCAATTACAATGCAGGCAATTACGACGGTGCGATCAACTACTACAAACAAGTATTTAAAAATAGTCCAGAACCCACCGAAGCCAATCTGGCCCGGGCTTCTCTGGAAGAGATCTACGTCAAGGATCTGGGCAAACCCGGGGAGTATTTTGCCTTTTTGGAAACCATTCCGGGCTACAAAGTAGACAACCTCAAACGTGACTCGATCAACTTCCGCGCTGCGGAGATCAAATACGAAAACGGGGACTACCCTCGAGCGATTGAAGGCTACACCAGCTATATCCGCTCTTTCCCTCAGGGTTTATACTTGTCCACGGCTTACTACCATCGGGGTGACGCTTATGTGGCTACCCAACAATACAGTCTGGCTTTGAAGGATTACGATTGGCTCATCCTGCAAGGAGCAGGCAAAAATTATGCTAAAGCTCTGGAAAAAGGGGCAGTCATCGCCTACAACAGCGAGTTGGATTTCAACAAGGCCTTTAAGTATTATTCTGATTTGGAAAAAGCCACCACGGATGAAAACCTCATCTTTGAAGCCCAACTGGGCGCCATGCGCAGTGCTTACCGGGCGGGCAATAAAGCTGCAGTAGCTACATTGGCGCAAAAAGTGGCCACTAATCCACGTGCCAACGCCAGTCAAATTGCCACGGCCAATTTCTACATCGGCAAGCAGGCATTTGACAACAATGATTTCACCAATGCCATTCCGGCTTTGCAAAAAGTCATCCAAACCAGCGACAACGAACAAACGGCGGAAGCACGCTACCTCATCGCGTTCATCAATTACAAACAACGCAATTTGGATCGGGCGCAGCAATTGTGTTTGGAAGCCAACCAAAAAAGCTCCGCTTATCCATATTGGGTAGCGAAGAGTGTACTCTTGTTGGCCGACGTTTTTGCCGATAAAGGTGACCTCTACAATGCCAAAGCGGCGTTGGAAGCCCTGCTCGAAAATTTTGATCAGGACAAGGACGTGGTCAATACGGCCAAAACGCGCCTTGCCCAAATCAACAAACAAATTGAAGCGAGCTCTCCACTGAATAAAACGCCGGAAAGCAATGTGCTGGAGTTCCAAAAAAGTGGCGGCGGGGGGTAATAGTTGAAAAGTTTATAGTTGAAATGTTGAAGAGCTATAGCATAGTGCGCTGATTTTGCACTACCCGACTCTTCAACTATAAACTCTTCAACTATTCAACTTCTCTTCAACCCTTCAACTTTTCAACTATTCAACTTCTACATCATGTATAAACAACATATCATCCTGGCCGCCCTTCTTGTATTTTGCGGCACAGCCAGTTGGGCACAAAAAACCCTGCCCACCGAATCGGTAGACGTCATCAAGCAGTTCAATGCACGTTTGATTGATGCCGAGCGCTTTGTAGTGCCACCGATCCTTCCCGCGGTTGATACCTCCAACCGCCGGCAGTACTACAACATTTTGGCCAAGCCTTTGAATGTGAATTACCCTGCACCCAAGATCAGACCCTTGGAATGGCGTAGTGATCCTACTACGGACATCTACAAAACTTATCTCCAGGCTGGAATGGGGTATCCACGAGCTTTTTATTTCGATGGTTCGCATGATTTTGTGACCAAAGATGATTTAAACATCGGGGTGGATTTTAACCACTATTCTGCCGACAACAGTAAAAACCTCGAAAACCAACGTTTTGGGAGTACTCAAATCAATGGCAATGCGGTATTTAAAACCGATAAAGGATTTTCGGTTGGTGGAAACATTGGGTACAAAACCAATACCTTGTATTTCTATGGCTACAATGATCTCGACGACGACTTCCCCACGCAGCTTTCCTACGATGCCAAGGATGTCAAGCAGCGCTTCAATACCTTTTACGCCGACGCCAAGGTGTACAACAGCGAACCAACGGTTGCGGATTTCAACTACAGTGCCAGTGTGAACTTGTACGCCATGGCTGATAATTACGCGGCAAGGGAAACGGGTTTTGACCTGGGTTTGACCGGTACCAAGTGGTTTGATAAAAAACATCCACTGAGTTTAACCCTACAAACTGACTTCACAGGTTACGAAGACACCACCAGCCAAAGCCTGAACAACTTTTTCCTCAAGCCCAACTTTGGCTTCCATTCTGACCGCTTCCGCTTTAAGGTGGGTGCCAACATCGCCTCACACACCGATGAGTTTTACATTTATCCTGATCTGGAAGCTTCGGTCAACGTGGTGGATAACCTGATTACGGCATTTGCTGGAATTGAAGGGGGACTGCAAAAGAACAACTTCCGTAACCTGACCGATTATAACCCGTTTTTGTCCTCCCGGATTGACATTCGGAACTCTTTTTATACCAATTTCTACGGTGGTATCAAGGGGGAATTTAAAGGCGTCAAATACCGTGGTCAGGTAGGGTTCAAAAATGTAGACAACCTAGCACTTTTTGTCACGAATGGCGACTCGATTCCCCGTTTCAACGTGTTGTACGACACCGCAAACATCGTCACCATCAGCGGCGAAATATCTACCCAATTGTTCGACAACCTGGGCTTGATTGCTTCGGTGAGTCAAAACGTATTTGACTTGAAAAGAGAAGAAAGGCCTTGGCACTTGCCCTCTTTGACCTTTAATGTGGGTGCAGTGATGAGCATGTTGGAGAAAAAACTGAAGATCCGGGGTGATTTGTACCTGCAAAACGGGGTGCCTGTCAGAAGTGGTGGAACCGAATCGCGCAATTTGAATCCTTTGGTGGATGTAAGCGCTGGTGCCGAATACCAACTTACGGACAACATCGGGGTCTTTGCCCGCGTCAACAATATGCTGAACAACAAGCGCCAACGCTGGCAACATTATCCGGTGCTGGGCTTGAATGGTTTGGTGGGGCTGACCGCTAGATTCTAATGGTTAAATGAGGTTGAGGAGTTGAGGATTGAGGAGTTGAGGCTACCGCAGCGACTTAAACAAGTGGCTGTCTAAGTCGCTGCGGTAGCCTCAACTCCTCAACCAACTTTCAACCAATTTTTATTTGCCCGCCTTCACCAATCTTCCCGCAAATACCTTCCCCTCGGTGCTCAACTTAAACAAGTACACACCCGGCGTCCAGGCCTCAACTTGCAGGCTACTGTTGTACTGATTTACTTGTTTTTGAACCACCAAGCGACCAGCTGCGTCGTACACACTCAGGATTCCTTCTTCATCCCCCAGGCCAGGGATCGATACCCAATCGTTGGCTGGATTAGGCGTCAAACTGAGCGCTTTGGTAGACAGTGGTTCGCGAACCGGAGTCGCCTGTCCGCTGCGGAATGAAGTGCTGTACAAACTCAAACCACCCCGGGCGTTGCCCACCACCATATCCAAAAAACCATCCCCGTTGATGTCGGCCAAATCTGCTTTGGTACGGCCGCCCAGGCGCATGCCGCCCAGGTTGGCATCACTCATGTGAAAAGTGCCACTGAGGTTGTTGTCGATGTTGTCGTACAGCCTCAATTCCCCCTTTTCGGTACCCAACAAGAGTTGCAAACTTTGATTTTGTTTAAAAAACAAAGGAGCGCTGTACCCGATAAAATTGCCCTCCGCTGTGCCGTCTACCTTACCCAGACGCTGGATGTTGGGCAATGCATTGTCCTGAGGCGTAAATGCCGCTTTCTGGAGCGTACCCGTATTTTGGAAGTAGTTCAGGTTGCCCCGGCGATTGCCCAGTACGAGATCGGGTAATTTATCACCATTGATGTCCATGATTTGTGGAACGGCCCCTTGCCCAATGTCAATGCCCATGTATTTCTCTTGCCAGGCACCAAACTGCATGGGTTTTCCGGAGCCGGCAATGTTTTCGGCGTAATACAATTGACCAAATTCGGCACCCACGACGATATCGAGGTCGCCATCTCCATCCATGTCACCAAAAGTAGGTGCCAAGGCGAAATTTTCACGATTATACTGGTTCATACCCAACCAGTCACGATTGACGATGCGGTAGCGGGGAACTTGCCGGGAACCTACATTTTGCAGCAAGGTCAGCCCAATCGACCGTTGTCCCTGCGGCAAAAATCGCGCGCCATTGCCCACCACCAAATCCATCAGGCCATCGGCGTTGAAGTCCACAAAGCTGGGGTAAGCCCCCGTGCCCAGATCGATCATGTCTCTGACCAAAAAATCGTCTTGTTTGAATTTGAACTCTGGATTTTGTTTGCTGCCGTTGTTTTCGTACACCCATAGCACATCTACATCTTCTGACCCATTGTTTTCATTGGGGGCCACCAATACCTCTTTTTTACCATCGGCGTTGATGTCGATCATAAATACCGCCGGAAAAATGGGCAGGTCTACCCCTTTGTCGTTGCCAGGGAAACGTGGATCCTGCTTGTTGAACCAGGCCTGGGCACAAGTTCCCCCATTGGTCAGCAAGTTGATGTTGTTGAATGATACGTCGCCGATAAACAAATCAAGGTCGCCATCGCTGTCTACATCGGTGGTAGTCAGGGTTGAACCCGCGTGCCGGTAGTCTACCGAGGGATTATTCGCCCCCGTTTGAAAACACTTGCCGGGTGCGGACGACAAACTCATGTTGGCACTCAGTCCATCTTCATAAACCCCTCCCCAGCAGTTGCTTTGCAGTTTGAAAATCATGCTGTCACGGCCATACCCTTTTTCCACCGAGAGGTTTTGGTACCATTCAATGTACCCTCCAGATAAATTGAAGGTAATGATGTCCAAATCGGAATCACAATCGACATCGTCGAAGGCCGGAATGTCGATCCGGCTGATGTAGACCTGTGCCTTACCCCCCGAATTCAGGGGGAAATAGGCCAAATTGAAGGGGCCTTTGAAGGGAAACCGTTTAAAGGCCAGCTTATTCCCTTGCCAATACCCGGTGTAGGCGGTCAGGCCATCAATTCCAGGGATATCCGAATACGCAATGATGTCGCTGATGCCATCGCCGTTGTAGTCGCGCAGCATACTCCACTCGGTCAAGGCCGGAAAATTGGCCACCAGCTCGGGCGCAAAAACATACTGATTGTTTTTGCGCACATAGGCCAGGTGCAAGTGCACCGTGCGGTCAAAAACGTACAAGTCCAGGAGCCCGTCGTTGTTGAGATCGGCTTCAGAGAGTTGAGGACAGTTGAGCCCACCACCCCAGGGATTGGAAAGTATACCGGTTTCGGCTTCTACTTCAATGGCAAGGGGGGTAAAAGTTTGGGCAAAAGCAGTTTGTAGCAACAGCAACGATACCCAAGTCAGGCAAAACTCGATCCTCTTCATCATAATCTGTGTTGTTTTGAACGGTATCCTTCCTGATAACGCAGGAAGATGGTTTAGCGTTTACAAAAGTGATGCCAAAGAGGATAAGGTGGGTAAAAAATTAAAAAAAAATTTAACGTATGGGCACAGTAACCTTATCTTGCATTTTTTTCATTCATTCCTATTCGGGCTGGCAACAAAAAAGTAAAACGCCTCGAAACCATCGCTGATCATTTATTCATTACCGCACTTCTTGGAATTTTGAGCATTATTTTGCTCTTTACACTCAATTTTTTGAACTAAAATGTGAACCTAAAACCAACATCATGTCGCCATTTGCCATTATCGGGATCATCATCGTTGTACTTTTATCCGGTCTGCGGATCGCTCAGGAATACCAGCGTGCCATTGTATTCAGACTAGGTCGCTTCCAATCGATCAAAGGCCCGGGGCTGTATTGGCTGATCCCACTCCTTGAAAGACAACAAAAAGTAGACATCCGCACCAAAACCGTCGACCTGGAGCAACAAGAAACCATCACCAAAGACAGTGTGACAATCAAAGTAAACGCAGTGCTTTGGTTCAAAATCACCAATCCAGAAGACGCCATCATCAAGGTGGCCGATTACAACAAGGCCGTTTACCAGTTTTCGGTAACCGCCCTGCGCAACATCATCGGTCAGCACACGCTTGACGAAGTACTGCGCGAAAGGGAACAAATCAACGGAACCCTGCAAAAAATTGTCGATGCGGCCACCGAACCTTGGGGCATCAAAATTGAAATGGTGGAGATGAAGGATGTGGAAATTCCCGAAGGGATGCAAAGGGCAATGGCCAGAGAAGCCGAAGCCATTCGTGAAAAAAGAGCCCGCATTGTCAAAGCTGAAGCAGAATTAGAGGCTTCCATCAAATTGACCCAGGGTGCCCGGGAAATGGAAGGCAGTACCATCGCCTTAGAATTGCGGCGCATGCAATGTTGGCTGAAATTGGCATCGACAACAACACGACTACCATTGTCATGATCCCTTCAGACTTTATGCATGCGGCGAGAAGTGTGGCGGAATTGGTGGCGAATAAGAAGATAGAGGGTAATTTGTAAGCGGTGTTACTTCACCACCACAGTCCCCAACTCCCCAGCCAATTGATTGCGCATGGCTTTCAACTTCTGATCCAATTTGAGCAATGGCAAGATTTGATCCATGTCTTGAGGGTTCAGGGTTTTCATTTTGGCGTGGTTATCAGCAATGATCCGACCCAATTTGCGGAGCTTTAGCCGCTTCACGGCCTGTTCAGCATCCAGGTTGTAATTGTCTTCTGGCTTGCGCTGATTGAGGAATACTTCGTGTTTTATCTCCCAGTTTTCACTGAATTCATAAGGGCTGGTCAGCACGGTAGCCGCCAATTGGCGCACCTCGGGATCGGCGTGGTTGATGAAGTATTGCACCGAAATGTCTTGCCCTTGGTTGACTCTTTGCAGGATTTCGATGACTACTTTTTTGTACAAAGCGCTGTCAAAATAATCAATTACATCTTCAATGTTGATCCAGACATAATGGGCCACAGTGGTGTTGTGTTTTTGATCAAACCACTCTCCTCCAGCGCTGATGAGGATGCGGGCAATGTCTTTTTCCTGAAATTCATCCCCTACGCTGAGTTCCGTTTCGGGCATAACGGGGTTCGTCTGGTATCGGGGTTCCTCATTTGGAAAAGAGCCATCCGTCTCGGGCGGACTAATGCCTTCCAGTGCCTGGTGTTTTTCCAGGTCGCGGCGCAAAAGTTTGTTGATCTCAAAAATCATTCGGCCCTCATCTACGCCCAACACCTGGCGGGTTACTTTGACGTATTCGTCACGGCGCAGAGGATTTTTGATCTTGGAAATGGTATTCGCAATTTGGCCCAATACGCCCGCCCGGCGCGTAGGGTCATCACCTGCCTCTTTGAGCAGGAGTTCGGTTTCAAACTGGACGATGTCTTTACCCTTTTCTTTGAGGTACAACAAAAAGGCTTCCGAGCCTACTTTTTGGATGTACGAATCGGGGTCTTCACCATCGGGCAAAAGCACCAGCCGTACGTTCATGTCTTCGGCCAGCGCCAGGTCTAATCCCCGCAGGGCCGCTTTGATCCCTGCAGCATCGCCGTCGTAAATGATTTTGATGTTGTTGGTAAAACGTTTGATCAAGCGGATTTGGTCGGGGGTCAGGGCCGTGCCCGAAGAAGCCACCACGTTTTCAATGCCCGCCTGGTGCAGGGAGATCACATCGGTATACCCTTCTACCAACAAACATTCGTCAAACTGGCGGATGGCTTTTTTGGCAAAAAAAATGCCGTAAAGGACTTTGCTCTTATAATAAATCTCCGTTTCCGGCGAGTTGATGTATTTGGGTTGTTTGGGGTCTTTGGCCATGATCCGCCCGGCAAAAGCGATCACTTTGCCCGTCAGGTTGTGGATGGAAAACATGACCCGATCGCGGAAAAAATCGCGTTCGTACTGGGTCACAAGGCCCAGTTTTTTCAGCAATTCCGCGTTGTAGCCGCGGAGTTTACCCGCGCGCAACAAGGCATCCATGTCGTTTTGGGCAAAACCCAGACCAAACTTTTTGAGGGTCTCTTCGCGAAAGCCCCGTTGTTTGAAATACGACAAACCAATGCTGCGTCCTTTATCTGTATCGAACAATTGGGTTTGGAAAAATTCCTGGGCAAACTGGTTGACCAGGTACAAGCTGTCGATGGCTTGTTGCTCCTGGCGCTGCTGATCCGAGGATTCAGTTTCCTCCAGTTCGATGCGGTACTTGCGGGCGAGGTACTTCACCGCTTCGGGGTACGAGAGTTGCTCGTGTTCCATCACAAAGGTGATCGGGTCACCCGCCTTGCCACAACCAAAACACTTGAAGATATTCCGCGCCGGATTGACGTTGAAAGAAGGTGATTTTTCGTTGTGAAAAGGGCATAGGCCGCTGTAGTTGGCCCCACGTCGCTTGAGGTTCACAAAATCGCCGACTACTTCTTCTATTTTCGCCGCGTCGTTGACTTCCTGGATGGACTTTGGTAAGAATCATGCGCTGGTTTTAAGGTGCATGATACGCCAATTTCAGATTTATTGGGGAATATTTCAAGAATCCTGATGAGAAATGATGTAATTTGCTTCATTTTAAAAAGAAGCCAAGGGGGGGGGGGCCGTTTTTAAAAGGGGGGGGGTTGGGTGTCCCGGTTCTTTGGGGGTGGCGCACATGCTAACTTTGTGAAAATTTGTGGAATTTGTGGCTAAATTTTTGTTACAAATTCCGCCGTAGGCGATGCTTAACTTTTAATGCTGACCATGTCCCTGATATCCCTTAACACGCTGCCCATCGGTGACAGTACCCTCACCCTCGACCTCCAGCCCCGCCACCTTTACGAAATCACCGGCCCCAACGGCTCGGGTAAATCTTACCTGGCCCGGGTGCTCTGTGGCAAAGTGTTCAACAAAAACAACATCACCCGCAACCTGAGCCTCACCGAGATTTCCTATACTGATTTCACCGCCGATGGTTCAGTTTTTCAATATTCCAGTTCGTATTACCAGGAGCGCTACCAAAGCGGCGCACGAGTAGAATCCATCAAGGTCATTGATTTTTTGAAATTACAGCAAGCCGATCCAGGTCGTGTTGATTTTGCGCAGCTGATTTTACCGCCCAGGTTGCTGGAGCGAGAATTGATCGAACTTTCCAGTGGTGAAACCCGCAAGGTCCTGATTGCCAAAACCCTGCTCAAATCCGCCCAAGTGTATATTCTCGACAACCCTTTCACGGGTTTGGATGCCCAATCGGCCCGCGAGTTGTCTGATTTTTGCGGCATTTTCACGCCCGGAGTGGCTGTTGTTTGGTGGTACTGACCGTCAAACCGCATTTTGAGGCGGCGGCGGATGTGACAAACATTACCTTAAAGCCTTATTTATCGCGCAGCGGTTCAACTTCTGATGTTTCCATGCCCGCGTTTGCCGTACCGACAGCTCCTTTTGAACGGGTATTTGACATCCAAGATGCCCAAATCCAGGCTGGCGGAAAAACCCTGCTCCGCAATGTCAACTGGTGTATCCGCAAGGGTGAAAAATGGTTATTGCAAGGCCCCAATGGCTCAGGCAAAACCACCCTGACCAGCTTGATGTACGCCGACAACCCCAATGCTTATGCCCAGGATCTGGTGGTTTTTGACAAAAAACGTGGATCAGGAGAAAGCATCTGGCAGATCAAAGCCCGCATTGGATTCGTCTCTCCTGAAATTCAAAATTACTGGCCCCAAAGTGCCCGGGTGATCGATGTAGTGCGCTCGGGGCTAAGTGGCACACAGGTATTGGTACGCCCCGTCAAAGCGGCTGAACAGGAACACATCGAGGCTTTATTATTGGCGTTAGGACTTGCTCCTTTTGCGCAGCTGAATTTGGGACAGTTGTCGGCAGGTGAAAAAAAACTGGTGATGATCGCAAGGGCACTGGCGCTCAATCCTCCGGTACTGATTCTGGATGAACCGTTCCAGGGTTTGGATGCGGAAAAAACGACAATGGTGCAGCAGTTATTTACTCATTTGGCTGGGCCTGAGCGGACCCTTTTACAAATCGCTCACGAAGAATCGGAGATTTTGGATTGCATTGAAAAAAGAGCGGAGATTGTACATGGGTATTTATCTATTCATCCCTGAGAATATCGGCGTTTATCCGCATTTTGGTCTATTGGTCGCCAAAACCACAATATCTAAATACTTGCAGGGTATTTTTACGAAAATTCCATAGGGAAACCTCTTTGATCCGCTCTCAGGTTTTTTTATGAGAATTTGATATTGTTCAAGGGAGGGTTGATTCCTCCCTTCTCAAACCCCTTAATCAACATTCAGGTAAGTGCTCACGATCAATGTTGATGTTTCATGTTGGGGTTTTTCAATTGAAAGTGATTATGATTCATATGGTCGGGCTGCCTTTTTATGAGGCAGCCCTTTTTATTCTGTTCAGCATTTTACAAGACCACATCGGATTCATTTTATTATCTTGTGCAGCTTTAAAAATTAGTATCAGAAAATAGATTTTAACATTCAAACAATGTCTAAAAACACCAGCCTTTTCCAACTTGCTGTCATTGTCAGTGCACTGGGATTTTTTGTAGACGTTTACGATTTGTTGTTGTTTGCCATCATCCGCAAGCCTAGTTTGACCGATCTGGGACTAAGCCCCGAACAAGTGTTGACGCAAGGAGAATACCTCATCAGTGTCCAAATGATTGGTTTACTGCTGGGTGGGATTTTATTTGGCATTATTGGCGATAAAAAAGGGCGCTTGAGTGTACTTTTTGGCTCCATTTTGATGTATTCCATTGCCAATATCCTGAATGGGATGGTGGTGAATGTCAATCAATACGCCATTTTGCGCTTCATTGCTGGCGTTGGTTTGGCAGGTGAATTGGGAGCGGGAGTTACCCTGGTCAGTGAGTTATTGCCTAAGGAAAAGAGGAGTGTAGCCACTGGCTTCATCGCTGGTTTTGGCATTTTTGGGGTGGTTTTTGCTTTTTTGTTGAGCCGGTATTTCGACTGGCGGACTTGTTATTACATTGGGGGTGGTTTGGGTATTTTATTGCTCCTCATGCGGGTAAGTGTACACGAGAGTGGCCTGTTTGCCCAAGTCAAACAAACTAGTGTGCAGCGGGGCAATTTTATGATGTTTTTCACCAACAAAAAACGATTCATCAAATACCTGCAATGTGTACTCATTGGACTACCCGTTTGGTACATCATTGGCGTATTGGTTACTTTTGCTGATCAGTTTGGACAAGCTTTCGGGATCATTGGTATTGATCCGGCCCGTGCCATCGTATACCTCTACCTCGGTGTAGCGCTGGGCGATTTCTCGGTAGGCTGGCTCAGCGAGCGCCTTAAAAGCCGCAAAATAACCTATTTCATTTTTGTGGGTATTACCCTCGTGTTTTGCACCTTGTATTTCCTGCAAAATGGAAACGAGCCCAGTGTTTTTTACGCTTTGTGCGGGGGTATGGGTTTTGGTGCGGGCTTCAATGTGGTCTACATCACGATGGGTGTTGAGCAATTTGGCACCAATCTGCGGGCTTCTGCAGCCATCAGTATTCCCAACATGGTTAGAGGGGCTTTGCCTTTGATTCTCTGGCTTTTCAAATCTTTACGCAATACCTTTAACCATTACTTAATGGGTGCAGTAGTCACCGGCATCATCCTTTTTGTCATGGCCATTGTAGCGGCCTGGTTTATGGAAGAAACGTATGGAAAAGACCTGGATTTTGTGGAGGATTAAGTTCGAGAATTGACTTTATTTGTCTTTTTTCATTTTTTTCATCAAAAAAAATTACATGTGTTTGTTTTTTAGAACAGAATTACTACTTTTGCAGGTAAGTATTAGACACTGATAATACAATTGACTCCCCTTCATACTTAAATGCTCCCTTTGTTTAACACACGTTGTTCTTCACCGATGTAACACTTGATTTGTTGTAAGAACAAAATCACACTGTAAATCCACTGTAATAAAACTTGGTGTTGCGCTAGCTGTATGCAAAGTCATCAACTTTGGATAGGGTCTGGTTATTATTAGCTATTGAAAACATAATGTTTTCTCTGGCCAGTAAACTTATTGCTGTATTGCAAATTAAGCAAACGCCAATCATTCAAACATGAGTACTTCAAACATGATATTCCTGTGAAAAACCTTTGGGTTTTATACGGGCTGGAATTTTTTTGCTAACTATTAATTTGGTAATCAGTTAACTAACAAATCAATTTTGTCTCATGAAAAAAAGTAACGGCTCGCTCCTAGCAGGACGCGTACTGCTAGACTATTGCCTAAACCTAGCAGTGATGCAGCGAAAGAAAAACGCGAAGCAGAGGATTGATTTATCTTTTCCAGTCTTTGCCATTTCATTGCTTACATCTACCTCGCCTAACAGTTTATCAACCACAAATTTACGTGCACAAACTTCATAACAGCCTAAATGCAACTGCATTTAGGAGTGAAGTGTGTAGCTCCGAACAAATGATTTCCGTGAATAATCAGACCATTCAGGTAGAGCTGCCAAAGTTTGATGCGAATCTCGGCAAATTGGTTGGGGTGGAGCTCAGCCTGGACTGTACTACAATGGCAGACATCGAAAAGATGAAAGTACGAGGAACTGAGTATCAGTTGGCTTTGATGATTGGCTTGTCGGTTGGATTGCCGAATCAAGTGCAAAAAAAATTCATGGCCCACGGAGATTACTGGAAATCCGCCAAAGACGAAGCGGTTCAAAACAATGGATTCAAAGATACTTTTGAACAGATGAACAATTTCAAAGAAGTCATTACTGATAATTTGGCCGCATTTGTAGGTACAGGCACCCATTCTCTTTCAGTTTCAGCGGATGGACTTATCAACTTCAAAAATGCAGAGTCAAATTTGGCTTCTAAGCTTAAGATCAAGGCCTGTCTGAACTACATCTATGAGTAGTCAGGATTGATTGATTTTTTTTTGTTTTTTTCGAATCATAATCGTCATATGAAACATAATCACTTTTACACCAATATTATAGCCTTTGCTATTTTGCTCTGGGCTATACCAAACTTTACCTGGGCTCAAACCTGCGATGTAGTGCCCATGGACATCAAGGCCAGAACAGACTGGACGACAGATTGTGCCAAAACCATGGCGCCTTTCGTCCAGTGCGACCGAAGAAACGGTCCGCTTTGTAATGGTACCGCCGCGTCCAATTGGTTGTATCTTGGACCAAGTTCAAACTTCTGCTTGCCCAAACCTGCATGTAATGTGGTGGGTTTTAGCAAAATTGAATTGATCATGTCCATGACTGGTACCTGGGTCGTTCAAAATACAGGAGCGGCTTCCGCCGAAGGAGAAATCGAGTTAAAAGGTTGCATCAAAGGTTGGGCAAACAATAACATTTTTCCTTCATTTAGTCCCGATCCAAACACTGCTTATAATGAATTTTCACTGCCCTCTGGTGAATCAGATGACGGAACATTTAACCCTCAAACATCAACAGTTGAATATAATGGTGATTATGTTGCCCTGTTCAAGCAGCTTTGTGAAGGAACAGTTTGTTTTGATGGACAGGCAGATGGCTTTATCAGCGTAACATTAAGCAGTGGTAATGTTGAAGCATCTACGGTTGTTGAAGCAGCTTTAAAAGCTTGCGTAAGCTATCGTTCTTACACCTGGAACGTAACGGGTTCGGAAGCTGCTTGCGAAACGAGTGCTGATGGCAAAGTATTTGTCAGCTTTACTCCAGCTCCGGGTACTAGTGCCAGCGACTACGAAATTCGCGTAGGCAACGGCGGCTCCTGGACTGTTTCTCAAACCGCAGTCAACGGTGTCAATACAATTAGTGGGTTAGCTGCTGGAAGTTACACCGTTGCAGTGATTTACAAACCTTTGGAAAAAATGGAAGGTGTTAAACCTTCTGATGATGCTGGTTGTGGTTATTGCAAAACGAGTGTTAGCATCGGTAAAGCAACTGCCACGCTTGCTTGTGTTTCTACTCCTGATTGCCCTGGCGGTGCTGGAGACGGCACGGTAGGTATAATGGTAACGGGTAACAACTTGGGTACCGTTAAGTACCTATGGAGCAATGGGGCTAACACCTCCAGCATCTCTGGTCTGATGTCTGGCGCTTATTCCGTAACCGTTACATATGGTCCCGAAATTAATGGCGTCAATAAATGTAGCAAAACTGAAACTTGTACTGTAGTAGAGGCTGACCCCGTAGATTTTACCGTCATGCCCACCAACGTCATTTGCAACGGAGCAAACAACGGCAAGATTGAAGTTACTCCTACTTCGGGAATGGCTAATTTTATCGTTGATGTGACGGGGGAGGACAATCAAACCAGTACTGCAATTGGTACTAAATTGACTTTCAGTGGCTTAGCGCCTGGTCCTTACACCATTACGGTGACCGATGCTAACGGTTGTATAACCACTAAAACGGTTACCATCACGGAACCCAATCCCGTCACCATCACCTGCGCCAGTGACAATACCTCCTGCAAAGGCCTATCCGATGGTAAAATCAAGGTAACGGGTGTGACCAGCGATGTTGGTGGTCCCTATAAAGTAATTGTGGATCAAATCGCGGGCGGAAACAACGACATTTCAGAATCTACCCAATCGATTCCTTATGAAACTACGGTGGGCAAAGGTACTTACGTCATTACGGTCAAAGACAAAAATGGCTGTATTGCGCGATGCACCACGATTGTAAAGGATGGCTTCACGCCTGCCATCAATTGCTCCATTACCCAAATTGCTTGCTTCGGTGGCAAAGGAACCATCACTGCTACCGCAAGTGGGACGGATGCTGACGGCAGTCCAGTAGCCAGTACTTATGACTATGTTCTTTCTGGGGCTGCTTCTGCCAGCAACACTACAGGAATTTTCACTGGACTCAGTGCTGGCACATACACCGTAACAGCCACCAAAACAGGTAATTCTGGTTGCTCGGTTGCTTGTACAGGGAATGTAATCGTCGAGCCTGCCCAGCTGTCTTGTAATATTACAGGCAATACCACGGTTTGTCCAAATGCAAAAATCACCTTTAGTGGCCCAGCAGGAATGACCAATTACATTTGGTCAGTGACTGGTGCTACTTTTACAAATAACGGTTCTAGCATTGAAGTAACCGCACCAGCTACCGGAAGTTTTGAGGTAAAATTGATTACGAAAAAGATCAGTTCCGTTGACAATACCACCCTTTGCGAAAGCTCCGAGTGTAGCAAGACGGTGAATGTAACCGTACCTACCTGTCCAGTAATTGCCCCCAGAACTGTTTGTGCCGGTGCGAAAAATGTGGAGTACGATGCCGGATCTGGCTACACCAATATCGTTTGGTCTACCAGTGATACCAAAATCAGCATTGCGTCTGGTCAGGGAACGCATAAACCAAAATTCAATATTGCCAGCACAGCACTTGGTGCATATACCATAACTTTCAAAGCCAATCAAAATGGCTGTCCGGTTTCTTGCGATTTTACACTTACGGTTGATCCGCTACCTACCGTGGTTCTAACACCGGAGCAACCCGTTTGTCGTACCCCCCCGAGTGGTAAAATTAGCGTAGTTGCCAGCGGAGGTACTCAGCCTTACGTGTTCATTATCCGCCAGAACAGCCCAACAGGTACCATTATTACCCCTACCATTACCAATCAAACCGCCACTGGTTTGACTTACAACGGCCTTACTGCGGGTACTTATTACGTCGAAGTGATTGATAAAGGTGGTTTGGGCTGCTCTTCTGACCCGGGCGAACAAATCCTGACGGTACAGAATCCGCTGGACTTTACCCTTACTTTAGATTGTGAAAATCAAGTGGCTGGCAACGTAGCCGTTAATTTGACCAATATAACGGGTGGGGCCGCTGCACCCAATGGGCATGAATACCAGGTCGATGGTACTACTGGTGCCTGGATTAACCTGGTCAATCCAATTTTACTTCCGGTCAACAGCGGTAATTATACCATTTATCTCCGTGAGAAAGGAGTAAACACCGGTTGTGATCCTTATGGCAAAGTGATCAACACCACTTGTTGTAAACTTGAAGGGGTGTGCAAACTCACCACTCCAAGCCAATTGACCGGCTGTGACTTGAGCGTCGTGCCTGCTGCAAAAACCAATCCTACGGACGTATTCAGTGGGGTAACCTTTTGCAAGGAAGCCAGAATTAAGGTAACAACTACTGATGGTGGCTCTTTGTGTGGTACAGGACTGACCCGAACCTACACTTACCTGCTTTATGATGATGTAATTGACAACAATGTTTTCGACGAAGGTCAAGAGCCATTCATTAGTGGAATTTGCTCCGAAACCTATACTGTAAAAGCACCAGAACTTTCCTGTAATGCGCCATCTGATTATTCCATCCAGGAAACTTGTACTACTCAGAATATTTCATCTTTGTTCAGCACCTGGAAAAATGGATTCACTTACACAGGTGGTTGTTCTCCAATGGTTCGTTACCTGGTGAGCATCAATGATGAAGCGGAAGTTGAATACCAAAGCATTGCCAATATCAGTGCTCCTACTTTCTGTGGTGGTAAAGTCAAGATCAAAATTCTGGTCAAGGATGCTTGTACTGCTGAAAAGATGTGTATGTCTACCTTCGAGGTTGCTAAGCGGCCTAACGTAGCGACCAGCGCGCCACAAAGTACAACCAAAAACCAGTGCGACCTGGCCGGCGATTTCAACAGCTGGAAAGCGCAGTTTACAGCATCTGGTGGTTGTAGCCCGGTCATCAAGTACTTCGTTTCCATCGATGGTGGTAACGAAACCGAGATGACCAGCATTGCCAACGTGACTGCTCCTGGTAAGTGTGGTGGTTCTGTAAAAATCAGAATCGTTATCACTGATGATTGCAGCCAGCGTAGCGAAAAAGAAGCTACTTATACCATTACCAAGCGTTCCGATGTGACAACCATTGCGCCAAAATCCACGATCAAAGATCAGTGTGATCTGGCCAATGATTTCAGCACCTGGAAAGCTCTGTTCTCTGCTTCTGGTGGTTGTAGCCCTATCATCAAGTACTTCGTTTCCATCGATGGTGGTAACGAAACCGAGATGACCAGCATTGACAACGTAACTGCACCTGGCAAATGTGGAGGTTCAGTCAAGATCCGCATCGTGATCACCGACGATTGTGACCAAAGCAGCGAAAAAGAAGCGACCTATACCATTACCAAGCGTTCCGATGTGACAACCATTGCGCCAAAATCCACGATCAAAGATCAGTGTGATCTGGCCAGCGATTTCAACACCTGGAAAGCGCAGTTTGCTGCTTCTGGTGGTTGTAGCCCTATCATCAAGTACTTCGTTTCCATCGATGGTGGTAACGAAACCGAGATGACCAGCATTGACAACGTGACTGCTCCTGGCAAATGTGGTGGTTCAGTAAAAATCCGCAATCGTGATCACTGACGATTGCGGCCAGCGTAGCGAAAAAGAAGCTACTTATACCATTACCAGGCGTTCCGATGTGACAACCACTGCGCCAAAATCCACGATCAAAGATCAGTGCGATCTGGCCAATGATTTCAACACCTGGAAAGCTCTGTTCTCTGCATCTGGTGGTTGTAGCCCTATCATCAAGTACTTCGTTTCCATCGATGGTGGTAACGAAACCGAGATGACCAGCATTGACAACGTGACTGCTCCTGGTAAAGTGTGGTGGTTCCGTAAAAATCAGAATCGTGATCACTGATGATTGCAGCCAGCGTAGCGAAAAAGAAGCTACTTATACCATTACCAAGCGTTCCGATGTGACAACCACTGCGCCAAAATCCACGATCAAAGATCAGTGTGATCTGGCCAATGATTTCAGCACCTGGAAAGCTCTGTTCTCTGCTTCTGGTGGTTGTAGCCCTATCATCAAGTACTTCGTTTCCATCGATGGTGGTAACGAAACCGAGATGACCAGCATTGCCAACGTAACTGCACCTGGCAAATGTGGAGGTTCAGTCAAGATCCGCATCGTGATCACCGACGATTGTGACCAAAGCAGCGAAAAAGAAGCGACCTATACCATTACTCGCCGTTCGGACGTAACGACCAGCGCGCCAAAAAACACCACCAAAAACCAGTGCGACCTGGCCAGCGATTTCAACAGCTGGAAAGCGCAGTTTGCAGCATCTGGTGGATGTAGCCCGGTCATCAAGTACTTCGTGAGCATCGATGGTGCTCCGGAAACGGAAATGACCAGCATTGCCAACGTAACTGCACCTGGCAAATGTGGAGGTTCAGTCAAGATTCGCATTGTCATCACCGACGATTGTGACCAGCGCAGCGAAAAAGAAGCGACCTATACGATTACTCGCCGTTCGGACGTAACGACCAGCGCGCCACAAAGCACCACCAAAAACCAGTGTGATCTGGCCAGCGATTTCAACAGCTGGAAAGCGCAGTTTACAGCATCTGGTGGTTGTAGCCCGGTCATCAAGTACTTCGTGAGCATCGATGGTGCTCCGGAAACGGAAATGACCAGCATTGCCAACGTAACTGCACCTGGCAAATGTGGAGGTTCAGTCAAGATCCGCATCGTGATCACCGACGATTGTGACCAGCGCAGCGAAAAAGAAGCGACCTATACGATTACTCGCCGTTCGGACGTAACGACCAGCGCGCCACAAAGCACCACCAAAAACCAGTGTGATCTGGCCAGCGATTTCAACAGCTGGAAAGCTCAGTTTGCAGCATCTGGTGGATGTAGCCCGGTCATCAAGTACTTCGTGAGCATCGATGGTGCTCCGGAAACGGAAATGACCAGCATTGCCAACGTAACTGCACCTGGCAAATGTGGAGGTTCAGTCAAGATCCGCATCGTGATCACCGACGATTGTGACCAGCGCAGCGAAAAAGAAGCGACCTATACCATTACCAGCCGATCGGACATTGTCATTAATACTCCTGCAAATAAAACGGTAAGATGTCTGCTTCAGGCGGCATCGATACAGAATTCGCAGCTTGGATCGCCCAATTCAACACCAGTGGTGGCTGTAGTGCCGTGGTGAAATATTTTGTAAATGGCGATGAAGTGGCCAGCTTGGCCAATGTGGCAGCGCCTAGCGAGTGTGGTGGTACCGTTACCATCCAGGTAAGTATGTCAGACCGTTGCGATCAAACGGCAAGCAAAACCGCTTCATTTGAAGCCATTCCCAAACCAGTTGGTCTACCAAAGGAAAAAACCATCTACTCTTGTATCGAAGTCGATGTCAACTTGCAATTGCAAGTCAAATGTGATGTCCGAAGTACCTTTACCTGGTACAGTGTGGCAGCAGTTGGCTCCTCTGATGCATACAATAACCCCAACGTGGATGGTGAGACATTTAATCCTGTCGGTACAAGCAATGTAATCAATGACGTTTTGACAAACCTGAGTGGTAATATTCAAACCATCATTTACCGGGTAGTGCCTACCAGTACTCAAGGTTGTGTAGGTGATCCATTCTATGTAACGGTGACCATTCGTCCTAAAGCCAATATTGAATGTTTGGCCTGTATGAGTCAAGTTACCGTTTCTCTGAACGAAAACTGCAAATTGAAGATTACGCCTGAAATGGTGATTGAGGGTTTTATTCGGTGTCCGAACAAAGAACTCTTACGCGACGCACTGGAAGTGCTGATTGATGATGGCAAAAACAATGATAGTTACATTGATTGTGCTGGCACATACAATTACATCATTCGGTTAAAGCCTGAATACGAAGCTTGCTTTGATTATGCTCCATGTTGGGGAAAGATCACTGCCGAGGACAAAACTGGTCCAATTCTGGAATGTGAGGATTTTATTGAAAGAACCCTGGATTGTTACGATGTAACCTACGTACTGAACAATCCTAAGACGATTGGTAAAGTTGGTGCTACAAAATCTCCCCGTCCGGCTGCAAGTGGCAACCAAACCATCAACAATGCGGAAGGTACCGGCGAAACATGTGCTGATTTTGTTCCTCCAGTTTTGATTGAAGACAATGTCCCTAACTTGGGCTACGCGTTCTTCCGTGACAATTGCCATGATTGTGGTTGCCGCATCAACCTGAAATGGAGCGACAAAGTTGAGTTCTACGACTGTGAGCAGATGAAACGCAACAACGGCATTTATGCAACCATTTATCGCGAATGGGTGGCCACTGATTGCAATGGCATGAGTACATCTACAGTCCAGAAAATCAACTTCAAACGTCCTAAATTAGAGGAATTTACTTTCAAAAACACGACTCGGGATGATGGTAGTGTCAAAACCAAAACTGGCGCGGCCGCAGGTGCGCCCAACTACGATTGGGTAGTGGAATACCAGGCTTGTGTTGGCGATAAGAGCCTGATTCAGAAGAAGGATGTGACACCCCTCATTTGCAGCTATTTTGACAACCTGATAACCCACGTTGCTTGTTTATTGACGAAGTAGAGTGCAATTATTCCGTTCAGATCAAAGACACCGAGTTCCCGATCTGCGACGGCAAAGGCGTCAAAATCGACCGCGAGTTGTACGTTCTTGACTGGTGTGCTGGTGGTATCGTGGATACGTTCCACATCTTGATCAAAATTGGTGATTTCGAGGCCCAAACGCTAGTGGCTGCACCATGCCGCGTTTGATTCTCTACTGGCCCAATGGATTGTACTGCTGCCTTCCCCGTAACGGTGAACGGCATTAAGTCTGCCTTTGGTGTAGAGATCACAGACAACTGTACATCTCCAACATCAGTGTAAGTGTACAGCACCAAAGATCTATGTGAAAGGTATTTTGGTGTACGAAGGACCAGAAAATCCTTACTGTCCTAATTCCGAATGCAAACAAGGCTGAAGAACCAGATGAAACAGAAACTGCTGCATCGCCTTGGGGAAAACCTCGATTATGCCATCATGAATGGCCAGATGATTGGGGTACCTGTTGGTCATCACGTTATGAAAATTGATGCTTTTGATGGCTGCTACAATGCCTCTACTTTCTGCTTCGAGTTCGAAGTAAAGGACAAAATTGCACCGGTGATGAAGTGTGATGATGACCTGCACATCAGCTTGAGCAACGCCAATGGCTATGTGAATGGTTATGCACAAGTTACTGCTGATGACATCGATGAAGGCTCATGGGACAACTGTAAGTTGGCTTGCATTGCGGTTCGTCGCAATGTACCTACTGCTTGTAGCGAGCTATATCCAAAAAGGCTACGACTCCAACGGCAACGGCAAAATTGATGCAGTTGCTTTGACAATGCCCAGCCTAAATGATCAACTAAAGATGCTCCTGCCGATTTGAATGGCGACTCTCAGACGATGGCAAAGATGCTAGTGGACGGTATTGACATCAACGGCGACGGTGACATCTATGACCGTGGGAAGCTTTCTCGACCAAAGGTGGCAAAATGATGACTCCGCTGCAAGATGCAGTTGATTTCTTCTGCTGCGATTTGAATGAGCGCGTAACCATCGAATTGTGGGGGCGGATACCAACCCGTTTCGGCAACTGGAACTACTGCTGGAACGATGTATTGATCGAAGACAAAGTAGCACCAACTTGTGTGGCTCCATGGGAGATCAGGGTTGATTGTGATGACAAACGCCTGGCGATCATTGAAGACAAAGTGGCATCTGCAGCCATCTTTGGTGATGTAACCATCACTTCTGGTAGCGATTGTGCCAACCTTGGATACGGTTTACTCGGTTACTAAAAACTTGAAGTGTGGTTATGGCAACATCACCCGTACCTGGACTTTGACCAAAGAAACGGTCAAAGGACCAATTGTGATTTCTTGCACCCAGATCATTAATGTAGGTCCAAGCCACGAATACGACATTTGTTTCCCAAAGGACGTGTCTACCGATTGCAAAACACCGGTTATTGATACGGTTGTTACCGATGAATTGGGTTGCGACATCTTGGCGGTGAACATTGCTGACAAGCGTTACGATGCTTCAGATGATGAGTGCTACAAAATCTTCCGTACTTACACCGTGATCAACTGGTGTGCTTATGATGACAGGTGTGGTGACCCAATGGGCGAATACTGCTGGTGGTGCCGTACGTTCAACGACAGCTTGGTACGAGACCGCGAGCACAAAACCATCTACCCTAGGACGGTTCTGGCCGGATTGTTTGACCGTTTAGATGAAGGACTGCCTGTCAAGCCGCTAAAGGTGGGGAACCTGAGCAACGCAGAGATATTGATGGGTGTGATAGGACTGATGTGGTGGTAAGAATTCTGATCTCTGCCAACTGCCACGACCATAATGGTGACATTGAGACAGGCCAAGCGTACTTGTTGGTGAACCGCTCGATGGCCATTCTGCCATCTGGCAGAACTTGTTACATGCCAGTACCAAGTGGAATATTGGCTCCGAATACTACCACTCTTTCATGTACACCCAGATCATCAAGGTATACGACTCAGTTGCACCAGTGGTAACAGGCATTAGGGATACGTTCTGCACCAGCCCCACGGCCTGTACCGCCAACATCACCAAGGTGGTGACGATCAAGGACAATTGCACCGATGAGGTAAAACTGGAGCAACGTCAATTGATGATTGCACCCAACCAAACCACCGATGCTGGCTTGATGATTCTGTATTCAACGCCACGCTGGAGCACCAAAGCATTGGGCAATGGCCAGTTTGAAATCACGGTAACTGGATTGCCCGAAGGAACCCATGATTTGATCGTGGTGGGCCGCGATGAGTGTGGCAACTTGAGTGTGGCAACCCGCATCCCCTTTGTGGTCAAAGATTGTAAGGCTCCGGCCCCAATTTGTATCAATGGCTTGAGCACCGAGCTGATGCCAAACGGCGCTGGCGCGGGCATGATGACGGTGTGGGCCAACGATTTTGTGGCTTCGGACATTTACGATTGTAATGGCCAAGGGCCCGAAACGAAGGATGGCCTGAAACTGGTGAAAAAATACTCGATCAACCGCGTTGGTGATCCCGTAGACCAAAACAAAACCGCTTTGGAGCTGGATTGTGCGGATGCTGGCGAAAACATCCTGGTTGAAATCCACGCCTGGGACGAGGCTGGTAACCACGATTTCTGCATCACCTTCATCGAAGTACAAGACAACCGCAAGGTGTGCCCAACCGGAAGCAATATCGACAAGGGCGAAATCAGCGGGATCATCACAACTGACGATACCGAACCCCTTGCTGGAGTCAACATTGAAGTAAGTGGAGGTACACAATTGAACCAAAACAGCAGCAACAATGGTACTTTCAGCTTTGCGCAGTTGCAAAAAGGAAGTGACTTTACGGTAGCCGCTCAAATGGACAAGGACCACCTCAATGGGGTCAGTACGTTCGACCTGGTGATCTTACAAAAGCACATCCTGGGCGTGCAGTCCATCAACAATCCTTATCGATTGATTGCTGCTGACGTGAACAACTCCAAGTCGATTTCTACCCTGGACATGATCCAAATCCGCAAGTTGATCCTCAACCTGGATGATCGCTTCAAAAACGTAGCCAGCTGGCGGTTTGTGGATGCTACTTACAAGTTCACTGATCAAACCAACCCTTGGGCCGAAACATTCCCGGAGGTAGTCAATGTCAACGACCTGGCAGGTAAGGTTCAAGCCAATTTCATCGCCATCAAAATGGGGGATGTCAATGGCAGTGCCAGTGTCAGCAGCGCAGCAACCAGCGAAGTTCGGGGAGCCAAAGCCATGATCCTCCAAACGGATGAACAAGCCTTGAAAACTGGACAAACTTATGCCGTAGCCATCCGTGCCAAAGATTTGCACAACATTCAAGGATACCAGTTTACCCTGCAAGTTGATCCTGCATTGGCGACCATTGACAACATCGAATACAACGGTGTGATGAAAGCCGAACATTTTGGTTTCTTCCCCCTATCCGGCCAAATCACCACCAGCTTCGTTAGGGCACCTCTTGCAGGTGCCACTAACACCACCCTGGTTGGCGACGATGTGCTCTTTACCATCCACCTTAAGGCGGAATCGAACATCGCCCTGAGTGAAGTACTGAACATCAATAGCCGTTTGACGCCTCAAGAGGCTTACGGTGTACAGGATGAATTGATGGATGTGAAACTAGCGGTAAGCGGCGTGGATTTAAGCGATAATGCTGCTTTGTACCAAAATACGCCCAACCCGTTTGTTGACCAAACCGCCATCGATTTTTACCTGCCCAAAGCAAGCACAGCGGTATTGACGATTCGGGATGTGAAAGGAGCGTTACTGTATCAAGTAGAAGGCAATTACACCAAAGGCAACAATCAGGTGATCCTCAAGCAGGAACAACTGCGGGCTAGCGGAGTATTGTACTATACTTTGGAAACAAGTGACTTTACGAGAACGATGAAAATGGTCTTACTGAACAAGTAAGCCAATAATACAAGCACCCGGAGTATCACAATTGACGCTCCGGGTGCTTTTTTTTATGAAAAATGATTAGGCCCAGTTGGGCTATTTGTACGTGTTTACCAGGAGGATTTACCGTCTTCGCTTCCCTCCCAATCCTAGCACCGACAGCAAACCACGGGTCAACTCTCGCGTTAGTGTTCCCGCAATCTGTTTGGTCGTTGGGCTGCGCAAAAGGTCTTCCACAAAGCTGCGTTCCCCTCTTTGGGTACGGCTGGATTGTTTGGTGGCTTTTTCTATTTCTTCGCGGCGGGTTTCTTGGACTTCGGCTTCGCGGACGTAGTCCATCTTTTTTTGCAGGATTTCTGCTGCACTCTCCCGATCTACAACTTCATCGTATTTTGCCACCAATGAAGAACGCAGCACAATCCGATCAATCTCCCCATCGGTCAATACATCCATCCTGGACTGCGGTGCGCGGATGAGGGTGTAAGCCAGGGGAGTCGGAATCCCCTTATCATTGAGCACGGTAACCAGTGCTTCGCCCGTCCCCAATTGGGTAAGGACTTCATCTACCTGGTAATACTCGGTAATGGGAAAGTTTTCCGCAGCAAGTTTGATGGCTTTGCGGTCTTTAGCGGTGAACGCGCGTAAAGAGTGCTGGATCTTCATCCCCAACTGGCTCAGCACAATATCCGGAACATCGATGGGGTTTTGGGTAACAAAAAATACACCTACCCCTTTGGAACGAATCAGTTTGATGATGACTTCAATTTGATCCAACAAGGCATCGGGTGCTTCGTTGAACACCAGGTGCGCTTCATCAATAAAGATGACCAGTTCCGGCTTTTCGGGATCACCTTTTTCGGGAAAAGTGCTGTAAATTTCGGCCAGGAGCTGGATCATAAAGGTGGAAAACAGCTTGGGGCGATCCTGTAAATCTGTCAATCGAACGATGTTGACCACCCCATGCCCATTGGCATCGTGCCGACAAAGGTCGTCCACTTCAAAAGAAGGTTCGCCAAAAAACACATCGGCTTTTTGCTGCTCCAGTTCTACTACTTTCCGCAAGATATTGCCTGCGGAAACAGTATTCATGGTACCGTAACGTTCTTCGATTTCGGCTTTGCCTTCACCAGTCACCCATTGGATCACTTTGCGCAGGTCTTCCAAATCGAGCAGCGGAATATTTTTATCGTCACAATACTGATAAATCACAGATAAGATCCCCGATTGGGCATCTGACATTTCCATCAAGCGAGAAAACAATACCGGCCCAAACTCCGTAACCGTTGCACGCAAGCGAGATCCT
>NZ_JADKCX010000145.1 GCF_016718685.1 Haliscomenobacter sp. | reverse complement strand
TCAATGATCTGGAAGAATTGACCACCGATGTGATTTACCTGGTAGAAGGTGATTTACTGTTTTTTGAGTCGGTAGAAAACATTTTGGAACGGACGGAGGAAACACGTTTTGCCAAAGCCATCGCCAAAATTATGGCGCAACAAGGCAAAATTCCCCCTACTCCTCAACGCAAAACCATCGCCCTATGAGCATCCTGCTTCGCTATATCGCTTACGACATCCTGCGCAACCGGATGATCATTGCTTACACCCTCTTTTGCTCCTGATGTCGGCTACGATGTTCAGCATCGAAAGCAATCCCGGTAAAGGTTTGCTCAACTTGTTGAACATCGTATTGATCGTGGTGCCACTGGTCAGCATCATTTTCAGCACCATCCATTATTACAATTCCTATGAGTTCATCGAGCTGCTGTTGGCGCAACCCATCCCAAGGAAAAGGTTGGCTTTTGGTCAGTTTTTGGCGGTGGGCATTGCGCTTTCACTGGCTTTTTTGATTGGGGTGGGCATCCCGGTTTTACTGACTGGATTCAGCGCTGCAGCCCTCAGTCTGGTCTTGACGGGGGTGTTTCTAACACTCATTTTTGTGGCTTTGGCCATGTTGGCTGCCGTACGCACCAGAGATAAGGCCCGGCATTGGCGTGGCTTTGTTGCTGTGGTTCTATTTTGCGCTGCTCTACAATGGCATCGTCCTGTTTTTGCTTTTTGCCTTTAGTGAATACCCACTGGAGAAGGCGGTCATTGCCTTTGTTTCTTTTAACCCCATCGACCTGGGGCGCATCCTGGTGATGTTGCATACCGATGCTTCGGCCTTGATGGGTTTTACGGGTGCGGTGATGCAGCAGTTTTTTGGCAGTGGAGCGGGTGTGGCGTATGCCATCGGGATCATGCTGCTGTGGTTCGTGCTGCCCTTGTGGGGGAGTGTACGGAGTTTTAGCCGGAAGGATTTTGATGCCTCGCGCTTGATCACCAAAGGACACATATGAATACGGATGAGGTGGATCGGGCGGATTTACGGGGTGATTTTGTTCTGCCTTCGGGTGATAAGAGAAAAATAGCCACAAAGGCACGAGAATCATTTTTGAGTACGGCTTAGTTTTCGTGCCTTAGTGGCTTGGTTTCTTAGGTGGTGAAATTTATTTTTTTTTCACCACCTAAGAAACCTAAGACACCAAAGAGACACCTTAGGGAAGTAATTAAAAAAATGATTTTCAAGAACTTAAATAAATTGTCTAATGAATAGCAACCAAACTGTAGGCCAAATTGTGGCCGAAGACTTTCGCAAAGCGGCCGTATTCAAACATTACGGCATCGACTTTTGCTGCGGCGGTGGCCGTAGCCTGGTTGAAAGTTGCCAGTCCAAAGGCATCGACCCGCAGGAAGTAGCGGCTGCGCTGGAAAAGCTGGAACAATCTGCTTTCGCCCCGGAAGCCGAATACAACGAATGGTCTTTGAGTTTCCTCATTGACTACATCATCAACAAGTACCATCATTCCATCCAACGTACAGCCAACCCGATCACTGAGTTTGCAGTGAAGGTCGCACGGGTACATGGGCAAAGGGCATCCCGAAGTGATTGAAGTGCTACAAGCCTGGAATGAACTGCGGGAAGAATTGCTCCAACACCTGGCTAAAGAGGAACAAATCCTTTTTCCTTACATCAAAACCCTGGAAAACAAAACGGAATGGCAACAACCGGGCTTTGGCACCATCGAAAACCCACTGGCCGTGATGGAATCCGAGCACGAAAACGCTGGTGCACTGATGCAACACATTTCCGATTTGACCAACCAATACCAGGCTCCGGAGGAGGCTTGTACGACTTATCGGGTGCTGTTTTCGATGCTGAAGGAGTTTGAAGAGAAGTTGCACGAGCATGTGCATTTGGAGAATAATATCTTGTTTGTGAAGGGGGTGGAGTTGGAAAGGGAGATGGTTGGAGCGTAAACCACTAAATACTTTCCTTTCACAGAGTCAACACAAAGGCAAATTTTTCAGAAAACCTGCAAAAACGTCGCTTTGTGCCTGAGCTGCCTTAATGTCTAACTTGTATAAATGTGCAAATTGTGGTTTACCGCTCCACGTGCTTTTAAAGTTATCCAATATCGCCTGCCACCCAGCCCTTTGCAATTCCAGGCTATTGGATATCTTCGGCTTCAAAAGCTCCCAATCACTTCAGTGGTCTGGCCATCTCCTTGAAAAGTAATGTCCACTTTGCGCCATCGTCAATGGTGTAAGTCAGGCGTTCATTGGGAATCACTTGATGTACGTACCACTAAAATCAAAGCTCATACTACTCATCCTTGGCCGCCATGGTGTACACAAAACGGCCACCTGGGCGCAAGTCATTTCCCGCTTTAGGCGTGTGCCAATCGTCGGAAGCATTGTTCCACTGCATGATGTGTTCCGGGGTGGTCCAATATTCCCAGGCTTTTTCAACAGGCACGTTGACCGTGCTTTTTACGGTAATGGCGGTAGGTCGTTTGAGTTTGGCAATTTCGATTTTCCGCATTTGAAATATAGCATTCATCGCGTATTGGGCTGCATCGGGATCGGGATCACTCAAGCGCTTGCATCAGTTCACGGGGCACGATTTGCCAGGATACCCCAAACTCATCCTTCAACCAGGCGCACATGCTCTCTTCCCCTTTGGCGGTAAAGCCGTTCCAATAATGGTCAACTTCCTCCTGCCCCTGGCAATCCACCACCAAAGATATACCTTCATTAAAATTGAAAGCGTGGGTGCCCGGAGCGTCCATCACCATGAAGACCTGATTGTGTAGTTTGAATTGGGCGTGTTTGATCAAACCGGGAGTGGGTTCTCCTTCTTCAAAACGGGCGACACCTACAAGAGAGGATTCAGGAAACAAACTGGAATACAAATCAATCGCTGCTTCTGCGTTGCCATTCTGTGCATTGGCAAACATGATCAATGGCGTGAATTTTTGACCCACGTCCTCCATTTTACCCAAAGTCAATTGCCAGGACACGCCGAATTGGTCTTGCAGCCAACCGTATTTTTGACTCCAGGGGTATTTGTCCAGTGGCATCATCATCATACCTCCAGTGCTGAGCTGGGCCCATGCTGTGTCAATTTCGGTCTCGCTTTGGCAAACCACATAAAAAGAAATGGAAGGATTAATTTTGAATTGAGGCCCACCGTTGAGCCCCATGAATTTTTGGCCACTCAGTTCAAAGTTGACCACCATGGCGCTGTCGGTCGTGATTTTACCCTCTCCAAAAACGGAGCAGTAAAACTCGGCGGCTGCCTTGGCTTGACCATCAAACCAAAGGCAGGGATAGATTTTATTTTGCATCAGGACTGTCTTTAATGCCCCGGGGCCCCGCAGATTTACGCAGCCTCGGTCCTGTGTGACGGCGGAGACCGCCAGGCGGGGCTCATTTAAAATTTAGGTGGTTCTACACAATCAAACATCCACTGTACGCCAAATTGGTCGGTAAAACTGCCGAACAAGCTACCCCAAAACATCTCCTGTAACTCCATCTCTACCTTACCGCCAACGGAAAGTGCATCAAACAGCCGTTTGGTTTCTGCTTTGGTATCGGGAGAAAGACAGATGTAGGAATTGTTGCCAAATTGTACCTTGAAGCCCATCGATTCAGTGGCATCGGTGCCCATGATGCTGTGTCCGCCCACGATGGGCAGTGCAACGTGCATGACCAGATTGAGGTCTGCTTCAGCCATTGGAGGCGTACCTTCTTGTGGTGGGACGCTGCTGAAACGTACAATGCCGTCGCTACTGAATTCCGTACCAAATACCGACTTGTAAAAATTGAATGCTGCTTCGGTGTTACCAGGGAAGTTAAGATAGGTGCTTACACTTGCCATGAATTAAGTTTTTGTGGGTGATGAATGTGTTTTAAAAGTTTAACAATGCAAAGATAATTTTATTTTGAAAACAAAATGTGGTGTGAATGCGCCAGCTTCAGGGGCAATAGCGACATAATTCTTAGTAGCTTTGCCCAAAATTTATTCATCATGCGCAATCACCTTCTCACTCTCTTGTTTCTGGGCATCAGCATTGCCCTTGGTGCCCAAACCTGGCAAATATTGCCCACCCAAAACGCCTGTAGTGCTCGCCACGAAAACGCCATGGCCGCCATCGGCAATCGAGTGTACCTGTTGGGCGGACGGGGCATGAGGCCGGTGGATGAGTTGAACTTGTCGACCAATACCTGGAAAGCACTGGAAACCAGCCCGCTAGAAATGAACCATTTTCAAGCCCTGAGCTACAAAGGTGAAATTTATGTACTTGGTGCATTCACGGGCAAATACCCACACGAAATGCCCATTGAACACATCTATATTTTTAACCCCAAGACCAATGCCTGGCGCAAAGGCCCCGAAATTCCCAAAGACCGCCTGCGCGGCGCAGCGGGCACCTTCATCCGCAACAATAAATTTTACATCGTTTGTGGCATTCAGGATGGGCACTGGGATGGTTTTGTGGGCTGGTTTGATGAGTATGATCCGGCTACGAATACCTGGCGCAAACTGCCCGATGCCCCACATGCCCGCGACCACATTTCTGTAGCAGTCGTGAAGGATAAACTGGTCGTAGCAGGTGGCCGGACCTCCTGGGCCAAAACGAATCAAGTGTTACAACTCACCCTGAATGAGGTAGACATTTACGACTTCAAAACCAACACCTGGACGACCCTGGATGCCAGCAAAAACATCCCAACTCCCCGCGCCGGAGCTACGGCTATCGCCTATAAAGGCAAGGTGCTGATCATCGGGGGGGAATCGTCAGCGCATGTGGAAGCGCACAATGAAGTGGAGGCCTTTGATGTGCAAAAAAACACCTGGGAAAAATGGCCTAATCTCCATACCACCCGCCACGGTACCCAGGTGGTGAAGGCCAAAGGTAAATTGTACATCGGTGCGGGTTCCAAAAACAGGGGCGGTGGGCCGGAGTTGAATACAGTGGAGGTGTTGCGTTGAGCGCAGGTTTAAATTTTTACAGGCGCTATGTCCTGGCTTGTAATTTTTCATTCCCTTTTGCAACCAACTCTACCACGCTAAAAACGGCAAGTGCAATACTACTTCGTCCTCCAATACCGCATCCTCAACCGCAGACTGAATGAACTTGGTGTGCGCCCATTCCTGGGCTATATCCTGGGCCTCTTGGTATTTGTGGGGCTATCGTACTACCTGTTTTACAAAACCAGTTACGCGGCTTACCTCTATATCACAATTGCGCTGAGCACCATATCCAAGCTCAGCGACCGGGAGCGAAATGAATTTCTGCTGGCCACTTTTTCCTCCAGCGTTTACCGACGAATTCGCTGCTTGGAAAACAGCATTTTGGCCTGGCCCTTTGTTTTGTTTCTACTGTATGAAGGTCAGTGGCGGCTGGCTTTGTTGCTGATTTTGTGCGCAGTAGCTTTGAGTCGGGTAAAGTTTGACGATCGTTTGAATGTCACCCTGCCCACGCCCTTTTACCGCTTTCCTTTTGAGTTTACGCAGGGATTTCGAAAATACTGGTTTCTCTATCTCTTGGCTTATTTTGTTGGCTTCAAAGCGGTGGAAGTAGCTAATTTTAACCTGGGTGTCGGAAGCCTGGTTTCGGTTTTCCTGCTGGGGATGCTGCATTATTCCACGCCAGAGCATGAATACTTCGTATGGATCTACTCCTGTTCGGCAAGAAAGTTTTTGTTCAAAAAAATGGCCACGGCCATGTTCTATTCCAGCATGTTGGCAGTCCCGCTGCTGCTGGGTTTGAGCGCTTATTTTCCAGACAACCTACTAATTTTATTGGGAGTGCAATGCCTTGGTTACCTGTTTTTGCTGACCATGATTTTGGCAAAGTATTCGGCTTTTCCGGGTGAAATGAGTTTGCCACAGGCAATTTTGTTGGGGCTTGGTTTGTGGTTCCCACCCCTCTTGGTGGTGGTTATTCCGCTGTTTTACACCCGATCCATTAAACGTTTAAATGCCATCCTGCAATGATCGAAATTGAAAACTTATCAAAATCCTACGGACAAAAACAGGTCTTGAAAAATGTCAACCTGAGCCTCTCTAGTGGAAAAGTTTACGGTATTGTGGGCGAGAACGGAGCAGGCAAAACGACCCTGTTCAAATGTATTGCCGGATTGGAAACGGGTACCGGATCGATCAGCAGCGGGTACCCCATTTTGAAAAAATCAGCTGGTTTTTTACCCACCAATCCCTATTTCATGCCCAAAATTACCGGAAGTGAATACTTGCAACTGCTCTGCAATGCACGCAACGTCAAGATGACCAACTTCCAGGCGAAAAACATCTTTGAACTACCTCTAGACCAGTACGCAGAGACGTACTCCACTGGCATGAAAAAGAAGTTGGCACTCACCGGAATTTTGCTGCAAAACAACGATTTTTTCATCCTGGATGAACCCTTCAATGGCGTTGACATCCAAAGCAATATGATCATTACGGCGATTATTCAGGAGCTCGTGGCTTTGCACAAAACCATCGTCATTTCTTCCCACATTTTTTCTACTTTGAACGATACCTGTGATGAAATTCACCTATTGCGTGATGGCGCATTTGTAAAGCGGGTAGAAAAGGCCGATTTTCAGGAATTGGATGCGGAAATGAAACGTTTCGTGCTGGGTGATCGGATTGAGCGCTTGGGGTTGCGGTGAATGAGCGTAGTTTATTGAAATGATTCGAAACCCCCATAATCAGTACTGGACCGCTATTCATCTGTTTTTCTAAAGATAAGCTTACACCCAGACAAAGTCAGGTGCAAAAGCCCTATGTTTTTTAGACAAAAATGTAACCGATTTCTCCAATACCCTACTTTTATGCTCAAATTCTAGCCAACAGGGGTTTGAAATGGAAATTGTGCAATCATTTCTCTGCGCTGTAAATTTTGATTTGTATACCCTAATACAGCTACCAATGGAAGCAATAGCCATTTGATCGGTTTATTTACAATTTATAATCATTTATTATAGTTCCATTTAACAAGGAATCGGGCCAAACTGGAATCCTGATGCTGCCATGAGCCAGGTTGGCGTTAGTAAAATAATTGTAGTTCAGACAAAAAAAATTATGTAATCGGTTTCATAGATGAAAGATGATCTCTATCTTCGCATTTGCCGACGAATATTTTGTGATTTATTATTTAAACAAACAAACAATGCGAAACAAACAAAACACATTTCCAGGACTAACTTGCCTGAGGAGATTCAGCGTACTGATGCTGATTTTCGTAAGCTTCGTTAGTTTTGCCCAGGCTCAAGATGTAACGGTTCAAGGAACGGTTATCTCAAAAGATGGGAATGAGCCACTCACTGGCGTAAGCATTCTACTGGTAGGTACAAGCAGAGGAACCATTACCGACATTGATGGGAAATTTTCCATTAGTGCACCCACCAATGGTACCTTAAAGTTCAGTTACACCGGGTACAATGAACAGACCATTGTGCTCAATGGCCAGACGAATTTGAATCTAGTCATGGAAGTCAACACTGCGGTGTTGAGTGAAGTGGTCGTAGTGGGGTACGGTACCCAAGAAGCAAAAGACGTAACGGGAGCTGTGACTAAAATTAAGTCTGAAGTACTTAAAGAGGTACCCGCGCCCAATATTATTGCTCAATTAAAAGGTCGTACTGCCGGGGTATCGATTGTGAACAATAGCTCTACTCCGGGTGCTGCTGGCCAAATCCGGATTCGGGGCAACCGCACGTTGACCACCAATAGTGGTTCAAGTGATGCTTTAGATGGCCCATTAATTGTAGTGGATGGGATTCCTTACGGCGGTAGTATCAACGATTTGAACCCTGAAGACATTACCAGCCTCGATATTTTGAAAGACGCTTCTGCCACGGCCATTTATGGTTCGCGTGGGGCAGGCGGGGTCATCCTGGTGACCACTCGTCGGGGAAAAACGGGCAAAGCCGTGATTACCTATGACGGGTTCCACGGTTTGACCAACATCATGTCCAAGTACAACGTCATGAACGGGGCGGAATATGCCCAATTCAAAACCGATGCTGCCGCGTACAACCGTTCCAGCTGGCCTAGCAGCAACGGAACTTCATCCTACTTGCTCACCCAGCAAGAAAAGGATGCCTTGGCGGCGGGCGTATCCACCGATTGGCAAGATTTGATTTACCGCACAGGTTCCAACTCCAGCCACTTGTTGAGTGTAAGTGGTGGAAGTGAAAGCACCCAATACGGTTTGAGTGGCGGTTATTTCCTGGAAGAAGGGGTAATTCCCAATCAGAATTTTGAACGTTTTTCGCTGCGTACGACCATTGACCACCGGATCAGCAAGAGCTTGAAAATCGGACTCAACACCATGAATACCCTGACGTACTCGAATACGGTAGGTGGTGGTGGTGTGCCCAGTGGTTTGGTACGTTTAACCCCACTGGCTTCACCTTACAATGCAGATGGTACAGTAAACCTCAATCCGGCCATTGGTTCGATTGATGCGGCAGCGGTTAGCCCCCTCACGCTGATCACCAAAGCCAACTCCTTGTTGGCGAACAACCGGCGGATCAGAACCTTCAACAGTTTGTATGCGGAACTAAAAATTGTGGAAGGATTGCGCTACCGCTTCAATGCGGGTCTGGATTTCAGACAGGACAATGGCAATGGGTACTCTGGGCCTTTGACTTATGTCAATACGTCGGTGGTACAGTCTTCTTCCAACGCCGAAGTGAACAACAGCGAAGCTTGGTCGTACAACTTCCAGCACCTGTTGTACTACGATAAAGTGTTTGCCAAAAAACACAAACTGGGCATTACGGGCTTGTTTGAAGTAACCAAAGACCACAACCAGCGGAGTCAGTTTAACGTAACGGGTATTCCCGCGGATTACATTGCCAATGCCAACTTCGCCTTGGCTGCCGGGCAACCAACTGCTACGGGTTCATTCTCCGAAACGGGCTTGTTGTCGTTTATGGGCCGTGTGAACTATAGTTTTGCCAGTAAGTACCTGGCGACCCTTACTTTCCGCCGCGATGGTTCTTCTACACTGTCTCCAGGCTTTCAGTATTTCAACTACCCAGCTGTGGGCTTGGGCTGGACCGTGACGGAGGAAGGTTTTATGAAAAATATAAAAGCGATCTCCAACCTCAAAATCAGAGGGGGCTGGGGAATCTCCGGCAACCGCAACGTAGGAGCTTACGCTACCTTGGGTGGTTTGAGTGCAGGGTATTACAATTTTGGGCAAAGCACAGCTGGCCAACAACTCGCTTACCTGGTGACCAGCTTGCCTAGTTCAACGCTAAGCTGGCAATCTACCGACCAGATTGATTTGGGTTTGGAATTTGGCTTGTTCAATGACCGCATCACCGGTAGTGTCGATTATTACCATCAAAAAACGAAAGACATTTTGTTCTCGGTTCCGCTACCAGCCAGTAATGGCGCCTCTTCCACCCTGCAAAACCTGGGTAGAACCGAAGGCAAAGCTTGGAAGTGATGATCACGACCCAGAATATTCAAAAAACCAATGGATTTAACTGGAGTACCGATTGGATTTTCTTCTTCAACCGCGAGAAAATCACCCAATTGACTACCCCTGCCGAATTGGAAAACAAAGGAGCAGGCTGGTTTGTAGGTCAACCGCTGACCGTGATTTACGACTACAAAAAGGTCGGTATTTGGCAATTGCAAGACTCCATCAACGAGCAGATCAAAAAACAAACCGCTCCGGTACAATATCCTGGCCAGATTCGCATAGAAGATGCCAACGGAGATGGCAAGATCGACGCCAACGACCGCCAAATCCTGGGCAATTTCCAACCGCAATGGGAAGGTGGCCTCACCAATCGATTCAGTTACAAGGGCTTTGACCTTTCGATCGTGATCTATGCCAGAATGGGTATGCAAGTATTGGCACCCCACCTTACTGCCGATGGGGGTGGAAACGGATTCCCCTTCTTCAACCAAAGCCGGGTCAACCAGCTCAAAGTGGACTACTGGACGCGGACCAATCCGACCAATGCTTTCCCTGCGCCAGATGCAGGTACCGACCGTTTGTTGTTTGGGTCTACCCTGGGCTACCAGGACGGGTCGTTCATCAAGTGCCGCAGCATCAATTTCGGGTATCAACTACCCAGCAGCTTGATGAGTAAAATGGGGCTCGCTTCCGCAAGAGTTTACCTGAACGCAACCAACCCATTCGTGATCTACTCCCCATTTGTGGATGCAGGTTTTGGTCCTGATCCGGAGGGCAATGGTTATGGTGGAGGGGTCGCTCCAACGGGTGCTGGTGATGTAGGTGCTCCAGCACGCCAAATTAGTGTGAACCTGAATAACCCAGCGTTCAGACAGTTTACATTTGGCCTGAATTTGAAATTTTAAACTCAAAAACGAATTGACATGAAACTAAAATATAAACTTTTACCAGCGGTACTGGTACTGTGTGCATTCATCAACAATGGTTGTCAGGGAATCCTGGAAGAGAACCCTCGGGCAGCCATCGTACCCTCCTTTTTCAATAGCCCTTCCGGTGTATTGGGTGGCATTGCGGGGGTGTACAACGACATTCGCTCAGCCTGGGGAACAGAAGGTTTTACCAATGAAATGTTGGCCGGAACAGATGAGCATTTGGCTGGAGCCAGTGCCAGTGGGATCCAATTGCACAATTACAACGGGCTCAACGGCACCAACTTTGGCGCCGCCTGGAATATCGCTTACACCGATATCAATACGCTGAACGGAGTACTTGAATACGGCCAAACCATCGACCTTCCCGACGCTACCCGCAAGCAATACCTGGCTCAAGCTAAATTTTTGCGGGGCTTCTGGTACTTTTATCTGGTGCAAACCTTTGGAGACGTGCCTTTAAATACCAAGTTCATTACGGTGCCTTCGCAGGCCGCTTCCCGGCAGCCCGCAGCAGAGGTATACGCGCAAGTCATTAAAGACTTGACCGAGGCTGCGACGGATTTGCCCGACAAACCCACTGCACCTTTTATTGATAAAGCCGCTTGCAAACCCGTAGCCCAACTGGTACTGGCCAAGGCTTATTTGACCAGGGGCTGGTTGACCAATAACCAGGCAGATTTTGTACAAGCATCTACCATCTGCGCGGATATCATTGCCAAAAAAGCGACTTACGGCCTCGATCTTTGGGCAAACTATGGTGATGCTTTTGTTCCTGCCAACGATTACGGCAAAGAAACCATGTTTGTGAGTGATCACTCCAAAGACCCCAAATACGGTTACTATACCGTAGGTGGTGGCGCCTCTGGTGGTGCAGCGCAAAACCTTACCCCCTGGTTTACCAACTGGAATTACCCCAATCTTGGCATCAACTCTTTTAAAAATGCTTCGGGTAACTTGGCCAATAATGGTACTGCCACGATGATTCGGGACTCTTATTATGGTCGTCCCTACATTCGGATTCGCCCGAATAGCTACAAATGGCCCTCTGGTCCCAATGCCGGGAAAAGTTATTTCCTGGATCAGGCCTTTGTCAACCGTACGGTTGACTCCCGCTTTGAAAACACTTTTTATACGGTCTGGATTGCGAACAAGGAGACAACCAACGCTCAAAATGCCGCCAACAACAGCCGGGGCATTCCTACGTATACCCTGCGCGCAAATGTAGATACGGCCATTTGGATGCCTGATTATGAAGTGCCGGGCGCTCCACAGTTTGTGGGCAGCAGACCCTTCAAAGGGACGGTCATTCCACCCAGCCTTTGGAACAATACCTATTTCCCTGCGGTGAAGAAGTTTATGGACCCCAGCCGTGGTGCGAACTTCAACGATCCATCCTCAAGACCCGTGGTGATTTACCGCTTTGCGGATGTGTACCTGACCGGAGCGGAAGCAGCGTTCAAAGCTGGTCAAGCTACAGCCGCCAAAGATTTGCTCAATGCCATCAGAAGGAGAGCGGCTTTCCGCCCAAGCAACACTGCCGATCAAAATGCGGCTGCGGCAACGGCCATGGAAATCACCGAAGCCGATGTTACGCTGGATTTCATTCTGGATGAACGTACCCGTGAGTTTTACGGCGAATGGCAAAGATGGCACGATTTGGTGCGGACTCGTTCCTTGGTGCGCAGGGTGAAAGACTGGAATCCTGATGCGGGGGCGAACATCAAGGACTTCCACATGTTGCGCCCAATTCCTCAGGCACAAATAGACAGGGTGGTTGAAGGACCTAAGTTCCCGCAGAATCCTGGATATTGATTTTTTTTTGCGTCTGTTTTGTTTTTTAGCGTTTTGTTTAAGGTGTGGCATTTCAGGAGGCATGTCCTTTGGGGGTGCCATACCTTTTATAGTCAGGCTCAATTGAATGATTACCTGGATCAGGAGCACCTGAAAACAGGGGTTTTGCTCATTTTTGAGCACAAGAAGGAGAAATCCTAGCGGCAGGAATGGATGAGGGTTGGGGATAAGGAGGTGTTTGGGGTTTGGGTGTGATGTGTCGCCCATAAAACTCAACATACCCTTTTATATTCTTATTCTCCAAAACCGAACAAATCACCAATAATCTATTGTTGAAGTCTCACCAATGCTCATGGTCCACCCATGAACGAAAGAAGAGTGTTAAATTTCAGCCTTCATTGTTGAACCTAGAAATCGTCTGAGTCGCCCTGAATTTTCTACTCATCATTCCCTTTTCAATTGTTGGATTTCCATCCTCATGTTCAACAAAAATCGCGCGTTTAAAATTTCTATTGGCGGCATATTCAATGAGGCTAAAGCTGGTATCGATGGGATGGTACCGCAAGTTTTTGACCTTGATGGCATATTTTCCAGGCTTTGGGCTACAATCTTCAAAGGCGGAAACGATACCAAATTCTACTGTAGATTGGATCAGCCTTGAATGATCTGTGCCATTTGCATTGGCAAGGCTCCAATCCACCGTAATTGCAGTTTTTTCTCGGGGTAAAAATTCGATTTCGTAGGTAAGGTCAACAAAAACACCCGGTTCTTGTCGCACGAATCTATACTGGCTGGTGAAAATAGAAGGTTCTGTACCTTCTTTTTCTGTTCTCATTATTTTCCAGCTTCCTTTAAAATTGTGTTCACCTTTTGATGAAACATGGTAGGTTCCATCGAACTCGTACATTTTTCTTTCAGCGATAGCAATGTATGTTCCTTTCCACGCTTCTTGGAGGGGCTTTTTCCAAGACGGATCAATGAATTTCAAAAGGACACCCTGATCCATTTCACGTTGAATTGATTCCGTAAGCAGGGTGAATTCTTCTTGGGTTGTATAGGTGTAGTCTTCGATGAGGACTTTCATTTTATTTGTTTGATTGTGGGCAAAATGCCTGGCCTACCGCAAGCAATAACCTGGCTTGAAAAAAATAGAACCCCAGCCCCCCTACTCCGTACATCAGCAGGTCGAAAACATCGGCAGTATAACGTGGCCAATAGTGGGGTAGCCAATACTCAAATACAACCCCTACGTACAACACTGCCACCAGAATCATCGGCCCGGGCAAGTACAAATTGGGGTCTTTTTTGATGTTCCGCATCCCGATGACCACAAGCGACAGCAGCAGTGGCATACACAGCAAATCCGCAAAATAGTGGCTAAAAAACCAGGGCACTGGCACGCGTCCAAACTTGAGGGACAAGTGTACCAGATAGCAAGCCAGTAGCCCAACCACGAGAGGATAGCGACGCATCATGACTTTGTTTATCCTGGCGCCAAGGCAACCAGCGCGATCATTATCGTCACAAAATCAGAAACATCAGCCAGGCAGAATTCAGCACCGTATACTTGATTCGATCAATCGGGCTATCTGATTTTTTTAATCGAGCGAGGTAGTTGCTGAATCGGGTAAGTGGGCGTTGTAGTTCTTCTTTTTCCAGCTTATCGAGTTCTTGCTCGCGTTGGATGTCCAGGCTCAGCAGGTGCTTGCAATTGCTGCAATAGTCCTGGTTTTCGTTCCAGGTTTGGCACTGGGGACATTTGGTGAGTAGTGCAATTCACAGCATTGGGGTAGATGATGCATTTTAAAAGCGGTAGCCCTACTCGAGGGCCCCGGAGCCACGGCCCCGGCGGGGTTTTTGGGCCCGTTTAAAAAAAAACTTTGGCAAATTTCTTAACTTTTGATCCTTCGACCAAAAACATTTAACCATACCTGACCATGAAGCTCTTACTGGTACCCACCCTGCTCCTCTGTCTATTTTCTTTCTTCCATTCAGAAAGCCCCAAACCCGTTGAGGGAGACATCGTCACTGGCGCCGAACAAATTGAAGCCTACCTCCCCTATTTGCAGGGCAAAAAAGTAGGCATGCTGGTGAATCAAACCTCCATCATCGGCAACAAGTTAAGTGTAGACAGCTTGCAGTCGCTGGGGGTTGCAATCAAACTCATCTTTGGCCCGGAGCACGGATTCCGCAACAACGCGAGCAATGGCGACAAGGTAGCGGATGAGATCGACCCAAAAACGGGCATCCCGATTGTTTCCCTGTACGGCAAAAAAAACAGACCCACTCCCGAAGAAATGGCGCAAATCGACGTGCTGATATTTGACATACAGGACGTGGGTTGCCGCTTTTACACCTACATCAATACCCTGCGCGACGCGATGCAGTCTTGCGCAGAAGCGGGCAAGGAGCTGATCATTCTGGACCGCCCGAATCCCAACGGATTTGTCGACGGCCCCATTTTAGACATGAAACTGGAATCAGGCATCGGCAGGTTTCCCATTCCGATCACCCACGGGATGACCATCGGTGAATTTGCCCAAATGATCAACGGCGAAGGCTGGATTGCCAACAAGCAACAGTGCAAACTGAAGATCATCCCCCTCAAGAACTACACCCACGACATGGACTACACCCTCCCCGTAGCCCCTTCGCCCAACCTGAATACCCAACAATCGATTCTGCTGTATCCTTCCTTGTGCCTGTTTGAAGGCACGATTGTGAGTCAGGGACGGGGTACGTATATGCCGTTTACAGTGCTGGGTAGCCCGGCGCTGAAGGGGAAATACGATTTTACCTTTACGCCCAAAGGAATTCAGGGCATGTCGGAAAACCCATTGCACAAAGATGAGGTTTGTTACGGCTTGGACTTAAGGGAATACGACCTGAAAGCTTACCGCAAAAAAGGACACATCAACATCCGTTGGATGATGGACCTGTATAAAGCCTATCCCGTCAAAAACAAGTTTTTTGACCGCAGCCAAAGCAAACAAATGGGAGATATTGACAAACTGGCGGGCACCAAACTGTTCAAAGAACAAATTATGGCGGGCAAAAAAGAGAAGGAAATCCGCAAGAGCTGGGAGCCGGGATTGTCGAATTACAAGGAGATGCGGAAGAAATATCTTTTGTACCCTTAAGTCGGGAACTTCTTTCAAAAACCTGGTGTTGTCCCGCTCATTCTCTTACTCCATAAACCTAAACCATCATGAGCGCAATCCAGTCTACATTTCTTGCTGAAAACGGGTATTGGTTATCCAATTCGCCCAAACAAAACTTTTATCTGTACCTGGAACTACAGGGCAGTCAGGCACCCGCTTCGGCAGACCGTGTGCCGCTGAACCTATCCCTGGTGATCGACCGCAGCGGCTCTATGGCTGGTGACAAGATTGCTTACGCCAAAAAGGCTGCACAGTTTATTGTCGACAACCTCAGTCCGGAAGATCGGGTATCCATTGTGCAATACGACGACATCGTTGAAGTACTCAGTCCATCCGCTCCGGTACAAAACAAACAAGAATTGCGGCAGCGCATTGCGTTGATGGAAGCACGCAACATGACCAACCTCAGCGGTGGACTGCTGGCGGGATATGAACAAGTCGAGCGCACCAAACAGGCACGTTTCGTCAATCGGGTGCTTTTGCTTTCCGATGGCCTGGCCAATCACGGCATTACCGATCCAGCGGTGTTGCAACAGATGGTGCAGGAAAAATTCCGCAACGCGGGCATCGCCGTTTCTACCTTCGGGGTGGGGGCCGATTTTAATGAATTGCTGATGACCAGCCTTTCTGAATACGGCGGAGCCAATTATTATTTCATCGAAAGCCCTGACAAAATTCCCGGCATTTTTGCTGAAGAACTACGCGGCTTATTGGCCGTGGTGGCACAAGGCGTCAAAATGGAGATTCAATTACCGAGCAGCGATTTTCGTTGCGAAAAAGTATACGGTTTCCCCGCTGAAATCACCAAGGATAAGGTCGTGATCAACTTCAACGACCTGTTCAGTCTGGAAAAAAAGGCCGTTTTGCTAAAAATGACGGCGCTGCGTCCAATTGAGCACAAGTTCGCATTTGGACTGCAGCTGAAATACGACAATGCCTTGGGCAATTATGCCCAAATCGAAGAAAATCAGGAACTGGAGGTGTTGGCCACCCGCGACCCTGAGCTTGTTCAGGCAAATACCCAGAATATTGTTTTGGAACAAACCACTTTCTTTGTCGCCAATGAGCTGTACGAAGAGGTCATCCGTCTTGCCGAAGTGGGCAACCGCGAAGGAGCCAAACGTTTGATCCAACAGATCAAAGACTTTATGGAGCAACATTTTCAAATCCTGCCTCCTACCGAAGAACTTAAAAAGCAATACGAAGAAATCCTGCGTTATGAACAGCAGATGAAGAAGTTTGATGAAATGTCGCACCACGATGTGGCGATGGCGATGAAAGTAGGCCGCTCGCAGTCCTACAACATGCGGCATAAGAAGTGATTGGTACTTACCTTGTGCCGAAGCGACTTATTTAACCACAGAGTTGCTCAGAGTACACGCGGAGTTGCACGGAGTTTAGGCCACCTGCGGTGGAAAAGAGGCTGTGGAGGCGCTTTTAGTGGGGTTTTGTAAGCGAGCCGCCAAATTGCTGTTGTTAGGTGCCTGAGTAGCGGGAATCAATGTTCAACGCTATCGCCTCTGCGCACTCTCCACCGCAGGTGGCCTTTCTGCGTAACTCTGCGTGTACTCTGAGCAACTCTGTGGTAAAAAAATCGCCTTATACACGCTCTACAGGTGGGTGCTAAATTTTTACAATTAATTCAAAATCAAAAGCTTACCAATCTTCTTTGGCAATTTCCTCTTTAACGGGTTTTGAATTCCAGCGCAACTCCCGCCAGGCGGTTTGTTGTTCTTTGCTCAAAAAGCTCCAAGCTACGATTCGGCTGGTTTTGTTGCCCTGGCCCATGGGGATGGTTTTGACTTCGGTGGCACCAGCCTTGGTGAGCGCTTCGTAGACTTTTTTGAGGTGGGTTTGTTTGGAGATCAAACTGGAGAACCAAAAACAGGACGTGGCAAACTGTCGGCTTTGGCGCACCATTTCACGCACAAAGGCTTCTTCTCCACCTTCACACCAGAGTTCCATGTTTTGTCCACCAAAATTTTTAGTGACTTCCGTGACTTTTTGCTGCTGCAGATTGCTCAGTTTGCGCAGGGTTGCAGCATCGGCTGCTTCGGCAGAGGCATGGAAAGGTGGATTACAAATGGACAGGTCGAAGTATTCCTCTTCTTGAATGATTCCCTTGAAGATGTCCGCAGCCTTGGTTTGTAAACGGCAGACTACTTTTTCCTGCAAAAAGGGATTGGCTGCAATGATGAGATTGGCCGATTCGATGGCCTGCTGGTCAATTTCCGTGCCGACAAAAGACCAGCCGTACTCTTTGGTGCCAATGATGGGGTATACACAATTGGCACCAACGCCAATATCGAGGCAGCGGATGTGTTGTCCCTGCGGAATTTTTCCAAAATTGTAAGCGCCCAGGAGTTCCGCAATGTGGTGGATGTAATCGGCCCGACCAGGAATGGGTGGGCACAAATACCCCTCGGGAATGTCCCAGTTTTCGAGGTTGTAATACTGTTTCAGCAGTGCTTTGTTCAACAGTTTCACCGCTACAGGGTCGGCAAAATCAATCGATTCATCGCCGTGTACATTCGGTTTTACAAAGTCAACCAATTCTGGGCAACTGGTAATCAGCAATTTAAAATTGTAACGCGCACGATGCCGATTGCGGGGGTGCAATTGCGCTTTTTCGGTGGGGTGTTCTTTTTTCTTTTCCTTGGAGCGGTCTTTTGGCTGGTGATTGGTTTGCCCCTTCTTGATCTTTGGCATGCGATTTTTTTTATTGGCGCGCAAGATACTCCCTTCCGCGCTATTTTTATGATCAGTATGCCAAAACAAAAAAAGGCCACAGCAAATTATTGCTGTAGCCTTCTGACCAGGATGAAACTGTAAGGGTTGAAACCCTAGGCAAAAGTTATTTTCACATACTGGTTTTTTCCAACTCATGAAACCACTCTTCAGTATCCAGTTCTGCATAAGTGCGTTCGATTCCTTCCTGCAATCCGATGCGGTGTTTCCAGCCCAGAGCATGAATTTTGGATACATCCATCAGTTTGCGCGGGGTACCATCAGGTTTGGAGGTATTCAAACGAATTTCTCCTGTATAGTCAACAATATTTTTAATGAGTTGGGCCAAGGCTAGAATGGTTAAATCCTCTCCAGTCCCGGCATTGACGTGGCTGACTTCATCGTAATGCAGCATTAAAAAAAGGCTGGCCTCTGCCAAATCATCGACGTGTAAAAACTCCCGCAGTGGTGTTCCGGTTCCCCACATTTCGACATAAGGATCACCATTAACTTTCGCCTCATGAAATTTGCGAATGAGCGCAGGCAATACGTGACTGGTGCGCAAATTGTAGTTGTCGTTGGGCCCGTAAAGATTGGTGGGCATTGCCGAAATAAAGTTACAACCAAATTGACTCTGGTAGGCTTCACATAACTTGATGCCTGCAATTTTGGCAATGGCATACGGCTCATTGGTAGGCTCTAAAAAACCGGAGAGCAAGTATTCTTCTTTTAGCGGTTGTGGCGCCAGTTTTGGGTAAATACACGATGATCCCAGAAACAGCAACTTTTTTCACCCCGTATTCTTTGGAAGAGTGGATGACATTGTTCTGGATCATCAAGTTGTCGTAAAGAAACTCCCCCCGGTAAGTATTGTTGGCATCGATACCTCCAACTTTAGCTGCTGCAAGGAACACATATTCAGGCTGTTCGAGCTCAAAAAATGCCGTTACGGCCGCCTGGTTGCGCAAGTCAAGCTCACTTGAGGTTCGGGTGACCAAATTGTGGTATCCTTCCTTTTCCAGGCAGCGACGAATCGCAGAACCTACCATACCGCGATGGCCAGCGATGTATATTTTACTGGATTTTTCCATTGCTTATTTATTTGCATTCACTTATTCAAATTCGTTTTTCACAGCAAACCCAGCATTTTTGAGCACCCGATTTTGGCGGAACAAATCCAAATCGGCAGTAACCATTTCGCTTACCAATTCATTCAAATCATATTTGGGTTCCCAACCTAGCTTTTGCCGGGCCTTGGAACTGTCTCCAATCAAAAGATCAACTTCGGCTGGTCGGAAATACCTCGGGTCAATGGCTATGACCTCTCGACCAGGCTCTAACTGAAAATCTGGATCATTGGATGCTGCAACGATGCCGATTTCATTACGCCCGGTTCCTTTAAACTCAAGCTCCACACCAATCTCCTGAAATGCCATCCGCACGAAATCACGAACACTGGTTGCCACCCCTGGTAGAAATTACGAAATCTTCTGGTTCGTTTTGCTGCAACATCAGCCACATGGCTTCAACATAATCTTTGGCGTGCCCCAGTCCTGTTGGGCATCCAGTTGCCAAGAAAGAATTTATCCTGCAAACCCAATCCAATTTTGGCAACGGCGCGGGTAATTTTGCGCGTAACGAAGGTTTCTCCCCGCAATGGACTTTCGTGGTTGAACAAAATGCCATTGCAAGCATACAGATCATAAGCCTCGCGGTAGTTGACCGTAATCCAGTAAGCATAAAGCTTGGCGACGCCATACGGAGAACGCGGGTAAAATGGCGTACGTTCCGTTTGCGGCACTTCTTGTACCAGGCCATACAACTCCGAAGTGGAAGCTTGGTAGTATTTTGTTTTTTTCTCCAATCCCAAAAAACGGATAGCTTCCAACAAGCGGAGCGCTCCAGTTCCATCCGCATTGGCGGTGTATTCTGGTGATTCAAAACTAACCTGCACGTGAGATTGGGCACCGAGATTGTAGATTTCATCAGGTTGCACTTCCTGAACGATGCGAATCAGGTTGGTTGAATCGGTTAAATCTCCGTAATGGAGGAAAAAATTCAGTTCTTGCTCGTGCGGATCTTGATAAAGATGATCGATTCGAGTGGTGTTGAATAAGGATGAACGACGTTTGATGCCGTGTACTTCGTACCCTTTTTTCAATAGTAATTCACTAAGGTAGGCTCCGTCTTGGCCAGTAACCCCAGTAAGTAAGGCTCGTTTCTTAGACATGTTCATACAAATTAAATGATTATAAGGCGTTTTGAGTTGTAGTGTAGGTAAAATTTTATGGTGCTGTAAATAGCTAAATTTAGTCTATATTTCACCCAAAACAAAGAAAATTAAACCTGCCCTAAAAACAACCGTAAAAACCTTTACAACTGGATAAACCAGTTGTAAAGGCCTTGTAAATATCGATAAAACAGGAAAAGTAGATAGATTTAATTCTTGCTCACTACGAAAGGTAATGTTCTTTGATCTTACGTCAGAGCGATAGAGATAATACATTCCAACTGAAAGATTCTCAATTTTCCAGTGTAATTTGTTCCAACCAGCCAGGGTTTCGGTTTGGAAACTTCTGATTTTTCTACCAAATTGATCAATGATGGTCAACAAAATTGAGCTTTCCTTGGTAAACAAGTTGATGTCCAATTCCGTATTTCCAGGGTATAAAAGTGTAGGCTGAATTTGCCAGGCACTTTGGCTGCCGCAATCGGTTTGTTCTTCCTGTACTTCAGAGTAACTGAATTGTCCATCATTGTCTACCATTTTCAGGCGGTAGAAGTTTTTGGATTCAAGCTTAGTATCTAGGTATTGAAACGATTGTAGACCCGAGGTACTCTTCTTGTTTATCCTTGAAATTGTAGCAAAATTGACCCCATCCTCACTCCTTTCCACCTCGAAATGGTTGAAATTTTCTTCAACCGAAAACGCCCAGTTTAATTGAACCTGACATTCCTCGAGGCGACTATCAAAATAGTTCAAAGCACCGGAAAGGTTAGCGAGGTTTTTGGTATCCTTGATCAGAACAATGGATTCAAACGGTTTCAGGACAAGACTACCGTTATAAGCCGTTTTTTTCAGATCAAAATAAGTGGTTTCCAGGGTGATGGTTTTATTCTTTGTGGTCGGGTTGTATTCAAACCGCAGGTAGTCATCTGGATTGGTCGGAGCAGTAATGGCCTCGCAAAGGCTGACGTTGTCCAGCCAATAGGAGAACTTACCATTGACAGATTGAAACATGATGCTGGCAACTGCTTCGGATATAGGATTTGCAAAGAGCACCTCATAATTGGTTCTGGTTTTGGTCACTCTAATTGCTTTTATATTTGAAATGGTTCGCCAAGGAGAATTATTTTGCATCAGGTATACGTTCAAATCACTTTCCATTTCACCAATGATGCTAAAACGCAAAATGTATTGTTTATTTCGGTCAATAGAGCCGACAACCAGGCTGGATTGACCAAAACTTGAGCCTGAAACTTTAATTGCTCTTTTATCCAGAGGGCTGGTTGTAGTCCAAGTCGTATAACAGTCGTTGGTAGGAGACCAACAATACAAGCCACTCACGCCTGTTTCAAATCCTTTATTCCCATATTTGTTGTGGTCGTCATCGATTGAAATCAAGGTGTAAGGCTTGATTTGAATCGGGCTTGCTCCCGCCTCTCTATTTTTGCCGTATGTTGTTTGCCAGCTTTTAAAATTGTACCATTGCCTGGTATTGGTTTTATAATTTTCGGTAAAAATAGTCATGTTGTCGTCAAGGGGGCGGGCATAATAATTTCCAGAAAAACTACCGATATTCTGAAAGTCATTTGCTTTGGACCTCAATATGGCATTGATTTGTTCGGGCATTTTGGAAGCAAACTTATTGCTGGCAATCGTTAAGTTGGAGATTGCTTGTCCCATATCGTCATGAACAGTGGTAAATTGTACACTATTGTTGAAAAAGGTGTTATTCAGGATTTGCAGATTCCTGGAATTGTGCACATAGATTCCATTGTTTCGGCAATGGGCCACGGAATTTCCAGAAATTTCGACATTGGTAGAATTGTCATCAATGTAAATACCTTCTGCAGCGAATAAATCGGTATGATTGGTTCCTTCTGGGGCGCCGATGCCATTTACTATGATGTTGCCAACAATGCTTCGTTTGTTGTAAGTTGTATTTTGGCTTCCAGTCCAGGTGTAGATTCCTGCTCCGTCATCCAGAACCGTACAAAATCTATCGATGTGATTGTTTTTGATCAAGTTGGAGTCCCCAGTAAATCGTATTCCGACATATCCCGAGTTGGTGATGGTGTTGTATTCGGCCACCATACCCTTGGCGTTGCTGACCACCCCATAGGTTTGACCATCCACAATCATGCCGGGAAAAATACCGGTGTTGCTGATGTTGTTGTTGCGAATGGTTGGGCGAATGTCATTGTAATTAAGATTAACTGCCTTGCTATTGGAATTGTTGATGGTACAATTTTCCAATACAAAATTCAAGCGTTGAGACAAGTGAATGGCATCGATACCTGAGAATAGAATTTGGGAATTTTTGATCTTGAGGTTGCGTAAATTTGTCCAGTCATTGAATACGCCATATTGGTTCGCACCAGTAAGGGTAACATTGTCGATTACCAGGTTGCTGGCCTTAGGTTCTACCAACAGATTTACAGTCCCTACCTGAATCCTAGCGTTCCTGGTGGGAGTATTGCCCAAAAAAACATATAATTTTTTGGTGGCTTTATTGTAGAACCATTCTCCATATTTGTCCAGGGTTTGGAGATGATTTTGAATAAAAAAACCATACCCATTGGTTAGTCCATTGCGCAAGGACGAGCCAAAAGACAATTTATTCTTTGCATGCTCCGTGATGGGGAGTCTTTCGATCGTCCAACGGGTGGTTCTAATTACCAATTCAGCATTTTTCCAATTGGTTGACGCAGTGAGTTGGTTATCGACGATAAAATTCGAGCCAAAGCTTTCAAAATTCAGGTAACCTTTATTGGTTGCATTTTCATTGGGATACCTGCCCATCGCATAGTTGACACCATTGATAACGACCAGATTCAGGTTTGGTGTAGTGCTCAAAACGGCACTTTCATAAATTCCGCTGCCGAGGGATTTCCAGCTTGAAACGGTAGTAAACCCAGTGATCACCGGGCGCTCGCCCTTGCCGTAAGCACCCAATACAATCGGTCGGGTATCGGTTCCGGCTTTAGTCATTTGAATGCCGCCAAAAAATTCTTCACCTCGTTTGAACAACACCGAATCTCGGGTTTCAGCTGAGAAAAAAGGCATTCAATTTGGTTGTGGTTTTCCAGGGAGTTTGAGGATTTCTGGCAAAAGTTGTGCTTCTGTTATCGTCTCCTGTGGTTGACGAAAAATAATAATTTGCGCAATGAGTTCAGTGTACAGCAGAATAGCAGTACCAAAGGTAGTGTGAATTGTTTCATAATCGGTTTTTTAATATTAGTTACTCGTCTATAAGAACGACAAGTCACTACCTTTGTTTTCCGATTCATTTCAATAATTTATGTTCAAGAAGCAATTTACCGCTTTTGTAGATCACGTCAAAAGACATTTCTGCTTTTTCGACAATGTCCAACAAGGAATGATTGCCATCCGCATAATTCAGCACCCAGAGCATGGCCATTTGTAGATTTTTTGGTCATTATCCCCTCCAATCGCATCGTATAAGCCTCTTTTTCCCAACTGGGGTTCACATTTAGGATTAAGGTTTTGGTAATTGTTGTTTTCCAACACTTCAATGATTTGGTGGTAAATACGGAATGAATCTTCCAAGTATTCGGCTTGAATGAACTGGAAATTATCTCCGGAAGTATGGTATTCGGGTATTTTCCAAAGGAGAACGGGTGAGATTACCCACAGCTAGGTTGAATCCCGGTGAACAAATTGGCGTTCATCATACCCATAAGGAAAAAATCGAACACCTGGAAGGGTGGCCCGAATGCTTCAACACATATTCGGCTACTTTGTCAATTTCAGCATTGCCCTGTCGGCTCTTTTTTATAGGTAAATCTTCCTCCATCACCCAAGAGTGAGGCAACCAAGCCATGCTTAATGTTCTGAACCTGAGGCTCGTTTAATGCCAGCCAGGTAATGGAACCGATGGTTCCGGAATGAACAAAACCGGTAGGAATAGCGATTTTTTTTGCCCCAACAATGCATTGGGCCAAAAGTGTCAGGAGACTTATCCCCGAAAGGTTGTCGTTGGCCAAGGATGGGTGGCAAATGTGTGCCGAAAGCAATACCTCCTGGTGGACTCACCAGGAAGATACAACTCCCCGAATGTCAGGAACCCTTCCTCTAAGGATGAATCAATGTATACTTCATACTGCCCTTCTGACAAGCGTTCGCAACTTTCGATGGGCCAAACAAAAACCCCAGTTTTGCTGATAATAGGACGTGCGGTAGGGGATCAAATCGGGTTTATCGGGTATTGTAAATAGGTGTTTTTTCAACTCCTCTAATTCAAACTTCTGGTGGATGGGGATGCTGTATTGGAGGATATGCAGGTTATTGCATTTAAAATCAACGATCGTTTCTCCATTTGGTCCTTTTATCCAGGCGTCCCGAATGTTCCATTCAGGGGGAACCGTCCAGTCAAAAACAGGTGTTCCACTGGGTACTTCATAGATTTCGATGGGAATGTAATCCTGTACAATACGCAAGGACTGGCGTACACCTTCTCCGGTAATGCTGCGGCAAATGGGGAATAGTTTTTCTGCCAAAGCATACATCCCTACACCCACTGAATCCAAAGTTTCCATAGAAAATTAATTGCGATATGAGTAACTTTTGTAATAAACTAAATATATTGTCTCCAAAACTAAAACGGATAATGGAACAAATCACAGCAACGACTGAAATGCATTGCCCTATTTGTGACGAAACCAGAATTTATTGATTTTTTCCAGGCCAAAGATACTCCCCTCGCAAGATGGTGTTGTTTGGCCAAGCCGGACAGCGGCCATCAACGCACCCAGCGGAGAAGTCGACCTGGTTTATTGCCAAAATTGCGCTTATATTTTCAATAGATCGTACGACCCTCGAAAAATCCTTTCCTTGATTATGATTTTTCTCTGCATTATTCGGCTATTTATCAACAGTTTAATCAAATGCTGATCAAGGCCTGATCGAAGGGCATCAGTTGAACAACAAAACGATTCTGGAGATAGCCTGTGGCAAAGGCATTTTCTGGCACTATGTGAGGCTGGGGACAATCAGGGGATTGGCATCGATCCAAGTTATGAAAAAGTGGAAGATCTGGTATACGACGCTACGCAGATCGAGTTCATTGCTGATTATTATGCGGCAACTTATGCTGATTTAAAGGTGGATTTTACCGTTTGCCGCCATTTGTTAGATGAACTCAGGCACGTCCAGTAGATTTTCTAAAGTTGATGAAACAAAACCTCATCCAAAACCCTCAGTCGGCCATTTACCTGGAAATTCCCAATGCCTTAAAAACCTTTTCGGCTTCCTTGATTTGGAACATCGGCTATGCAAAGATCCTGGTTTAGCCCTTATTCGATCACCTATCTTCTGCAATTGGCTGGTTATAAAAACATACGCATCGAAGAGTTTCTGGATGGGGATTATCTGGGCGTCGAGGCATTTCCGGATTTTTCTGGAGGCGCCACACAGGAGATGACACTGGAGAAACCTTTCCAACAATTTGAAACCTTCGCCAGTGCCTATCGGGAAGGGGTAGTCGAATGGCAACAAAAGCTAGACTCCTGGAGAACAAAAAAATACAACATTGCCTTGTGGGGCGCGGGGATGCGGGGCATCAATTTTCTCAGTCACTTTTCCAATCTAAGCAACCTGGCACTGGTCATCGACATCAATCCATTGCGGCAAGGGAAAGTTTTACCCAAATCCGGGTTTCCAAGTCCGTGCACCGGGGGCCTTAAAGGAGCAAAAAGTGGAGATTATTCTCATTTCCAATGCTACTTACCAAAAGGAAATTATGGCTCAGGCCAAAGCGCTTGGTTTACAGGGCATTTTGAAATTTTAAAAACCCCCCTAACAAAAACACCAAACCTTCTTGACGCCTTTCATGGGTTATTTAAAATTGATAAAATTGATCATGGTAATGATCACCCCGTCATGAGTGCCCCATTCGTATTTCATTGGATCGGTTCCCTGTTCCAGATTTCGGGTTGGAGCGCCTCGACTTACAATGGCTATTTTCCAAAATTTAGTCAAAACCTACCTCAAAGCGGGGGGATGGCGAAAACATTATGTTACGCCATGGAGGATATTTAACCAGTTATACCCAGGCGGCGTGGAATACACTTTGTCGATCGTTCTGGTCGGATCTCTGGTACTTGTTCCTTGTCTAGCTGCGGTAACTTCAGCACCTGAAAAAGCTACTGGGTCAATGTCTCTCTGGGGCCACCCGCCCAGCGGCCCTCTTTTGATCAACTCTTGCAAGAGTAGTGTTCGAAAGGGCTGTGAGGCTTGTTTCAATTGCTTTTTGCGGAATAAACCAAACATACCGGAAAACCGTGATGCCAACATAATCTTGCAGACCATGTGCTGCTATGGACTGTTCCAATCCAACTCGAAGCCATTCGCCCTGCTCACGCAGGTGCCTAATGATGTCTTTTTTCTTCGTATTCTTTGACTACTGCCATGAATGCAGCCAGTGCGTGATTTTCGGCCCCATGGGTCGTCGACAATAAAAAAACCCTTTCCTGATCATGATACAAGCCGCCCAACTCCATGATCTCTCTCTTTCCCGGCCAAAAGCGGAAACGGCGAACCCGTTGCCCATGGCTTTTCCAAACGTAGAAAGGTCCGGAACGATGTTGTACAGGGTTTGTGCACCACCAAAATGCCAGCGAAATCCTGTGATCATTTCATCCAAAATGAACACCGTCCCGTTTTGCTTACAGAGGTGTTGTAATTCTTGTAAAAAATGAGGATTCACCGGCTCATTCTTTTCAATTTCCATAATTAAACCAGCAACTTGACCGGGATATCGATCAAAAAAGGAGCGTACACTTCAATGTTATTGAATTGAACCCTACGGTCAAATCATGAATAGACTGAGGGATTCCAGCATTGATCGCAGTGGTGCCGATGAACCAATCATCGACGGAAAAGAAGGGTGATCGATACAGATGCCTACCATATCCCTTCCGGTATAAGCGCGGGCTAGTTTGAGTGCCGCAGTAGTGCATCAGAACCATTTTTTGCAAATTTGACCATTTCGGCACCAGGCACCACTTTCAAAAACGCTTCCGCTGCTTCGAGTTCAATGGCTGCTGGGCGGGCAAAATTGCTGCCTTTCCACATTTGTTGGCAGGCAGCCATCACGATAGCAGGATAAGCATGGCCAAGGGTCACCGCACGCAAACCCATCCCATATTCGATGTATTCATTGCCGTCAACGTCCCATACCCGGCAGCCTTCACCCCGGGCAATGTAGGGGAGTGGAACTTCGGGAACTGGTCATCTCCTTTGGCATAGGTATGACAGCCCCCTGGAATGAGTTGGTGTATTTTCTTTTTAACTGCAATGGATTTGTCGAAATTTCTTTGCTTTCATGGTATGATTTGAGGGATAAGCGTATAAAACAAGTTCTTACAACCCCATTTCCGTGAATGGAATGCTTCTGCATATTTGGAATGCGCGGCCGATTCTAACCCCCGAATGCGCAACAAGGCCAGAAAAGTTTCTCGATCAAACCAGTGTTTGTTTTGTTGGCTTGCGAAAGATTGCATCAGAATATCAATTTTTTTCTACTTGTGCTGAGCTGAGCTGGAAACACTGAGGGATGCCCAAGGTCACCATCATACTTCGGAATTTCGTATTCCAGGATGAAATGATTGCGAAAAGTATTCCAGGTCAGATCCGAAATGAGTCGATGATCCTGGTGGCGATCATCTCGATAATGGGTAAAGACAATATCCGGGTTAAGCTTGCTTTTGATGGATTCAAAATGTTCTTTGATCTCCATCGCGGAAAAAGAAAGAAAAGCATCTCGATAGTCCAATACCTGAACATCCTGGCTCTCCACCCCTTCTAAAAGAAGTGCAGCACTGGTCAAGGCTTCTTTTTTAAGCCCAGGGATCCGTAATCTGTACATGAATGGAGTACGACATCAACTCATTCACCAGTTCTACCACTTTGGAATTGCGGATATCGGCGACATCCTCTTTAAAGGTAATGCCCATTACCAATACTTTACTGCTGCTCGGGTTTTTGCCTTTTTGCAGCAGGGTTTGCACCAGGTTTTTGGCAATCCAGACGGGCATGGCGTCATTGATGCGGCGGCCAGCAGCAATCACTTGTGGTTCAATGCCCAGTTGACGGGCTTTGTGCAAGAGGTAATAGGGATCAACACCAATACAATGCCCCCCTACCAACCCGGGAGCATAGCGGTGAAAATTCCATTTGTTGCCGCCGCAGCCAGAACGCATTGGTATCAATATCCATTTTGTCAAAAACCATGGCCAACTCATTGACCAGAGAGATGTTCAGGTCGCGCTGGATGTTTTCAATGACTTTAGCCGCTTCTGCAACCTTGATGCTGGGTGCCTCGTAGATCCCAGCTGTAATGATTTGTCGTATACCCTTTAGCAATGGTTTCAAGGGCGAGGCATCACAGCCCGATACCATTTTGAGAATATGTAGCGGGTGACGGTTTTATCACCGGGATTGATGCGCTCGGGTGAATAACCAATTTTGAAGTTCCTGGGGGATTTTAGTCCACTGTATTGTTCCAAGATGGGCAAGCAATCTTCTTCCGTACAACCTGGATACACCGTTGATTCGTACACAACATAATCACCGGGTTTGAGTGCTTTGCCTACGCTTTCCGAGAGCCTTTTGCAGCGGGATCAGGTTGGGCACTTTGTGTTCGTTGATATCGGTTGGAACCGCAATGATAAAAACTGAGCCTTATGCAAATCAGCAGGATCAGTCGTAAACAGTATGTCGATATGTTGAAAGACAGATGCATCAAGTTCACGGGTAGGATCAAGCCCTTGTTGCATTAAGGCAACGTTCAACATTGATGTCAAAGCCAATGACCTGGAAGTGTTTCGCCAATTCAAGTGCCAAAGGAAGGCCAACATAACCTAGTCCAATGACCGCAATGGTTTTCTCTTTGCTGAGCAATTCAGCATACAAACTCCTTATCTTTGAGTTGGTTATGCGTAAACAACACCTTAACCTAATTAGAAAAACAGTAGATAGCGCCACAAGATAAAGGTATTTTATGCACAGGTCTCATAAAATGATCCATTTGTATGAAGTTAACCCCAAACCTGCCAGGGCGGATTTCCCTTATCCTGTAGTTCATCCAGGATCATTTTATCCCGAAATGTATCCATTTGTTGCCAAAAACCCGTATGGTGGTAGGTGACCAATAATTTTTTTTCAATTAGGCGATGAAAAGGTTCTACCACCAACTCTTCTCCGTAATTGATGTAATCGAAGATGGTGTTTCTAAGAATAAAATAGCCCGTATTCAGCCACAAATTGGCATAGGAAATGGGTTGAATGGCGGAAACGTCCCCATTCTCTTCTGCCTGAACAACGTGAAAACTAGCCGTAGGCTGGTAGGTCATAAAACTGGCTACCTTATCCGGCTTTTGCACAAATTGTTCGATCATGCTTGGCAAATGCATATCGGTTAAGCCATCCGCATAATTGGCCAGGAACATTTCCTCTCCTTCAAGGTACTCCCGCAATCTCATCAAGCGCATGCCAATGTTTGATTGAATACCCGTGTCGACAAAGGTGATTTTCCAATCCGCAATATCGGAATTCAACAATTCTATTTGCTTTCCTCCCTCGGAATAGACAAAATCGTTGGAAAGGGTTTCGTTGTAGTTGACAAAATAACTCTTGATGACGTCTGCTTTATACCCCAGAGCCAAAATGAAATCGGTATGTCCATGGTAGGCGTAGTATTTCATGATGTTCCACAAGATTGGTCGAAATCCGACATTTACCATGGGTTTTGGAATTGTTTCGGAATAGTCGCGCAGGCGGGTTCCTTGCCCACCACAGAAGAGAACTACTTTCACAATAAATCAAATTTAGGTGTTATTAATTTATTATTTTAAACCATAACCTTCACTGGCACCTCAAATACCTGAACTTCAGGAATAGGAATTACAAATTGCCCTCCCCATTCGTAGATGTGTTGCATTTGTATGCTGATCTCTGTTTTGAGGTTCCAGGGCAGTATCAAGACGTAATCTGGACGGGTCTCCATAATTTTATCTGGATGGCAAATAGGAATTCTTGAACCCGGCAAAAAATTGCCCTGTTTGTGAGGGCTACGGTCAACGGTATAGTCCAGAAAATCAGTACGAATGCCACAATAATTCAACAGGGTATTTCCTTTTCCCGGAGCGCCGTAACCAACTACTTTTTTTCCTGACCGTTTGGCTTCGATCAAAAAAGTAAGCAGCTTACGTTTCGTTTCCTTAACCTTTTCCTCAAAAGCGGCATAGTAAGCCAGACTTTCCATACCGAGTTCTTTTTCACGGTGTAAAAGGGCTTTTACATTTTCAGCTATCGGCTTGGAGGTATCTTCAGTATGCCGTCCAAAAATGCGCAAAGAGCCGCCGTGAGTTGGTAATTCCTGCACATCAAATAAGGTGATGCCGTGATGCTCGAAAATTCGGTTGACTGCGACAAAAGACAAATAGGAAAAATGTTCGTAGTAAATGGTATCAAACTGATTCCCTCCATCAAGCGCTGTAAATGAGGAAACTCCATGGTGATCACTCCTTCTTCGGCAAGCATGATTTTCATTCCGCCCACAAAATCATTGATATCTGGAACATGAGCCAGGACGTTATTTCCCAATAATAAATCTGCTTTTCCGTATTGATTTGCCAGATCTTGGGCTACCTGAGCTCCAAAAAACAATACCTCCGTAGGAATACCTTTCTGCCGAGCCGCTTGGGCTACGTTGGCAGCGGGTTCCACACCAAGCACGGGAATACCTTTTTCCACAAACCATTGCAAAAGATAACCATCGTTACTGGCAATCTCTACCACCAATTTGCTGGAGTTGAAACCAAATCGATTGACCATCGATTCAGTATACTGTCGGCAATGTGCGAGCCAAGAGTCTGAAAAAGAAGAAAAATAAGCGTAGTCCTCCGCAAATATTTCATCCGGAGTGGCAAATTCTTCCAATTGTACCAACCAACACTCATGACATACGTAAGCATGGAGTGGATAAAATTTCTCTGCTTCATTGGCATGCTGCGGGGTAATGTGCTTTTGACAAAGGGGTGACATGCCCAAATCAACCACACTGTGCTTCAAGTCAGTAGCACAAAATCGACACTTACTGCTGCTGCCCCAAGCGGAGGGAGGAATGGTTTGTGAATGCATAATGGCCATTTATAAAATGAAAAAAACAATCACCAACCAGAAAAAGACACACCGAGGAAAGGGTAATTTTGGTCTTTTTCAGAAATTACACTGGGGGGTAAAGGCCATACGATATCGATGCGAGGATCGTTGTAACGGATGCCCCCTTCTTGCCCTGGAGTGTAAAAAGAGGTATGGTGATAAATGAGTTCGGTATGATCTTCCAAGGTTTGAAACCCGTGGGCAAATCCTTCCGGCACATAAATCATCCGCATATTTTGTGCGGATAACTCCACGCCGAAGTACTGTAGGAAGCTGGGGGATTCGGCACGCAAATCAATAATTACATCATAAACACTGCCTCGAATACAGCGGATCAATTTGATTTCTGTATCGGGTGCATGTTGAAAGTGCATTCCCCGCAAAGTACCCTGCTGGTGATTTTGCGAGTGGTTAAATTGTACGAATTCTTCGTGGTGCCCAATTGATGCGAACTCTCGTTTGCAAAAGTACGCGCAAATAAGCCCCGTTCATCGGTAAATGGTTCAAGTTCGATGACATAGGCCCCTTGTAAAGCCGTTTCGTGAAAAATCATAAGAAATTTGCGATTAGATTTGCTTCGTGTAAGCGGCAATGTCACTCAAACAGCGTTGAGCCATGTTGCCACTGGCACGCCATTCCTGATGCCATTGAACGACATTACCGAGCACTGACTCCAGCCTCCATTGGGGAGTCCAGCCCAGGTGTGCTGCTGCCTTGGAGCTATCCAGTTTTAACAAGCGGGCTTCGTGTGGCTTGGCTTGTTGGTCCAATTCCCAGGATGCCCCATTCCCCCATAAATTGACCATGTGATCCAGAATCCAGTTTACGGGTTTACAATCTGCTTCCGTGGGACCGAAATTCCAGGCCTCGGCAAACTTTTCGCCCTCCTGGTACAAGGCCTCGGCCAGCATCAGATAGCCGCTCAGGGGCTCCAAAACATGTTGCCAAGGCCTAACTGCCAGAGGGTTGCGGATAATCACGGGCTTGGATTGTTCAAATGCCCGCAGGATATCTGCCATCAATCCATGTTCAGTCCAATCGCCTCCTCCAATCACATTTCCAGCTCTCGCTGTAGCCACTTGTGCACCTTGAGGGTCGGTAAAGAAGGAATGTCGAAAGGCCGAAGTGACCAGTTCCGCGCAGGCTTTGCTGCTGCTATAAGGGTCCTTTCCGCCAAGTGGCTCGTTTTCCCGATAGCCCCATACCCACTCCTGATTTTCGTAACATTTATCCGTGGTAACCGAAACGATTGCTTTTAAATTAGGCAGGTTTCTAGAGGCTTGCAACACATTGGCCGTACCCATCACGTTGGTGGTGTAGGTCTCAATGGGATCTTCATACGACTTGAGTACAAGCGACTGCGCCCCCAAATGCAGTAGAATATCTGGATTAAATTCCTTGATGCTACGTGTAAGCTTATCCAATGCCCGAATATCCCCAATTTCGGATTCCAGATAACTGGACACACTGGCCACCTCAAAAAGGGCGGGCGTAGTGGGCGGATCGAGCGCATACCCTTTTACTTCGGCCCCCATGCTGGAGAGCCAAAGGGACAGCCAGCTGCCTTTGAAGCCGGTATGACCAGTCAGGTACACTTTTTTGCGGTGCCAAAACGAAGGATTTACATTCCCGTTCATCGCTGGATTTTTTCTTTAAGCAGGTATTTTAGGTGCAAAACTCGGCTGATTCCTTCACGCTCAAAGTACTTGAGATCAAGTCAATGTTCTCCCGAATGTGGTTCTTAGAACTAGAGCCAAAAAGTACTCCTTCAATTGTTGGAAACTGGCCGATGTACTCAAATGCCTCTCGAGGATTTAGAGCTCCAGCAGCTAAAACTTGCATAGCGATGGGTCGAAAGGTCTTTTCGTTCAGTTATTTTTCATTGATCTCAAGCCCTCCAGCCATTCGAAATCCAATCTTATTCATTGAAAAACAAATAATGGGGTTGGATATTCCGACTTTTTCCAGTGCATCCAACAAGGCTGGCATATTCATAGTGATGTAACCAGGTTCAGCATGGTATTTTTCCCGGATATAGGAATCATACTCCTTAAAAACGTCATACATTTTTAACCCTAGAATCATATCGACAAGTACATTCTGAATGAAAATCACGGGGGTGTTTATTCCCTGAAACATTTTCATCTCGGCATCAATGAGAATTTGCATCAGTTTTTTAAAATCCTTTTGCAAAAAAGCAACCCCGCCTTTCGCAAAAGTACTGAAGATATTCCCTGGGACGTACTGCTTGATTGCGCCCATAATACCTAGTTCAGTTACTGCATTGGCATATTTATGAGCGTAAGGCATACAAGGGTATATATTGAAATTTTTATACCTGCTCGGATTTGCACGCATATGATTACAAATATTGGCAATCCTATCATGGGTAGTACACATAAAAGTGTTGATTCCTTGGTCTATTGCTTGATCCAATACGTGTATAATGGCTGTGTCATCTTTAAATCTAACGGCTTGTGCTCTTGATTTTTCGTCTGAAGCGTGATTGACTCCAAAGAATTGGTTGTCACCAAAAAGGGATTTATCAATTTTCATTTTGTTTGGTGTTAGTGATGATCATTTCAATTACTTTATCGGTATAATGTCCTTGTTCAAAGGTATTGGCTATACCTTGTTTCCGCTTAATGACATTTTCTACAAAGTAATCCACCTGGGCAGAATACTCTTCTCCTCGGAGGTAATAATTCACGGGAGCAGTCAAGTCAGTGATGTACTTGGTATTCCATCCTTTTTCCAGTTTTTCTTTAGGGTTTGCATCATGGAGGTAAATTTTTATTTCCGTAGCGTCACAAATGATTTTACCCTTTTTTCCCTGAACTGTTAGTGAAGTAGACATTTTTCGATAGGTTTCATCACTCCAATTGACAAGTAGCACTCCACTCAACTGATTTTCGAGGGTCAAAAGTGCATATACTGCATCCTCTACCCCTTTAGAGTAGACACTTTTCAGCAGCGCGCCATTCACTTTATTTGGCCGACCCAGGACTTCCTGGATGAGGTTTAATACATGTGAAGCATAATCAAAAAGACAGCCTCCGCCTTCAGATGGTTTTGAGCGCCAGGTGCCCCCTTTTTCCTTCGTGACTACTGGCCCATAAGCTTCGCCCGTAAAATGAACCAGTTCCCCTAGGATATTTTCTTTCAACAATCGCTTAAGCTCCTGAAATGTGCCCAGAAAGTGATTGTGGTACCCTACTTGATTAATGGTGGATTTCTCTTTAACCAACGCTACCAATTCTTCTCCCTCTGGGGTATTCAGGCTAAAAGGTTTTTCACAAAACACATGAAGTCCTTTCACTATGGCTTGTTTTACCATCGAATAGTGAAATTTAGTGGGTGTAGCTATAACCACAAAGTCCAGCTTCTCCTTCTCCAGCATTTTGTCATAATCTTTATAGGTTTTAGTCGCAGTATATTTTTCGAATGCTTCCAATACAAAGGAGGAAGTATCACAAACCGCAACCAGTTCCACGTCGGGGTGAGCACCTAATATAGCGGCGTGGGATATTCCCATTTTTCCCAGCCCTACCACTGCAGCTTTAACCATGTTTTTTCAATTTTAAAAATATTAATAGTGTATGCCTAAAAAATCATTTGGTTTCCAATGTTTCTCCGAAATATTTCCGGGCGCAAAAAGATACGAATGAGCCAGCCCAAGCGGAGCTTGAACCAGATCGGATGAATGGCTTTCTGAGTGCCAGCATACCAATCGAAAACATTGCCAATACTAATGGCTAAGCCAGCTTGTAGCTGGCTATGGTTTTGGACGACCCATTTTTCTTGTTTTGGACAGGTCATTCCCACAAAAAGAATATCTGGCTTAAAGGCATTGATCCGTTCAACCATGTCGTCATTCTCTTCTTCTGAAAATGCATCCTTAAATGGAGGGGAATACAACTCCAACTTGAGGTTAGGGTAATCTACTGTTGCTCTGGCTTCAATTTTCTTTAACGTAGTATTCGATGATCCAAGGAAAAATACTTTTCCCCCCTCAATATTGAGACGTTCAATGAAGTGATAAAATACGTCTGGGCCCTGGTTTCGTTTGATGTTGCGCCCTTTCAGGAGGATTGCTGCCAAAGCGAAATAGACACCATCCAGTACGAGGTAGTCGGAGGATTTAAGCGCACGATCAAACTGAGCATCTTTAGTGGAAATCCCGTAAGAATTCGGACTAATCGTGTTGATGGTGATGCACTGAGGATTATTGATGGGTATTTTTGACAAATTGTCTGAAAAAACCCGAAAGCCGAGAACCTCGACAATAGCAGCATCCACCTTTGATTCCAATAGATTGGTATAACTCCCCATTTTGTGTGAATTCAATGCTGATTTTCATTTAATTGCAAAGAATGCAAAATGCCATTCTTAAAGTTATTCACCATGACGTCAAGCGTGTATCGTTGCGCACAAACTGTACAATAGTCCACCATGTCTTTGTATTTACTACTTGAAACCATCAGGTCGATGATTGCATTGGAGTAGGCTGTCACATCATTTTCGGTAATGATTCCGTTTTTGCCATTTTCGAGGTATTCGATCTCCGGGCTGTGAAAGGGATATGTGGTGGTTACCATCGGCGTCTCCAAAGCAAAGGCATCCAGAATTCCTAAGCCCACCAGGCCCGGCATGAGGAATAGCGCCGATATTTTGAAGTACTTTACCTTATCTTGACCAAACTTCGGCCCCAGGTAATGAATCCATTCATGAGTATTTGCGGCTGACTCGACTTTGTATGCCTCCACTCCGGAGCCCAGGAAAATCATATGAAAATCGGGGATGGCTTTTTTAATCATCATGCAGCTTTCCAAAATAAAGTCCAGACGCTTTTCCGGATACATTGCGCTGCAATAGATGCCAACATTTTCACTTGTAATACCCAATTCAGTCCTGACCGCATCCACTTCAGCTTGACTTACTTCAGCGTATTGCTGTTTCAGGGCACGAGTATCGATGGCGTTTTGAACTGCGGTAATTTTATGCGGAGGAAATCCTTTATTGACCAGATAATCCTTTACGCCCTGGGTGTAGGCAAACCACCAGTCACAATTATTGATAAACAAATACTTAAATCTATTAAATAAACTCGTTTCATTAGATTGCATGTTCCGTCCATGCCCCCAATAGCAAAATTTAATGCCGAGAAAACGTCGAGTAAACATCAACAAATAATTCAACAACAGCTTATTGGCTTGTTCGACGATCACCATGTTTTTGTCTCTAAGATCGCTAAGGCAAGGTTGCCATATCAACTCTACTTTTCCTAGGCGGATTGAGCGATTACGAATGAACTTCCCCCATTCAAGATCCACTTGATCTTTTCGGGTTTCAAATTCAGCACTAGCCAGTTTACCATAAATCAAGGTCAGCTCTACGCCCTCTTTGAGCAATGCCTCTCTCAATTGATTGTAAAATCTTTCGATACTGAAAAAGTGTCCGGTAAATTATCGCTACTTTTTTCATTTGTGTCGAGTGTTAAATTTGAAAAAATATTGGGGGAAACTTCAATAAAATTGAGCAACAAGGTCTTCTAAAGATTGTCAATACCGTAAACCTTTGACCAGATTTCAAGATTGAGCACCCTCCAAAAAGGGAACTGTGGATATTTAGCCGTATTTTCAAATCTTTCCACAATTCGGTCAGCTTTCCAAATCCCTTTTGAGCGGAAGCTAGTGGAGTTGAGTACATCAAAAACGTAAGCTTTTACATTCGGATCGTTGGAAATATAACCTGAAAATGGCGTCTTAAATCCAATCTTTCTGCGGTTATTGGTGATGTTGTCCGGTAGTTTTTTACCAATGGTTTCTCTTTGAATAAGTTTGGTTCTTCCCAGATTGTATTTCAACTCATTGGGAATAGAAAAGGCAAATTCAACCAAGCGATAATCCATAAACGGTGAACGAATTTCAATAGATTGCTGCATGGACGACACATCCTCATAGTGCAGAATATTATTCAATCCCTGGTGGTTAATTACGTTCAGCAAATACCGATTGAAATTGTCACCTTTTAAGGAAAAATAATATTCCGAAACATAATGTGATCTACTCTTATCTACGAAATCCGGATTCAAACAGGGAATAGATTTTTCCTGATATTTTGCCCTCAGGTAAGAAGCGTAAGATTGATTAAGGGTCGATTTAGCCATTTGAGTCAATAAAAACGGTATCGAGTAGTTGTTTTTTTGGTTCAAATACCAAAACTCCTGAGTAAAACTCCGAGGGTTGGACAACAATCGATCCAATAAATGTACCCCTGAAATGTACCTGTCGTACCCCGCAAAGGCTTCATCACTACCCTGCCCATTCAATACGACCTTTATGCCTTCCTGCCTACAGGCTTTCATTAAATTATTGTGCACAACACTTGCAAAAGAGCTCAACGGATGATCCAAATCATAGATCAGGTTATCAAAGTCGCTTACTACATTTTTCGTATTGATTTGGAGCTCATTCAGTTTGATGTGCTTGCAAGTTTTGACGAACTCACGAGCAATGGCAGTCTCATCATCTTCAAAATTAGGAAAAGATGCGATGTACGCATTGATTTCGTTTTGCGCCAATTCGCCACTCTCAATCAGATCATCGGTGACTTTAGCGATGGAAGAAGAGTCCAGACCACCACTAAGCAATAAGGCTACAGGTACATCACTTCGATACCTCAGTTTTACTGCGCTTTCGAAAAGTCGGGTGTACTCATCCTGGTAATTAAGCCCATTGTGGGTATACATTTGTTCTTTTAAACGCCAATAGTTTCGCTGCGACAATTGGCCGTTTTCGATGATGAGATTGGTGCCAGGCAATAGTTCGAAACAACTTTCAAAAAAAGTATCTCCATCATTGATCCGATACCCATAAGCCAAATACTCATATACTTTATTGAGGTTAGCTTTAGTAAAATTAAACACGGCATGGAGTGCTTTCAATTCGCTAGAAAAGAACAGGGCATTGTCCTGAATGGTATAATAAAAAGGCTTGACGCCCATACGGTCGCGCGAGCAAAAGAGCCGTTGCTTGCGAAAATCATAGATGGCGAAGGCCCACATTCCATTGAAATGGTTTACACATTCATCTCCGTATTCCAGATAACTCTTGAGGATTACTTCTGTATCTGAATCCGTTCTAAATGAATAGCCTTTCGCCATTAATACAGCTTTCACCTCGATGTAGTTGTAAATTTCGCCATTAAAAACGAGCACAACATCCTCATTATCACTAAGCATTGGTTGATTAGCCGAGGTCGAAAGGTCAATGATGCTCAACCTCCTGAAGCCAAAGCCAACCTGATTCTTGATAAATATTCCTTCTGAATCAGGCCCACGATGCGAAATTTTCTCGTTCATCAGGTTGAGTACAGACCTTAAGTTCCGACTAGGCAGCAACTCTTTTCCCTGCTCCAAAGCAACGATTCCATTTATACCACACATGGCTGGTCAATATATTGGTTGAAAAATAAGATACCGTCCGGTGGAGGATAATTCTCCCTAGTGCTCGTCTAGTGCTAGTTTTAATTTATCTCCGAATGCCTCCCAGCTATTCTCGCAAAAAAATTGATCAAGGCCAGATAAATCAAGCGCTTGATCCACCTGGTCTTCATTAAGAATAGTCCGAATGTCATCATAATTGTCATAAGTTCTCACCAGTCCTGAGGATTTTAAATCCCGGAATGCACCAAAATTTGGCCCAATGATCTTTGCACCCATCCGAATGGCATCCATCAAAGCTCCTGAACTCAAAACAGATGTAGGCTTATGGGTAAAGAGGACATATTTTGACTGTTGAGCAAAGTTTCTGATGTCTTCTAATTCGTAAAACTTGTCTTCGTATTCGACTCCATCTGGGATGTATCGCATTAGTTCTTTCTTATAAACCTCGTCAAAACAGCGCCCACAGATGAATATTTTTAGGGAGAAAGGCTTAAACGATTCCTTTAAATATTTCAAAAACTCCAACACACCTTTATACGGATGCAGGGTTCCCCAGATAAAAAGGTCGTACTGTTTTTTGCTTGAAGCTATGGGGGAAAATGCAGGTAATATGGGGTGAATAAAGTACTTGATCTTGTGCACAAACCGAGGGTAGTCTTCTTGTACAAAATCGACACCACTACTGGAATGAGTCAGGATTAGCTCCGAGTGCCTCATTAACAAACCAAACATCAACTTAGTCCAGAAGCTATCTTGTGTAAAATGTGAATATTTATTGTGTAGCACCCAAACGATCTTTTTCCCTGCGATACGGGCAAAAAATAGAAAAACCGTAAAAAACAAGGTTTGAATTTTACCAAACCGGTACAGGGGTAGATCTTCTATCCAGTTCAGTATATAAACATCGGTTTTAAAAAAGTATTTAAAAAAATCTAGAATACCATTTTTGTTGTACTGTTTGTTTACCAAATGATAGTGTCTTTCCAATGCCTTTTCAAAATGAAAGATGTAAGGGTTTGGAGATTGAGTTGATTCATAATTAATTTTTGGATAAAAATATACATTCAACATGATCAATTCTGAGTTTGTAACTGATGAGCTGCTGCGCAGATTACCTTTCGAAATGCCGCTCTTACCATTGTAGAGGAATGTCTGTCTTCAGCCAGCAACTTTGCATTATTGGCTATTTCTTGTCGGAAGCTTTGTTCCGTCATCAGCCGCTGAATCATCCCAGAAAGTGCTTCCACTTGATTCTCCCCCACAACAGCACCCCATTGATACCTTCGGGCATACTGGGCAAGAGCCGTTTCTTCGGGTCCAAAAACTATGATTGGCGTTCCACTGATCATGTATTCTGATGCCTTGGTTGGCATCGAATATTTGATGAATTGAATTGCTTTTTCCGAAAAATCATATGGCAAAATCAAGAAATCAACTGAAGCAAAAACCTTAGGTAAATGCCGATATTCCACAAAATATTGATGATCTACACAAGTATATTTATGTGCCCAGACTGGTTTTTCGGCGGTTTGCAGAACCAATTTGAGTGAACTCTGTAATGTTACATTTACTTTCTGCACAGCTTGCGCTACAGTTTCCAGCGAAAGATCAATTCCTAGTCCGGTACGACCAGCGTACAGAATGACAGGGAATGAACTAAGCGAATAGTTGTTTCTTTGATGTTCCTTCCAGAAGTCTACATCAATCGGGTTATGAAAAGGAGTGAATCGTTTTTTGTATCTTTTAAGGTACTCTTGAGACATGGCGTCACTGACGCCAATAAGACGCAAAAGACTGCCCCAACAGTGTTCTGAACTCGGTCGAATTCTCCTGCTCCAATAGTGTTTAAACAAACCATTGCCGCTACTATTGTTGGTCATTGTCTTCCATCACATGTGAAAAACCATGGGTTTGTTCAAATAATTTCGAATAGCCATACAGAAAACAATGTCCTCTCTGGAATTTGCCTGGGCGTATATCACATCTGGGGCGTATTCTTCTAACCATTTACACAACTCCGCTGATAGTTCCATTTTTGAAACCAGATGAAACACGCCAAAAATGCTGCATTAGCGGATAAAAAAAGTTCATGATTAAATTTACCGCCATCCAGATTTGTTGCTCCCACGACCAATGAAGCAAGATTCGAACTGCAAATTTAACCAATCCTGAGGGGTATTTTCGTTTGATTAAATAAAAGGGAACAGCCATTTGTTGCTCTTTGCCCGAGTTGGTAGTATACATTGCAAGTATCCAGTTTGGGCACTGAATCCAATAATCGGCCTGAGCATACTACCGCAAGTTTATCCTTATCCCAGCCAGCAAACAAATTCGTCAGGGTAATACCTCCACCAGTATCGGAGTTGAAGGGTTGATTGAGAATCAATTCTTTAGGCAAAGACATCTTCCTCTTGATTAAAATACAACTTTTAAAACCTCGTCCCGGGGAAGTTCCGGGTTGTCTTTTGAGTAACCTAATCATGCTCATCCAAACCATTAGGTAATTAAACGTAAACGTATTGACCGTAGATGGATACATATTGATCAATGGCCGAGAATGATCCAGATACCCGCAGCTTTTGACAAGAAATTTTTTGAAGCAAAAATTCTCAAGAGCTGCCGAAATTCTGTAATCAACAACAATATACCAGGCTGATGATACCTCCTTTTAAGAGATTTGCAGATAATCGGTTTCACTTACAGTCCGATAACCCGTTTTATCATCAGGATCAATGCCTGGACAAAAGCACACCCCAGAAATGCCTTTACCTACCCACAAATCCGGGAGTCATATCCTCAAGCTAGCAGTATTTCACCTTGTTTGGTATCTTCTTCGTCGAGCCTTGACGAGTGCCAAAAGAATCGTAAGAAGAACTGATAATACCGAGACAATCAACCTCTTTTTCGGATGATAAATAAAGGTTAGTATTGTAAAAAAAGTCGGTACGGCCAGCGTCTTGGTAAAAACTTCTACAATACCCCGGCTGGTCAAATCTTCCTGATCTGTAAAAAATATTGCTTTAGCAAAAAGTAAAGTCAATATCAAAAACGAAATATTCAAAACAAATACTACATCGAATATTCTTTTGTAGTAGAAAAGATTTTTGGGAAACAATACGACGAAAAGTACAAATAGAGTAATATTCCACCCCAGGCAATTTCAAAAATAGCCATTTAAATACAGTATAATCAATCGATTCAATTTGAATAACCATAAGATGAACCACTGTGGCACAAACTGAACAATACTTTTAAGTAAACATTCTCAAACCTGTATTTCTAGAAGGGAATGGCCCCACTAACCATCAAAATCAACTTCACACTTTGGACCGCCTGGCAAAACTCCAGCTCACCAATAAGCCCAGTTTGGGAAATTGAATAGAAAATGGTGTACAATAAAAAACCCAGCCAAAAAGATCCTGCACATATTGATCTTTTTTGGACAAGGTCAGATGAGTAAGATAAGGGTCATCTCCGAACCAGTAAAAGTGTAGAAATTAATTTGCTCCAATGCATGTTAATTTTGTGAATTAACCGAATTCAGTTAAGGCCAGGTGTTTCCATACTCAAATGGTTGTGAGCATTTTAGGAGGCTGAGCTTCCAATCGTGTTCCAGACAAAATTAATCCTTTGCGAGATCCTCTGCATTTTGGGGTGTAGCCAGATAACCATTGACCTTGTGTTGGACCAAGTCAGGAATGCCTCCAATATTAAAGGCAACCACAGGCGTCCCACAAGCTAGTGCTTCAAAGATAGTGTAGGGTAAGTTATCAGCCAGTGACGGCGCAACCTTGCGATATCTGCTGCATTATACGCCAACGCAATGGTATATTCGTCGTGAAGTTTCCCAAAAACCTGGCCAGTGAATGGAATTTAGAAGCCCGAGTTTTCAGTTGTTGTCTCCTGTACTCAAAATTAGAACAGTGGTGTTTGGGTTTGTCTTTGATTGTACAATAAATTCAGCGCCGATTTTAAATATTCCCAGCCTTATAGGGGTTTTAATACTGATGTATTTCAAATAAAATCACTCGCTCATCCTTTGGAATATTAGGATCTCTTTGGTACTTTTTTTTATCAAAAGGTTTGTATACGTTTCGGTCCATCACATTCGGGATATGAAAAACCGGCTTGTTTCGGGTTGGGGCAGATTGTTAAAGACATTGGTGCAACCAAATTGCTGGGAGAAACGAAGACATAAATTGTCATATTGGGCATAAAATTTCATTTTTTCTCAATACCCTGCATTGAAAGGTCATTTTTTTGTCACCTGGAAAAAACTGACAACTCTGACACTTCTGCAAGTATTTTTCACAGTCAAAACTGTAATGACAACCTCCGGTGAGGTACCACATGTCGTGCAGAATGATAATAATTGGCTTACCCAACTTGGCCAATTGCTCCATATTGGTCAGATTCAAAAAACCATGATGAGACCAATGGAGATAAATGGCATCGGCCTGTTTGACTTGTTCCAGGCGGGATACGTTGGTTCCGAAGATGGGATACGAAAACAAACCCAAACGTTTATCCCCCTTGCGATTCAGATAATCATTCACTTTATTGTCTAATCTAGACACCAGTCTTTCCTTTTTACCCAAATTGTGCTGTTCATTATTGCTTGGACATCCGAGTAAAGGCTAATACTGAGCTGATTCCCATCTACATTAATGAAGTCTTCTTCCAAAATCACCGAAGTGGTTGACCGATACTGGGTAACTGGACTACTTTTTCATTTTCAATTATTTGGCTTCAAATCCACGCGCTTGTTCTTTTCGATGATCTGGAAATATTGAGATAAGCCAAACAAACCCAACGAAATTAGCAATAATGGTAGTAATGAATACGGCATGCGCACCAACGTGAAAGTATTTTATTAAGACAAGTGTTAAAAATTACGTACACAAAGGACTAATCATACTGGCAAAAATTGTAACCTCAAGGCACTAATACCATTTAAAAAATCGATATACTCTCACTAAAAATGGAGACATTGAAAAATGAAAACCCCAGAGCGACAACTGAAAATCGATGTCTACTGTGCCTTTCCCCAACCATAGCTCACTACCTTCTTGCCAATAACATAATGATACTCCCCCTTCAAGCAGGACGTTCAGCCTGTTATAATGTTTTATACTGCTTCTGATCCAGGGTATATCCCCTTTCATAAAAGCTTCGGTTGAGGCCGACCAAAATGGTGCGACAAAAATGATCGATATCATCTCCAGAAGCCCAAAATATTTGAACACGACATTGTAAGACACAACATCTTCGGTGCCAAAATTTTGGGCAATGATGAAATTTGCGGTTTGATATTGAATGATAAAGGCAATCTGTATCACAAAAAAGAACAAACCAAGGTTTAATAGGTCTTTAGAATAGGAAAAATTGATTTTATCAATCCGCGGGCGGTATTTTTGATATTTCCCACCAAAAGGAAAAATTGCCCCAACAAAACCAGCAATGGAGAAAGGCATAAAGCCAATCCCCAGAAGCATGAGCGAGCTTGTTGTAGTTTTGATCAATATCAAAATAAGGACCAAGGACAAAAATTGCCCTAAAATCAATAAAGCCGCTCGACGGGTGCTGATCTGCAATCAAAATGGTGTTACTGATTTGAGCACAAACTGATAAGAAATAGGTAAAAACGATCATGGCTAAAACGGAAACTTTGACTCATTTTGGCCGAAATCCTCAAATGGAGTTGCCCAGTTTAAAAATGGGTTAACCACCAGAAAAAGTAACCATACCCCACAAAAAATAATCGCCAACAAAGCGTAAGCTGTACTTACATAAACCTGGGCTCGTGCATCATCCCCATCAGCTTTGGCTTCAGCAAATTTATTGCGCAAACCTT
>NZ_JADKCX010000144.1 GCF_016718685.1 Haliscomenobacter sp. | reverse complement strand
GCTGGGCTTAACTTACAAAGTGATGGAAGAAGAATGGGAACCAGGATGCCTGTTTTGTCTTTACAAATGCGCTTACGTCGAGATTATTACGACGAGTTGTTGACACCTCGCAACACTTTACTATTGATTACCGGATCAATTTATTACCTTTCACGTTGAAATTTTTAACGAAAAAAATAAATTGGTCAATGGTGGAAATGTTCGCTTGTGCTTCATTGACATCAAAAGCAAACAAGCGGTTCCTACACCGGATTATTTGATTGAAAAACTCAGACCCTTTTTCGAGCCGTGAAGATAAAATTACCAGATTTTGCAAAATGGGAAACTTGGTTCTGGGGCAGTCCCCTGTGGACTAAATTGGTTCATTGGGCCAAAAACCGATCCTTCCCCGGTTTTTTTGGCGTTTCCATTTACAATGTGGTGAAATTTTTCATCCAGGAAGTCCAACGTTTTGACCTGTTTACGCGAGCGAATTCCATCGCCTACAGTTTTTTTTTATCGCTGTTTCCGTCACTCATCGCTTTGTTCACCCTGATTCCCTGGTTGAAACGCACTTTTTTGCATTATTTGCCTGAAGGCGAAAATTTTGACCATTTTTTACAAAACGAGATTCAAAAAATCATGCCCGGTGACGCGGGTAAACAGTTGTTCGGATTCATTGAAGACATTACCAACAACCCACGGATTGCCTTACTTTCCATCGGTTTTGTATCGGCCATTTATTTCAGTTCCAATGGGATCCTTTCCTTGCTGCGTTCTTTTGATAAGACTTATGAAGACTTTGCCAAATGGAATTCATGGAAGATGCGTTGGTAGCGATATTAATGACCTTCCAACTGGAGTGGTTTGTTGATTGCTTCCGTTATCCTGGTGATTTTGGGTCAGTCTTTCATCAAAACCATCAACAACTGGCTCAATTTGAGTTTTCTTGCGGAACAATCCCTCAACATGGTGCGTTGGCTGGCCATCATTGCGCTGTATTACGTTTCCATTGCCCTGATTTACCGCAATGGTGCAGCGATGATCCGCAAATTCAAATTTTTTACCCCGGGAGCAGCGCTGGCTTCAACGTTGTGCTTGCTCTCCTCGGTGATTTTTTCCATGTACGTCGACATGTTCAATACCTACAACCGTCTGTATGGCTCCATCGGTGCCATTATTGTGTGATGCTCTGGATTCAAATGAACGTCATGTCCATTTTGATAGGCTTTGAACTCAATGCCAGCATCGTCATCAACAAGCGGATTTTGGGCATGACAGAAAAAATTAAAGAATCCAGTCAACAATTGGAGGTGGAAGAAGATCATTATGGTGGAGCTTAAAGCGAAAAGCGAAAAGCGAAAAGTAGAAATCCCAACGATAAAAACATCAAGGTAATGAATTTGATTTATCGGGTTTTAGTAGGCATTGTTCTGATCTGTACGGTTAACGCTGTACATGCGCAAAAGTATAGCAATGAATTTCTGTCCATTGGTGTAGGAGCAAGGGCACAAGCCCTGGGCAACGCCGTAGTGGCTCAAACCAACGACGTTACCGCCGGGGTTTGGAATCCAGCAGGTTTGGCGGCCAACGAAGACGCCAGCGGCATTCAGATTGGCGCCATGCACGCCGAATGGTTTGCGGGGGTGGGAAAATTCGATTATTTGGGGGTTATGTTGCCCTCCAGCAACGACAAGCGTCGCCTGGGGATCTCGCTGATTCGTTTTGGCGTCGACGAAATCCCCAATACCCTGACCCTGTACGAAAGTGATGGCACCGTAAATTTTGACAACCTGCGCGAGTTTTCGGCGGCTGATTACGCCTTATTGCTTTCTTACGCCCAAAAAAGCCAAAAGCGCGAAGGACAGTGGTTTTGGGGTGGAAGTGTAAAAGTCATCCATCGCCGCATCGGTCCGTTTGCCAATTCCTGGGGATTTGGAATGGATGGAGAATTGACCAACAATGAAATCCCCATCAATAGTTTGGAGATTACCAAACCGCAACTGGTGCTGGGGGTTTGCCCAACGTTTCCAGTTCAAGAAGATCGGCCTTACCCCGGAATTGGATTTCATTGTTTCTACCGATGGCAAACGCAACACCCTCCTTTCGGCTAATCCCTTCAGCATTGACCCTGCGATCGGGATTGAAGCGGATTTGAACCAAACGGTTTTTTTGCGGGTGGGCATGAACCAGTTTCAAAAGGAAACCTCATTCGAAGGCAAAAGTGTGTTATCGCCGCGTCCAGGACTGGGGGTGGGGCTTAAAATCTCCAACTTGCAAGTGGATTATGCTTTTACGGATTTGGCTGCGCAAGAAAATACCTATTCGCATATTATTTCTTTGTTGTTGAATTTGAAGGCGAGGAAATAGTAGTGCAGCTACCTCCTCGACCAAGTGTTTTAATCCCAAAATAATGGTACGGGTCTATCATGAGCTATAACGGCTGGAAGCGGATCAAAAGTTAGATTGATGATTTGAGCGTTTAATTGGTAGCTTGCAGGGTAAATAATCACTTGCTATAGTCGTTAGTTACGTATAACCCATGTTTTTTCAAACTAAAAAACACAAAATATACATTTAAAATAAAATGGAAACAAATAATAGCATTGAGGAAATTTTCTTCAAATTCCTACGACAACTTAAATTTGACGAAGCAAACCTGGACTATTCAGTCGTCCAAAAACACTCGGTCATTTTGCAAGCCCTGTCAGATATGGGCAATTCAGGAACCGGAATATTTGATTACTGCAAACGCCAGGTTGTGTTTTATTCATCGAATCTTGGTGCGCTTTTAGGTTATGAGCCGTCCGATTATAAGGAGACGGGGCAACAGTTTTTTATGACCAAAATCCATCCGGATGATGCACAGATGTTAAGCATCAACTCGGTTTCGACCCTGAAAATATTCAACCATTTTTCAAGCGACGAAAAGTTGAACCATAAAATGATCAGCGAATACAGGATTTTGAATGTCCAAAACCAGTATGTCCGCTTGGTCGAACAATATCAAGTTTTGAAATTGGACCCCAAAGGTCAGTTGTGGCTGGCGTTCAACATTGTAGATATTTCCCCAAATCAGGCTGAATCCGAGCCGAGCAAAAGCCAGTTGCTGAATTTTAGGACAGGGAAAATCATCCCTTTGGAAGCCCCCCCAAAAGCAACATTTGAACTAACAAAAAGGGAAATGGAAATTTTGGGGCTTGTGAGAAATGGGCTATTGAGCAAGGAAATTTCCAATAAACTATCCATCAGCGTACACACCGTGAACACGCACCGGCAACGATTTTTGGAAAAATTGGGGGCAAATAATTCAATGGAAGCAGTTGTGTTTGCCTCAAAATTTGGGCTTTTGGAATTGGCGTAATGATTTTTCAGTATTGTATGGATTTAAGGGTTGAAAGACCTTTGTGGCATCAAAAGTTTCTTTTTAAAAAACTCGAAATGCACAATTCCTTAAATTCATCGCTCGTGGTTGTTTTGGTTCTGCTCTTTTTGCCCAAAATTTCCGCCCAAAATTTTACGGTCAGCGGCACCCTGAAAGATGCCTCCAACGGAGAAGACCTCATCGGCGCAACCGTCCTCGTGAAGGATAAGCGGGCACTGGTGCCGCCAAACACCTACGGTTTTTACTCGCCAACACTGCCGAAGGGGAGTACACGCTCCTTTTCAGTTACCTCGGCCTCGAATCCTCGGAGCAAAATCACGCTCGACCGCGACCTGCGGCTCGACAAGGAACTGGCATCCGATGTGGTTTTGGCACTCGCCGAGGTCGTCATCAAATCGGAAAAAGACAACAAGAACATCTCAGAAAACGAGATGTCCGTCACCAAACTCAACCCAAAAGACATTGAAAACATCCCCGTCATTTTTTGGCGAAAGGACATCATCAAGACCTGCAACTTATACCCGGCGTGAAATCTGCAGGCGACGGAAACGCCGGTTTCTATGTCCGGGGCGGTGCAGTTGACCAAAATTGATTCTCCTCGACGAAGCGCCTGTTTACAATGCCTCGCATTTGCTCGGTTTTTCTCCGTTTTCAATTCTGATGCATTGAAAGACGTGACACTTTACAACGCACGATGCCAGCCGAATTTGGCGGGCGCGGCTCCTCGGTTTTGGACATCAAAAAGAAATGAAGGACGGGAACAACAAAAAATTCAATGCATCGGGCGGCCTCGGCGTGATTTCGTCGAGACTGACTTTGGAAGGGCGATTCCAAAAGACGAGGGCTCGTTCATCGTTTCCGCCCGGCGGACGTACGCCGACCTTGAAAATCTCGAAGAACGAAAACATCCGCAACACGAAACTCTATTTTTATGACCTGAACGCCAAGGCGAACTACCGTTTGAGCGAAAAAGACCGCCTGTTTTTATCCGGTTATTTTGGACGCGACGTGCTGGGGCTGTCCGGGTTTGGGCTGGATTGGGGAAATTACACTGGCACTTTGCGCTGGAACCACCTTTTCAGTGACCGGCTTTTTTCGAACACGTCCGTGATTTACAGCAATTACGACTATCAATTTGGCATCGGCGTGACCGGTTTTGACTTCAACGTGAAGGCCGCCATTGACGACATCAACGTGAAACAGGACTTCACTTTTTTCCCGAACGCACAGAATACCATCAAGTTTGGGGCGAATTTCATCAACCACACTTTTCAGCCGACCTCGCTCGATGCTGGGGAGTTCAGCAGTTTTAAGGACTCGAAAACGTCGCAGCGCTATGCCTACGAAGGCGGCGCGTATGCCCAAAACGATTGGAAAATCAGCGATCGTTTCGGGCTACAATACGGCATTCGCTACTCGTTTTTTGATTATCATGGAAAAGGCAAGGCCTATACTTTTGACGAAAACGGCATCAAAACAAGTGAAAAAGACTATAAAAGTGGCGAATCCATCAAATTTTACGGAGGGCTTGAACCCCGGCTGGGGCTGAAATTTCAGGTTAACGAATCGAGTTCCATCAAGGCGGGGTGTCTCGGAACAGCACCATGGCACTTGCTTTCCAACGCGACGACCGCTTCGCCGACTGATTTGTGGGTGCGAGTTCGAATAATGTAAAACCGCAGATTGTTGACCAAGTTTCCCTCGGCTACTTTCGGAATTTTCCGGACAACATGTTCGAAGCGAGCATCGAGACCTATTATAAGTCACTGAAAAACCAAATTGACTACCGAAATGGCGCGGATTTGACCTTCAATGCGGAGTACGAAGGCGCATTGACCTATGGAAAAGGGGTTGCCTACGGCGCCGAATCTTTTCTGAAGAAAAAAAAAGGTCGGCTCACGGGCTGGGTTGGGTACACATTGGCTCGGTCGCTCCGCAAGTTCGAGGCCATTAATCAGGCGATTTTTACCTGCAAAACAGGACCGCATCCACGACCTGTCCATTGTCGGCATCTATAAATTGAGCGAAAAACTCACTGCCTCGGCCACTTGGGTCTTTTCCACGGGCGACGCGACCACGTTTCCGAGCGGAAAATACACGGTCGCGGGTGTCCAAACGCCTTTGTACACGGAGCGGAACGGATACCGTTTCCCCAATTATCACCGCCTCGACCTCGGCGTGACCCTGCTCGGAAAACAGAACAAAAACTTCGAATCGAGTTGGAATTTCTCGGTTTTCAATGCCTACGCCCGGCAAAATGCCTACTCCATCGCCTTCATCGAAAACGAGGACGACCGCTCGAAAACAGAAGCGGTGCGGACTTCCCTTTTCAGCATCATCCCGGCGGTGACCTACAATTTCAAATTTAAATAAAAAGGCATTTGGCCTCGAGGGCTTGGGGCCAAATGCGTCTAAAACTTCTTTCAACAAAAATTTTATGAAAAATTTCCTTTTCGCAATGCTCGCCATTGCCCTGCTCAACAGTTGCACAAAAGTGATTGACATCAACCTCAACGAGGCTGATCCCAAAATCGTCATCGAGGCCGAACTGGTGTCCGGCACGCAAGATTTCACAGTCAAAATCACGAAAACCAGCGATTTTTTCAACCCCGGACAACCCGTGAACATTGCCGATGCTACTGTTTTTTTGAAAGCTGGAACGAACGCGCCACTCAATTTGAAGAATGACGGCAATGGCATTTACACCCTCAAAAATTTCACAGCGACGGAAAACACATCCTATTTCCTGTCCGTCACCGCCGAGGGGAGAACCTACGAGGCGACCGATTTTTTGCCAAAAAATGTGCCTGTGGATAGCCTTTCTCTCAAAGTTGGAGAGAAAAATCCGTTTTCTTCTGTAGGAGGCGCGGACTCGTTCGAGATAGTCGTAAACTATAAAGATCCACTGGCCGACCTCAATTTTTACCGCATCAAATCAACGGTCAACGGCACTCCGCGTTCAGAGGGCACAAAACTTTTGGTCATCGAAGACCGCTATTCGGCAGGTGCCTACTTCAGGCTACCGATTTTCACCGACAGTTACGAACTAAACGACCACGTAGACGTGGAACTCATCTCGATGAGCCACGCGATGTTCGACTATTTCACTACCCTTGCATTGCTGGTTGACGGCAGCGGCAGCCCGGCTCCGACGAACCCGACCTCCAATTGGTCGGGCGGTGCACTGGGGTATTTCGGGGCGTTTTCGGTTTCAAAAAAGTCGGTTTTGGTAAGGTAAAAAACAGCATGGCGGCGAGGGTTGGTGCCCTCGTCGCCATTTCCCAAAATTGAATCTGCGAAGGCTTCCTAACCGTCGTACATTTGGGAAGCCTTACGTTGTGCGTCATGCAAATTAAACCAAACATTAAAAATTTTATGAAAACATTTTTTTATTCTTTTACTATATTACTTTTTTCTTTTTGTGCCAAAGCACAGGAAAACAACCCTTTTACCAGTTGGATTTGAAAAAATCTCACCATCAAAAATATTAGGTGAACAACGTAAAGTTTGGATTCATATTCCAAACAGCAATGGAGGAAATGAAAATACAGGTAAAGGACGTTACCCGGTAATTTATTTATTAGACGGAGATGCAAATTTTAATCATATCGTTAGTATAACCGAATTCATGAGTAACGCAGGTCTTTGTCCGCCAATGATCGTAGTCGGGGTTTTACATCCTGTCCGAATGACGGATCTGACGTTTGGTACAGATAAGGAAACTCTTGGTGTAGTTGGCAAAGGCGAAGAATTCATGCTCTATATGGAAAAGGAATTGATGCCATACATTGAATCAAATTATCCAACAGCTTCTTATAAAATATTCATTGGTCACTCCGTTGGCGGCCTCACTGTTGTGAACACCTTGATACATCATCCAGTTTTATTCAATGCCTATGTTTCTCTTGATGGCGCTTTATGGTGGAACGATCAGCAAATTGTAACAGAAGCAAAGATGATTTTAGCAAATAAGAATTATAAAGGGAAAACCTTATTTATGGCATTGGCAAACCGAATGGAAATAGGAATGGATACGCTGAAAGTTCAAAAAGATACTACTGAGAGTACTGAACTTATTCGCAGCAACCTGGAATTCATTAAAGATATTTTAAAAAGCAAAACAAATAAATTACGTTTCAATTGGGGGGGCCCGTTTTAGAAACACCCAAAAAAAAAAAAACTTATTGAGAAAACAAATAAGAATCAGTATAACTTGCAGATACAAAATAATTTTAGCCTTGCCAGCTGCTCCCTCCCAACTCGAAAATAGAGGTAGCCAAAAAACTAAAAGTAATGGGTTTATCAAATGTTAGCGATAGCCCAAGCAACGGGATTGAATATGGAAGAAGTGAAACAGCTTTGGAAGAACCAATAAAATTCATCAAGCATTTCATCCCCAACCCCAGAAAATAGGCAGTACCTTTTCGGTGGTACAACCGGGTGAAAATTTTCACATTCACTGGGGTACCTCCCCATCTGTTGTAAACCACACCTCTAACCATGCAAAAACTAGGTACACTGCTGGTCCTGGCGTTCATTTCTTGGCGCTTTCAGGCCAATCCAATCTTTTGCTGCGCCATCCAGCGATCAACCATGATGGTTCTCAGATAGCTTTTTCTTTCCAAGGCGACATTTGGACTGTGGCGTCCAGTGGCGGTAAGGCCACGCGCCTCACCATCCACGAAGCCTATGAAGGTACTCCGATGTACAGTCCGGATGGCAAAAAAATCGCCTTTTCGGGCGCGCGTTATGGCAACAACGACGTATTTGTCATGCCCGCCGAAGGGGGAAGTCCCAAACGGCTTACCTATCACTCATCTGGAGATAACGTGGCCGGATGGGCATCCAACAGTCAGATTGTATTTTCCACCACCCGCGAATTCCGCCAAATTGGTGGCCACCCTGAAATTTACGGGATCAACTCCAGCGGAGGTACCGAGTCCAGACTGCTCGACATCGAAGCCTACGACCCAAGTTATTCTCCCGATGGCCGTTTCATCGCCCTGGTGCGCGGGAGCATCAACCCCGTTTTTCGCGAAGATTACAAAGGCTCCGCCAACCGCGAAATCTGGATTTACGACACCAAGAACAAAAAGTACCACAAGCTACCCTTGTTCAACACCAATGACATTTTACCACGTTGGGGCAACAACCGCACCTTGTATTTTTTGAGTTCCGAAGCGGGTACTTACAACCTGTACCGCATTAACCTGAACGAAAACGGCCAGGCACAGGGTGGGCCCGAAAAATTGACCACCTTTAAGGATGAAGCCATTCGCCACTTCAGCATTTCCAGTGACGGGTCTACCATCGTTTTTGAAAAAGACATGAACCTGTACCTGCTGAAAGCGGGCAAAGGCGCGGGCACCAAAATCAACGTTCAGATCAGCGCCGATGACCGTTTTGACCCGGAAGAATTAAAAACCTTGAATACCGGCGGCAGTGAACTGGCCATTTCGCCCAATGGAAAGTTAATGGCTTACAGTATACGTGGTGAAGTATTCATCAAAGAGGCCGACAAGGAAAAAAACCGCAGCGTAAATGTCTCTGATCATCCCAATCGCGACATGAATCCGACCTGGTTGAGCGATACTTCACTGGTGTTTTGCTCCGATCGTGCCGATGGCAACTTTGAATTTTACATGCTCCGTTCGGCTGACCGCAGCGAGCCAAATCCGTTCAAATCACTCAAACATGAGTTGATTCGTTTGACTCAAACCAAAGAGGATGAATCTTCGCCAGTGGTTTCTTCAGATGGCAAAAAAATCGCCTACGGTCGGGGGCGTGGTGATTTGATCGTAGCAGAGATCGCCAGTGACGGGAAATTGAGCAATGAAAAAATGCTGGTTGATGGTTGGGCCGGAGCCAATGGAGTAGCCTGGAGCCCCGACAACAAGTGGTTGGCTTATTCGATGACGGACTTGTACTTCAACAACGAAGTATTCATCCACGCCGCGGACAATTCCCAACCAGCCGTGAACGTGACCATGCACCCACGCACCGATTCCCAGCCTTTCTGGAGTGCTGATGGTTCAAAACTGGGCTTCCTTTCTGCCCGCAACAACCGCAACGCCGACGTATGGTTTGTTTGGTTGAAAAAAGAAGACTGGGAAAAAGTAAGCCAGGATTGGCAGGAAAAAGACAGTCCTGCGGAAGGACCGGGTGCAGCTGGCGGCACCAGAGCCAACGCCAAAGCCGAACCCAAACCCATTCAAATTGATTTTGCCGACATCCACGAACGGGTAGTTCAGGTGACCAGTTTTGCTGGTGATGAAGGGAATGTCACCATTTCAAAAGATGGCCAAACCTTCTTCTACACCGGAAACAGCAGCACCGCCCGCGGCCGGGATCTGTACAGCATCAAATGGGATGGCAAAGATTTAAAAGAAATCACCCGAGGCGGCAGCAACCCATTTGGCCTACAAATGGACCGCGAAGGCAAATACATCTATTATACCCGCCAGGGTGGGTTTTCACGCATCGATGCCAAGTCCGGCACCTCCGAAGGATTGCCCTACGCGGCCAAGATGAAAGTTGACTACCCAGCCGAGCGTTTACAGATTTTTGAAGAGGCCTGGCGCACCATTCGCGATGGATTTTATGATCCCCAAATGCACGGATACGATTGGAATGCGCTGGGGCAAAAATACCGCGAGCGCTGTGTAAACGCCTCGACCAACAACGATTTCCGCGACATGTTCAATTACATGCTCGGCGAAATCAATGCCAGCCACATGGCCCTCACCGCTCCCGATCGTGCGGAAACCCAGCAGGAAGCAACGGGGATGTTGGGCGCAGAATTGATGCCCACGAGCGCAGGTATGCGGGTAAGTCACGTCATCCCAGAGAGTCCTGCCGCCAAAACGGGTAGCCAACTCCGCGAGGGTGACGTCATCATTGCCGTGAATGGCGAAACCTTCACCGAAACCAGCAATTTTTACGAAAGCCTGAACGGACAGGTAAACGAAAAAGTGCTGCTCAATGTCCGGGGTAGCGATGGCCAAAACCGGGAGGTCATTATCCGCCCTGCGGCCAGTTTGGCTCAAAACTTGTACGATGAATGGGTAGACAATCGGAAAAAACTGGTCGACGAATGGTCCAAAGGCCGCTTGGGGTACATCCACATCCGGGGGATGGACATGCCCAGTTTTGAAGAAACCGAGCGCGAATTCACGGCAGCTGGGTACGGCAAAGATGGTCTGGTAATCGACGTACGTTTCAATGGAGGGGGCTCAACGGCGGATTACCTGATGACGGTGCTCAACTACAAGCAACACGCCTACACGGTTCCACGCGGGGCTAGTGAAGACCTGGAAAAAGACAAAAACAAATTCCGCGACTACTACCCTACTGGCGAACGCCTGGTGTTTTCAGCCTGGATGAAACCTTCGGTTGCCCTCTGTAATGAAGGCAGTTATTCCAATGCCGAGATTTTTTCTCATGCTTACAAAACCCTGGGAATCGGCAAATTGGTAGGCCAAACCACCAACGGCTCCGTGATTTCTACCGGCGGACGTGGGTTGATTGATGGTTCTTTTGTGCGCCTGCCTTTCCGGGGCTGGTTTACCAAAGCTACCGACAAAAACCAGGAACTTGGGCCTGCGGTTCCGGATATCATTGTGGATAATTCTTTGGATTATACCGCTAAAGGAACGGATGAACAGTTGAAGGCGGCGGTTGAGGCGCTGCTGAAGGATTTGAAGTAGGTATTTAACGATTTAGTAGCCGCTTGCGGCGGATTATTTTCACCACAGATTCCACAGATTTTCACAGATTTTTTGTCATATCCATAAAATTTGTGAAAATCTGTGGAATCCGTGGTGAAATTATCTTTATCAATTTCCGCCGTAGGCGGGTAAAAAAAAGCTACGGTTTTTTGTAAAAAACCTCACATCTCAATCATCCCCCGCTCCCTAAAGTCCAGCAAAATCACTTTAATGGCTCGTTTGGCAATGTTTTTCCCCAAAATACGCGTCAAAAAGGTTCTCCAGGCCCAAAGGATCATCCTGGTCCAAAACGATTTTTTCCCGGAAGTTTTTGGCTTGTCACCATAATAATTGGCCATCAATTGATCCACATCTGCGTGTACCTCCTTGTTATAATGGCTATCTGGCGGCGTATTGAGGGCAAAAATATGATCCAGTACGGTTTTGAAACGTTGGCTCATCAGCGGGTCCAACCTGAAGATCTCGCTGGCGCGGATTTTTTGTTTGACCGGCTCTGGCAAATACGCTTCGTGGTACACACTTTCTGCCATATTGGCGATGCCCATGTCTGGAATAATTGGATAAAAGCCTGGTCCCCCCAGGTCATTGGGGATAAAAAAACGCTGGTGCTTGGGATCGGATGCGTCATTTTTCCAATCGCCAAACACCTTGGCATTATCCAGCTTATCCAATGGAATAGTAAAGTGTTTGCGCAGAAATTTTTGGCAATTGTACCGCCCCAGGTGAAAATCGTGCTCCCGGAATTCACGGCTAAAAAAACCACCAAAACCGTCCAGCGCTCCACAAGCAATGGGATAAGGGTCATCTTTCTTTTTGGGAAAAACCATCCGCCGCGTCACATCCCCCGATAATCCCCGCATCAGGTCGTTTTCTTTCACCATGGCCTGGGCGCGAATGGCACCAAAAATATTGGGAATCAAGTCCAGTAACGAAGTAGGCTGTTTGTATTTTTTGGTTTTGTCCTCCGCAAAGTTGGGGAAAGGGTCAATCATGATGATGGCATAGGGATTGCCTTCATTTTTGCATTTTTCCTCCACTGCTTCGATGATTTCACCAAATGGCTCATTGTTGATGGTGCCTCCGTCGATGGCCACTAGGTCAAACGGGTCATTATCTGCGGTGATTTCGATGGCTTGCTCCATTTTGGGTTGGTTTTGCAGGCCAAACATGCGGTAGATCATCGATTTGATGTAGGGCAAACCAATGTTATTGAGCGGTCGGGCCCGTAAACCCAGTGGAAATGCCCCCGTAGCCTTGGCACATTCCAGGAGCATTTTGCGGTCAGCTTCCTGTTCAGGTTGAAACGAAACGACGTGTGAAGGCTGGTATTGGCCGGGCGTGCGCATCACCATAAAGTGAGCAATCCCCTTGTGGACGTACATGCGGTGGGCGGGTTGGTCTTTGGCATCCGAGGCAGAAAATACATCCTTGGACTTTTCTTCCTGTTGCTTCAACTCTTCCCGCATTTTGTTGTCAAAAAAGTTGACAGCTACGGGCACACCACGCAAACTCGTAATGGTAAGAATGATCTGCAAATTCGGCGAAACGTACTCCGGTAAATCGTTGATTTGAGTCATAATGCCGGCGTTGTCAGCAATGGCATCAATGGCGTCCGAATTGAGTAGAGACTGTACTTCATTGTTGAGCAGGATATCCTCCGTTCCCAACATCTGCTCCAGGGTAGGTACACCGACATGGTCGTTGAGATTGACCCAGGAATCGTACAGTTTATTGTGCTGCTTTTCAGGATTGTAGTCGTTGATGGGATTCACCCCTTCAAACATGGCCAGAGCAGCAATGGCCGCGGTCATCCCCCCTGCGGAGGCACCGCCTATCACCTCAATGACCACATCATGCATGGGAATGGAGCGATCATACATGGGGTTTTCTTCACCGAGTTCTTCATTGAGTTTCTTGGCGCGATCCCATTTTTCGAGGGTTTCCAATAAATAATCGATCACCCCTGCTGTGTAGGCTCCGGCAGAAACGGCGCCGGCCATGGCGATGCCGATTTTGAATGTTTTACGCATTTTTATGACAGTGTTAGGTGTTGAGGGTAGTTGAAGAGTTGAAAAGTTTAGGGTTGAAAAGTTGTAGGCAATGCAAGACTAATGTCATTATCAAAGCAGCTACTCTTGCACTACCCACTACTTTTCAACTTTTCAACCCTAAACTCTTCAACTTATTTTACCATAAAGACGATCCCAATTCCCGGTCCGCCCAATCCCAACTGTGGATCACTCTGAAAGGTAGGTTTTATTCTCCAGCTTAAATCTTCACTGATGTCAAAATTTTGCAAATGGGCATCTACAAAGGCTTCGATGGCCACTAACCCATAAGCGGCAACTACGCCTACGTACGACAACTGGCGGTTTTTATCGTAAGAATCCCGGTTGGCCCGCAAGCCATTTACGCCCAGGTTCAAATCGCTAAACTCATGAGGTTCATCCAGCAGCTCCAGCTCTAATGCGGTTTTTAATCTTTGGTACAATCCATTGTTGTACTGTACCAAATAGACCATGCCGCCAATGGCACCTACAGCAAAGGGTGCTTTCCACCAATGTCCATTGTACACCTGTCCCGATCCGGGCAAAACCAGGGAATAAAGCAAGGCTTTTTTGGGTATGGGTAAACGGTTTTTACGGGCGAGTTTTACACTGTCCATAAAAATCATTTGGACCTTTTCTTGTGGCGCAGCGGGAATAGTATCACTTTGCTGGCTGTACAACTGACCAGAAAAAAGGAACAAGACAACAATAAAAAGAGCCTTCATGAGCAGTCGGTTTGTATCCATAGAGGCCGTGAAAGGCAAAAATGCTTCTTGATAATTCCTTAATCTTCCAATCGATCCAGCAAATTGTTCAAATCTTTGGTATTGCCAAAAGGGATGATGATTTGCCCTTTGCCTTCAGCATTGACTTTCAGCTGGAGTTTGCCCGCACCAAAAAATTCCCGAAACCGTTTTTGCACGTCTTCGTATTCTTCGGGTAATCTGCTGGCTTTTTTGCCCCCCTCTTTACCCGACGAACTTTTCTCAGAAGCAATCAGGTTTTCCAAAGCACGAACCGACAAATGATTTTCCATCGTCAGGTCAAAAAAACCTTTACTTTTTACATAATCGTCTACCGAGGCCAAGGCTCTGCCGTGACCGAAGGTGATGATTCTGTCTCTGAGTGCGGTTTGCACCGTATATGGCAATTTGAGCAGGCGTAGGTAATTGGTAATGGTGCTGCGGTCTTTGCCCATGCGGCTCGACAATTCGGCATCAGTCAGTTTACATTCATCCTTCAAGCGGGCGTAAGTAAGGGCAACTTCTATCGAATTGAGGTCTTGCCGTTGAATGTTTTCAATCAAGGCCATCTCCAGCATTTCGGTATCGTTGGCCAAACGCACATAAGCAGGCACCTCTTTGATGCCAGCCTTTTGTGAGGCCCGAAAACGACGCTCGCCGGAAATGATCTGGTATTTATTCGGCTCCAACAAACGCACCGTAATGGGTTGAATCAAGCCGTGTACTTTGATCGAGTTGGCCAATTCATCGAGGGCTTCTTCATCAAACTGGTTGCGGGGCTGGCCAGGGTTGGGTTCAATCTGCTCAATCGGAATCATCGGCGTAAAGTGCGTCAACTCTTTCACCACCGCTTCCTGGTCGGCGGCGATGGCCTCGTTGAGGGTATCGGCATTAAAAACGGCACGGAGGCCGGCACTGAGGTTATCCCGAGTCACTTTTTTTCCTGCTTCGGTGCGGATTACTTTCTTTGCCATGTTGATATCGATTAATCGGCTACGGGTTCGTTAATGGATTTGTTCGCGTTTTGGTCACCGTTGCGTGTCAGGAATTCCTGGGCCAGGTTGAGATAGTTGATGGCGCCTTTACTGCCCGCATTGAGCAATACCACGGGCATGTGCATATTGGGAGCTTCACCAATCCGGGCATTGCGGTGGATGATGGTGTCAAAAACCCGATCTTTAAAAATGTCTCTTACTTCCTTGACCACCACATTCGCCAGGCGCAAACGGGGATCGTACATGGTCAAAACGATGCCCTCAATGGTCAATTTGGGGTTGAGGTTGCGTTTGACCAAATTGATGCTGTCCTGTAATTTAGCCAAACCTTCCAGGGCAAAAAACTCACATTGTACCGGAATCAAGACCGAATCACCCGCACAAAGGGCGTTCACGGTCACCATACCCAGGGAAGGCAAACAATCGATGAAAATGAAATCGTAGTACTCGCGGAGTTGTTCCACTACACCTTTCATCACAAACTCCCGATTGGGCCGATTCACCAGTTCTACATCGGCACCAACCAGGTTGATGTCTGATGGCAACAAATGCAAATTGGGGGTATCCGTTTCATAGATGGCATCCATGGGATCCATGCCATTGATCATACAATCGTACAAAGTGGCTTCGGCTTCCCCCGGCAAAATCCCAACTCCTGAAGAGGCGTTGGCCTGGGGGTCAGAATCAATCAACAGTACCTTTTTTTCTAAAATGGCCAAGCTAGCCGCCAAGTTGATTGCGGTGGTGGTTTTACCTACCCCGCCTTTTTGGTTGGCAATGGTGATTACTTTTCCCATGAATGTATTGGTTGAAAAGTTGAGGAGTTCAAGGGGTTGGGGAGTTGAAAGAACGGCAAACCCTCGAACTCCCGACCCCGAACCCTCAATTTCAACCAACCTTCACTCAGTTCGTGCTTTCATTAAGCGGCAGCAAAATTAACTCTTTTCCTTTAGCTGAAAAAGCTTTTTGCGCGGAAGGGTGATCGATTTTAATGTAACCGAAGGTATCGTAGTGGCAACCGACGATTTTAGGACACTCAATAAAGTCACTGGCGATCAAGGCATCGCTGATGCCCATGGTAAAATTATCGCCAATGGGCAGGATGGCAAAATCGAGTTTGGGGCAGGTCATCGGGATGAGTTTCATATCCAAGGTAAGGGCAGTATCCCCGGCAATGTAGAAAGTTCCCTCTGCATTGGTGATGACAAAACCTCCCGGATTGCCGGCATAAGTACCATCGGGCAATACGCTGGAATGCACCGCAGTGACCATTTTGAGCTTGCCAAAATCAAAGGTCCAGGAACCGCCCAGGTTCATGGGGTGGCCTTTGATGCCTTTGGCCTGGTAATACGTTACGATTTCGTAATTGGATACAATCGTGGCATCACAACGTTGGGCGATGCTTTCGGCGTCGGCTACATGGTCGCCGTGGCCGTGGGTCAATAAAATGTAATCAGCCTGAATACTTTCTACAATTGTGGCAGCTTGTTCTGCTTGCAAGGGATTGTGCGAAATGAAGGGGTCAACCAACAGTTTTTTGCCCAGGGTTTCGATCAAAAAACAGGATTGTCCGTAGTAGGTAATTTTCATGCTTGAATAGATTTGAGTGCTCGTTTAAAGTTTAACCCCGCCGCGGATTTATTTTACAGACTAGGCACAAAGACCATTTAATGTCGCTTTTTGTGTTGTCTTGGTGTCTTTATTGAAAACAACGCCTCGGCGACGTTAAATTTTACGTTTTTTGTTAGTGCTAATTTAATGCAGTATCTTGGTATGGTCTAAGTTTACCAAGAAGAATTGTATGAAAAACATCCACACTACTCTACTGCTGATCCTTTTTTCGCCCAGGTCATCAGCAGCGTTGCCCAAAATGGCAGCCAAAAAATCCAGGTCACTGACCTCACCCGCATCAAACAAGTGGTTTCGGTAGCCGCATCACCCGATGGCAGCAAAGCCATGTATGTGCTCCGTACCATCGAACCCAATGCCGACAACAAGTTGGAGTACGACTACCGCAACCACCTTTACCTGGTTGACCTACAGGCCAATGCAGCCTCCAAAGCCTTGACCCGTGGCAGCGAAAGTATTTCCAGTCCGGTTTTTGCGCCCGATGGAAAATCCATTGCTTTTGTACGCGCGGTGAAATCCAAGCCACAAGTGTTCATCATGCCCCTGGATGGTGGCGAAGCCTGGCAATTGACCGATGTTTCCTACGGTGCGGGCAATCCACGGTTTTCGCCGGATGGGCGAAAAATCCTTTTCAGTGTATCCCTCAACCTGAGTACCCTGCTGGCCGATACCCTGCTCAATCCCGGCAAAGGAGTCCCCGCCTGGTCGATGGAGAAACCCGGTTTTCCCAAAAACGAATTTTTAAACCGCGATAAAAAAATCAAACCCAACCCCGACGGCAACCTGGACGAAATCCGCGCCTACCTGGATAAAGATGTGGAAGACCGCAAAGCGAAAGTTTTCAACCGCTTGAATTTCCAGGGAGAAGCGATGGTTGAACCGGAAATTCAGTTCAACCACCTCTTTGTGATCGAAGTAAAAGAAGGGGCCAAAGCCACACCTGTTACCAAAGGATTTTGGTCGTATGGCCAAGGCGGCTGGTCGCCCGATGGCCAACGCATCTGGGCCGTAACGGGCAAAGACCGTACCCAGCACCCCGATCGGGAACAAGAATCGACCATTGTCAGCATGAACATTAATGGTGGGGACGAAAAAGCCATCCTGGCCGAAAAGGACAAGTCCTTCGGCGGGTATAGCCTTTCGCCCGATGGCAAAACGCTGGTGGCCATCATGTCTACGCCCAATTTGTTGTCGTTTAGCCAAATTGTGCTGGCCGATGCGAGTGGTGCCAACCTGCAAACCGTGCCTTTTGACCGCACTGCGAATGGGGCAAATTGGTCGCGTGATGGCAAGTACATTTACCTAACGGCCCCTTCGAATGGCGGTGTTCCGGTTTACCGCATCGACGCCAAAACCCACAAAGTGGAACAACTGGGTGATTTTGAATCGGGCGTCAGTGCTTTTGACCTGACCAGCAGCAAGGTGGTGTACGCCAAAACCGATGTGCTCAATCCTTCGGACCTTTACTTTGCGGATTTGACTCTGAAAAACCCGGTGCAACTGACCCGCCACAACGAGGCCTGGTTGAAAGACAAAAAACTCAGTCTGCCCGAAAAACGCGTGTACACCAACTCCAAAGGCCAAAAAGTGGAGTACTGGATCATGAAGCCAACCTTCATGGAAGCGGGCAAAAAATACCCGCTGGTGCTGCAATTGCACGGTGGCCCCACGGCTATGTGGGGCCCGGGCGAGTTTTCGATGTGGCACGAATTCCAGTATTTCTGTTCCCAAGGCTACGGCGTGGTATACCCCAACCAGCGGGGTTCGGGTGGTTACGGCAAGGATTTTCAATTTTCCAATTACCGCGACTGGGGGCCTGGCCCACAGGAAGATGCCCTCGCTGCTTGTAGCGATGCCGCCAAAGCCCCTTGGGTGGATACGTCCAAACAGGTGATCACCGGGGGCTCGTATGCGGGTTACCTCACCGCCTGGATCATCGCGCAAGACCATCGCTTCAAAGCCGCTTTTGCCCAACGCGGGGTGTACGACCTGACTACTTTTATGGGGGAAGGCAACGCCTGGCGCCTGGTGCCCAACTACTTTGGCCTGCCCTGGGAGGATGAAAAAGTGACCGAAATCGACGCGGAGTCGCCTTATTCTTATGTGCAAAAAATCCGCACGCCCTTTTTGATCAAACACGGCGAAAATGACCTGCGCACCGGGGTGATTCAGTCGCAAATGATGTTCCGCAGTTTGAAATACCTGGAAAAAGACGTGGAATACGTGCTGATGCCGGGGGGAACACACGAGTTGAGCAGATCGGGGAATGTGCGGCAGCGGATTGATCGGATGCTGCGGATTTATGAGTTTTTTGAGCGGTATATACGGTAGGATGGATGGAGTTACTTCAAATTCCTGAGGTGATTACTTGAGTGTCTTAGGTTTCTTAGGTGGTAAAAAATGCCCTGCAAGCAGTTTTTCTTTTTTTCACCACCTAAGAAACCTGAGACACCTTAGGTCAAATTCACAGCGTTATGCATCGAAAGTGTTTTTTACGTTAAACAACCTTCGACTTGACTTTGAATTAACAAAAAATAACAAAAAACTATAACATTATGTGGGAAAAAGATACTCTATCGGTCGAAATAGCCGTAGTAAGTATAATTTATGCCTTGGGCAATATATTGATGGGCCATTTTGAAGAACGGACACCGAAAATCCGCAGGGTGGGTAAATATCTGTTGACGCTTTTAATCGTTTGTAGTATTTCGTTTTACTTTGGCAGAGTGGCATCCATGAGTTTTTTAGCAATTTTCATTATCCCTTTGTTGTTTGTTCACGCTTATTATTTACCAAAGAAAAAAGGAATAAATGGTTGGACAGGAGAGCCCAAAAGCAAATATTATGATTTTCGAAAGTGGGATAAAGACATATTTTCTAAGTGAACTGACAAGTGATTATTTACTAGGGCTTGTTTCAATCGGAAAACAGAATGTCGTTTTTTTACTAAGTACTTTTCAAGGTGAGGTTGTAGGTTTGTCGAAACACACGCTTTGTCATACAACTTTGACATCGCTTGGTTCACAAACAGACAACAACTTTCAAGAAAGAACTTATTTAACCTGAACAAATGGAACAAACACCACCAACAAAATCTAACAAAATGAAATTAAGCTACAAAATAACATAGGCTTCTTCTTTATTGGAGTGCTGATCGTTACGCTATTGGGGTTTTATCCTTCCTACTTTACTCATTTCCCAATGTTTGAAGGTTTCTCATGGGCATTTCATTTTCATGCCTTTTTTGCTACACTTTGGATAGTTATGCTCATCACTCAGGCTTTCCTTATTAGAAGCAAAAAATATAATTTGCATCGAAAAATAGGCAAAGCATCCTATTTTGTAATTCCCCTTCTATTATTTTCATTCTTTTTAATGGCAAAGGCCGCGTACTTTAAGAATATTAACATCAAGCACCTTAGCGAAACAGAGGCTTTGGCATATCTAAGTAGAAGTGGACTTCGCGACATTTTGTATTTGGCTGTTTTGTATAGCTTAGCTATGCTTTATAAAAGAAGAACTTCATGGCATTTACGATTTTTTACTTGTACGGGTCTGACGGTTTTAGGCCCTGGGCTTGGTCGATTTTTGCTTTCACAAATTTTAGACCAGAAATTGCTGGAGCTACAATGGGTGTATTTTTGTTATTGATCCCAATTATTTGGCTAATCGTTGACATTATTAAGAAAAAATCTCCTATTCCCCTACTTGTTTTTATAGCCATTACTATATCTGCTATTTATTTGGACGGTTCAGGACATTCCGCTTGGTGGCAAACCTTCGCCAAATGGTTTGTGGATACGTTTTTCAAATAGTTGTAGCATTAGAAAAATAAAAAAATAAAGAAGGGCAGACCATCAGCCCTGTGTTGACTTGATAACATTTGACATCGAAAAGGGTGACAATGAAAAAGTAAAACAGCTTTTTTTAGAAGTTGGTATTGATGCTTGTGATCGTTATTTGCGGACAGCTTTAATCTGGGCGACATTTTACGACAACATTGCGCTATTGAATTGGCTTATTGACAAGGGGGCTAATATCAATCATCAAGACAGTAGTGGTTACTCTGCACTTCATTTCGCGGGACAAGAAAAACGTTTTGATTGTGCTAAATTACTTATTGACAAAGGTGCACGTCTTGACTTACCAGACCTTCATGGTAATATTTCACTTTGGACAGCAATTTTTAATGCTCGTGGGGACACTCGTTTAGTAGAACTTTATGTGCAAAATGGTGCAAATCTTGACCATGTTAACAAACATCAAAGCACACCGAGGCAAATGGCTGCAACAATTGGTGGTTTTGACTTGGCATCAATTGAAAAATAAGAAATATCACCCAAGACGGCTGAATTGAGAAAAAAAAAACAGAAAAGCCTTGGAAGCTGTCCTGCCATCCCACTAAAAAAACTGAAATCAAACTAGCACACCCCCTCCAAAAAGTGTATGTTTACACACAATACACCGCCTAAAAGGACAAGATACCACGCAACTTAAAAAACCAACATGAAGAACAACTTCAACCCTTGGCACCACGTTTCGCCCGGCGACAATTTGCCTGGTGTCGTCAACGGCATCATTGAGATTCCCAAAGGAACCCGCGCCAAATATGAGCTCGACAAAGAAAGTGGGTTGTTGCGCCTCGACCGCGTATTGTACTCCTCGGTGTATTATCCGGCCAATTACGGGTTTATCCCCCAGAGTTATTGTGAGGACAAAGACCCGCTGGACATCCTGATTTTGTCCCAAATCGATGTGGTGCCTATGTGTATTGTTCCCGGAAAAGTGATTGGGGTCATGCGCATGCTTGACAATGGCGAGGCGGATGATAAAATCATTGCCGTTGCCGAAGGCGACCCTAGTGTAAGCCACATCAACGACATTTCGGAACTACCTGCCCATTTTATCTCCGAGATGCGGAGCTTTTTTGAGGATTACAAAAAATTGGAAAAGAAAACCGTAGTCGTGGAAGAATTTCTGGATCGGGAAACCGCCATCAAAATTCTGCAGGACAGCTTCAAAATGTACGACGACATCTTTAGGACCTAACCCGCATTTTATCTGCAAAAGTAATAGTTTAGCACCTCGCCTGCGGCGAAGCGCAGCACTTTTTCAGAAATGACATCACCAAATTGACGCAAACCTGCGTTTGTGTTTTCGAAACGAACGAAGTTCGTGTCTCAATTTGCGGAAAAACGTGTCATTGTGTCAAATTTCAAAACACCCACCGCAGGTGGGTGCAAACTTACGGTAAAGCATGTCGACAAAACCACCCAACGCTTTCCTCACAAAGATCAGCCTACCCTTCCGTCTGTTTTTCAGGCATTACCCGGCCATGCCCTATATCTTTAAATGGCTGTTCATCAGTTCATTGATTGGTGTGTGTGTGGGTTCAGCTTCGGCAGGTTTTTTACAATCCTTGAATTGGGTGACGGATTATCGGGAAAACCATTTGTGGCTGATCGCCTTGTTGCCCCTTGGGGGGCTGGCCATCGGGCTGCTGTATCATTATTTTGGCCAGGATGTGGAAGCCGGCAACAACCTGCTGCTCGATAACATCCACAAACCGGGAGCAACCATTCCCTTCCGCATGGCCCCCTTTGTGTACATCGGCACCATGGCGACTCATTTGTTCGGCGGTTCAGCCGGGCGTGAAGGAACTGCGCTACAAATGGCCGGGGCGATTGCCGACCAATTCAGCAAACCCTTTCGCTTGAGCGAAACTGAGCGCAAAATTTTGATCATTGCGGCCATTGCTGCCGGTTTTGGTTCCGTGTTTGGGACACCATTAGCAGGTGCCATTTTTGGGCTGGAAGTATTTTTGATTGGACGTTTAAAGTACGACGCCATTTTCCCGGCGTTTGCCGCGGCCATCATTGCTGATCTGGTCACCAAACTTTGGCAGACGCCCCATACCCATTACCACATCGATCTGGTTCCCGACCTTTCGGTGCTCAATATCCTGTATGCGGGTCTGGCGGGGATCGCATTTGGTTTGTGTGCGGCGGCATTTAGCAAATCCATCCATTTTACGGGTTCTATTTTCAAAGCAAGAATTGCCTTTCCCCCCTTTCGTCCCTTGGTAGGGGGAGTGATTGTGGCACTTGCAGTTTGGGCCATCGGCACAACGAAATACATTGGTTTAGGGATTCCGACCATCGTCGCTTCTTTTGAGCAACAATTGCCCGCTTATGATTTTGCGTTAAAAATGGCATTTACCATCCTCACTTTGGCGGCGAGTTTCAAGGGAGGGGAAGTAACGCCCTTGTTCTTTATCGGTGCCGCCTTGGGCAATGCACTAGCGTATTTTATTCCACTGCCCATGGGGCTTTTGGCGGGGATGGGCTTTGTGGCCGTGTTTGCCGGGGCAACCAATACCCCACTGGCTTGCAGCGTGATGGCGATGGAATTGTTTGGCAGTGCGTGTGGGGTGTACGTTGCGATCGCGTGTGTGGTTGCCTATTTGTTATCGGGACACAACAGCATTTATGGCAAACAGGTGGTCGGGAGCCAAAGCACAGCCGGTTCATCAGTGATATGGGCAAGCGATTGAATGAGCTTTGAAGGGTTAACTACATTACGCATTTTCAGCAGCGGGTAAAGGGAGGGCAGGGAGTTCTATTTAGTTTTAAGAGGTTGCCACCTGCGGTGGCTGGAGTTAATCCTCAGGAATCTTACGCAAGCCAATGATATTCGAGCTTGTTAAAAGTGAGGATCCGACCTAAGCAAGGCGACCTCCATGACCTCTCGACCTCAGTGCTAAAACTCCACAGACTCCTTCCGTGCTTCACTCTTGTAGAATGACCCGGAACTCTGTGTGAATCTGTGGCCATGCTGAACAAACTGCGTAATGCGAGTTAATAATTATCAACAGCTAAGATCTTTTGTAAAGTTCCGCACCGGCGAGCCCGGGGCCATTCAGTCTTGATTTTTTTTCAATACCCATACTTCTTCTTCCAAAGCCCCCGCAGCCAGCCCCGCGTCTTCTCCTCCGCCGGATTCTCCGCAGGCTCAAACAACTTCGTTCCACTCAATTTTTCGGGTAAATATTCCTGCTCCACGAAGTTTTGCGGGAAATCATGCGCGTATTGATACGCTTTGCCATAATCCAGTTTTTTCATCAATTGGGTTGGCGCGTTGCGCAGGTGCAAGGGTACTGGTTGGTTGCCTTGCTGGTGAACCAGTTCCTGCGCCTTGTTGATCGCCATATATGCAGAGTTGCTCTTGGGGGACGTAGCCAGGTAAATGACCGCCTGTGACAAGATGATCCGCGCTTCAGGCAAGCCGACCGCCTGTACCGCCTGAAAGGCCGTGGTCGCCATCAGCAGGGCGTTCGGGTTAGCCAGGCCAACGTCTTCGGCAGCGGCGATGACCATGCGCCGGGCAATGAATTTCACCTCCTCCCCCCCTTCAATCATGCGCGCCAGCCAATACACCGCTGCGTTGGGGTCGCTGCCGCGAATTGATTTGATGAAGGCGGAAGCAACATCGTAATGCTGTTCACCTCCTTTATCGTAAGCTGTAATGTGTTGTTGCAAAATATTGGTGACCAGGGCGTCGTCCACCACAATTTCACCATTGACATTGGGGGCCTGGCTCGTGAGCAATTCCAGGATGTTGTACAATTTTCGGGCATCGCCGCCGGAATAATGCAGTATGGCGTCGTAACTTTCAAAACGCACTTTTTTATCCCGCAGGTATTCATCTTTTTGTAAGGCCTCCTGGATCAGTTGCAACAGTTGATCGGTTTCCAATAGTTTCAACACGTACACCTGGCAACGCGACAACAAGGCGGGAATCACCTCAAAAGAAGGATTTTCAGTGGTGGCTCCCATCAACGTAATCACCCCTTTTTCCACCGCACCCAACAACGCGTCTTGTTGGGATTTGCTGAACCGATGGATTTCATCAATAAATAAAATGGGGTTCGGTCGATTAAAAAAGCGCTGTTGTTCTGCTTTTTGGATGGTATCGCGTACATCTTTCACCCCTGCGGCGATAGCGCTCAGGCTGTAAAATGGCCGGCCCAGTTCGGTGGCCAAAATATTAGCCAGCGTGGTTTTACCCACTCCCGGAGGGCCCCATAAAATGATGGAAGGCAAAAACCCAGCCGCCAGGGCCTGGCGCAACACCGACCCCTCCCCTACCAGGTGTTCCTGGCCCAGATAATCCGCCAGGCGAGTGGGGCGCATTCGTTCCGCAAGAGGCTGCATGTTTGTATGTTTAGTGTCAAAATCACAATAAGCATGAAAATTATCACAAAAATCAGGAATCACAACAAATTTAGTTGTACTTTAGCACGCGTAATATAGTTTTGAGTCCTGTTCAACAGGATCATTTTATTCGAGAGCATCTACCTATCTAAATCGTCTACCCTCCTAATTGTTGGTTTCATTTTGACGAACTGTACAGTCACCAAACTGTCCCTCTGGTGTTGTGCAATACAAACTATGTAGAAAACTATGGCTGCTAACATCAGTCACTTAAAAGTGATGGGGCAAAGCGCAGCGCTAGCGGATGATACAATCTTGCGTTGGCTGCCCAAACAACAATTGTGGGTTGACCCCACCCGGCTCAACCAATTGAGTGGAGAAAATGGGTTAAGGGTCATCATTCTACCGGGTTCTTTTGTAGACAACTATGGCAAAATTGTCACTGAAAAAATCAGCCTGGAACTGGTCGAGATTGTGCACAAAGCAGGCATGCTGCTCGCCGCCCGACCGACCACTTCCCGTGACGGGGTATTTGAATCGGCTGGGATGTTCAGCTTAACGGCCAAAAAAGGGGCGGAACTGCTTCAGCTCATCAAACCCATCCACATTGAATGGCCCATCAATACCCTGCATACACGCCCGGCTGCCCTACAAATGGTTACATTGGCAGCGGCCAGCACCCGCCCATTCAGTACACAAGCCGAGCAGGATTGGACTCCTTTTTTCAACAAACCGAGTCCAGTGCTAAAACTGCAGGGGCAACGATGGCTCAAGTTTGACATCGATCGATTGGGTTGGTTCAGTGCCCAACAGCCGTTGGCCAAAGAAGGACTCAAATCCATGTTGAGTGTGCGGTACCAGGATCAGGGTTTTGAGCACAAACAGGCGTTTTTGGTCTTCCGCAACCACCAGGCAGTGGTCAAACTTTTTCCATATGAAAACAAGTTTTGTGCGTTCAACATCCCCCGCCGTGCCGCCGCTTGTGTGGTGATGTTGGGGGTCAAAAATGAGCGGTATTACCTTGGGCATACTTGTTTTGACGGGCACTACGCCAGCAATTTAGCACTGAAACTTGATGAGGTGGAAGCAGAGATGGTGCCGCAGTTGATTTATGCATTGGTTAACCTGCATAAATAAATCCAGGTCAACATGTATTCACCACGGATTCACACAAATTAACCCAGAGTTCATGGATATGACATAAAAATCTGTGCAAATCTATGTGAATCTGTGGTGAATACCCTCACACTTTCCCCAAACCAATCTCCGCTGCTTTTTCCATCATCAAGGCATAAGCAGCCTCATACTGATTGGGAATGATGCCATCGAGAATGGCTTCGCGCACAAAGTTTTTGATTTCACCCACTTCGCGTGATGGCCCGATGCCAAAAGCTTCCATGATGACTTCGCCGGTTATGGGGGGTTGCCAATTGCGCAAGTGATCACGTTCTTCAACAGCTTGCAAGCGCTGGCGCACCAATTCGTAGTTTTCGAGGTAACGTTTGACTTTATCCGGGTTTTTGGAGGTGATGTCGGCTTCACAGAGCAACATCAGGTCTTCCAGGTCGTCCCCGGCATCAACCAACAAGCGGCGCATGGCCGAATCGGTAATTTCTTCTTTGGTAAGGCTGATGGGGCGCAAATGTAGCCGAACCAATTTTTGAACGTATTTCATTTTTTGGTCCATCGGCAAACGAAAGCGCCGAAAGATAGTCGCCGTCATATTGGCACCCATCACCTCGTGACCATGAAAGGTCCAACCCTGTTCTGGATGAAACCGTTTGGTGGGCGGTTTGGCAATGTCGTGCAAAATGGCTGACCAGCGCAGCCACAGGTTTTCCGTTTTTTTGCAGAGGTTGTCCAATACCTCGAGGGTATGATAAAAATTGTCTTTGTGTGCCCGACCATTGCGAATTTCCACCCCGTGCAGGGCAGTCATTTCGGGGAAAATGAGTTGCAAAAGTCCAGAATCAAACAACAATTTGAAGCCCACCGAGGGTTTTGGCGCTTGAATGATCTTATTCAATTCCGTAGCAATTCGTTCGGCAGAAATGATCTTGATGCGCTCTTTATAGGTGTCAATCGCCTTAAACGTGGCGGGTTCAATCACAAAATCAAGCTGGGTGGCAAAACGAATGGCCCGCATCATGCGCAAGGGGTCGTCAGAAAAAGTTTTTCCCGGATCCAAGGGCGTACGGATGATTTTGCGCTCCAAATCACCCAGACCGTCAAACGGATCGATGATGTTGCCAAAATCAGCTTCGTTCAAACTAACGGCCAGTGCATTAATGGTAAAATCACGGCGATTTTGATCGTCTTCCAAACTGCCATCCTCTACGGCTGGCTTGCGCGAATCGTGGCGATAGGACTCCTTGCGGGCCCCTACAAATTCCACTTCCAAATCGCGGTGTTTGATCATTGCGGTACCAAAACGCTGAAAAACGGTAATGCGTGGTACCGGGTGCAATTCTCCAGCCACCCGTTGCGCCAGTTCTATTCCACTGCCTACACAAACGATATCGATGTCCTTGGAAGCTCGGGCCAACAAGCGATCACGCACATAACCACCCACCACATAGGCAGGAACCTGCATTTTTGCAGCTGCTTGACTAACGATCTCCAGGATCTTGCGTTCGGTATCTTGTATCTTAAAAACCACTACGTTTCAGGTTAATGTGCCAGTTGTTACACCAGTTCCGAGACTTCGATGGCACTGTATGCGTCTTCCATCCGATCGAGGATTTCAAAAAGAATGGACGGATTTTCTTCAGTGACCAATTGGCTACGAAATTCTTTGATGCCTGGAAACCCACGGAAATAATTGGTATAGTGTCGGCGCATTTCAACGACCCCGAGTTTGGCTCCTTTCCAGTCGATGGAATGTTGCAGGTGTTGGCGCACCGCATTCACCCGTTCGTGGATGTCTGGAGGAGGCAGCAGTTGACCGGTAGCCATGTAATGTTTGATTTCGCGAAAAATCCAGGGGTAACCAATGCTGGCCCGCCCAATCATGATGCCGTCCACGGCGTAACGTTCACGGTATTCGACGGCCTTTTGTGGCGTATCAATGTCACCATTGCCAAAGATCGGAATGTGAATGCGCGGGTTGTTTTTAACCTTGGAAATCCAACTCCAATCCGATTCACCTTTGTACATCTGTACGCGGGTACGGGCGTGGATGGAGAGGGCTTTGATGCCAATGTCTTGCAGGCGTTCGGCTACTTCTTCAATAAAGATGGTATTGTGGTCCCAACCCAAGCGGGTTTTGACCGTAACCGGCAAGTTGGTGGATTTAACCACTGCTTCGGTCAATTCGACCATTTTTTTGACATCGCGCAGAATGCCTGCGCCAGCCATTTTGCACACCACTTTTTGTACGGGGCATCCGTAGTTGATGTCCAAGACCTCAGGTTTGGCGGCTTCCACAATTTCAGCAGCACGCATCATGGAATCCAGCTCAGCCCCAAATATTTGCACGCCAATGGGGCGTTCCTCATCGTAGATGTCCAGTTTTTGCAAACTTTTGGTTGCATCACGAATCAGGCCTTCCACGGAAATGAATTCGGTGTACATCATGTCCGCGCCTTGCTTTTTGCACAATGCCCGGAAAGGTGGATCACTCACATCTTCCATTGGTGCCAGCAATAAGGGGAACTCCCCCAATTCTATGTTCTCGATTTTTACCATATCCCTTGCGCGTTCAGCAGACTTATTGCCTTTACTGGCAACCCGTCCGCGGAGCAAAAATAGATTGATTTAACCATTTGTAACCCAAAAAAATTCCAATTTGAGGAATAAAATCAGCTTTTTGCTTAAAATCGTGTTAATTCTGACCTTGATAAACACCTGGGGCTGTACTTTTGTGTTTCAATCAGGGTTCGAGGGTTCGACGTTCGAGGGTTCGCAAGCGGAGGGCCATAACCCACGAACTCCCGAACGACGAACCCTCGAACCCTTTCATACACTACAACTTACTTCGTGATGCATAAAATTGTTGTTGTTTTGACTTTGTTGATTGCTTTAGGGTTCAGCTGTTCTCCTTATCGCCACAAAGATTTGATTGGAGAATGGCAGGCGACTGCAATCGAACAGGAAGGAGATTCCTTGGCCATTGACCCCAAAGTGGTGCAGTTTACCTTTAGCAAAAATGAAGGGTATACTTACCGCAGTACGCTGAATTATCATGAATCGGGCACTTACTATATCATCAATAAAAAGCTGTTCACAATGGATACCCTCAACCGCGCCTCCACGGAAAAGGCCGTTGAAATCCTCATGCTTACCCCGGATTCGCTGCATTTGAAAATGAGTGATGGAGGAAAGGGGCGCTTGATGAAGTTGGCGAAAATGAAGTAAAGTTGAAAAGTTTAGGGTTGAAAAGTTGAAGAGTTTTAGGTAACGCAAGAATTGAATCTTGGGATACAAATACTGCACTACCTGGAACTTTTCAACTCTAAACTCTTCAACGCTTAAACTTCTATCAATGCATGCGGTCTCCCCGCAATTCCAGGTTTTCCAGAATTTCAGCCTCTTTGCGCAAGTATTCGCTCCAGCGTTGTTTCACCTTCTCCTCGTTGCTGTACAATTTGGCCAAATCGATGAACAGGCGGTAGTGTCCTGCTTCCGAAACCATAAATTTGTAGTAAAAATCCCGGAGTTTTTCTTCAGCAATGTGCAGGGAAAGCAGGCGAAAACGTTCGCAGCTGCGCGCTTCGATCAGCGCACAAGTCAACAATTTTTCAATCAAACGGTCTTCTCTGGAGCCACCGCTGTTTTTTTGAAAATTGAGCAGTTCGTTGACGTAGATGTCTTTGCGTTGCAGGCCTAATTTTAGGCCTCGTTTGTCCAATTCACTCAGCACCATGCGGAAATGCCCCCACTCTTCGGTCACAATCGGCGCCAATTCCCGCACCAATTCCTCTTTGTCTGGATAGCCCTGGATGAGTGAAATACAAGAGGTTGCCGCCTTTTGTTCACAATAGGCGTGATCAGTCAGGATTTCCGCCAAATCCATTTCCGCGAGGTTTACCCAACGGGGGTCGGTGGGCAGTTGTAAGCCCAACATGCGTACGGTGTAGAGTTCTCTTGATTGCTGATCCATAACACTAGTAGTTTAGCGTTGAAAAGTTTAGGGTTGAAGAATTGAAAACGCACCTCGACTTCGCTCGGCGACCGTTTTTCAACTCTTCAACCCTAAACTTTCAACTCAACAATAGTCCATCTTTCATTTCCAAGCGGCGATCACTCATCCTGGCCAACTCTTCATTATGGGTAACAATAATGAATGTTTGTTGGAAATCTTTGCGCAGATTAAAAATCAATTGGTGCAAATCCTGAGACGAAGCTGAGTCCAGATTCCCCGAAGGTTCATCGGCAAAAATAACGGATGGTTGGTTCATCAGGGCGCGTGCTACCGCTACCCTTTGTTGCTCGCCTCCGGAAAGTTGTGCCGGTTTGTGGGTTGTACGGGCAGCTAAACCCAGGTAATCCAGCAGCTCATGCGCTCGCTTTTTGGCGATTGCATCCGCAGTACCATTGATGAATGCCGGAATACAGACGTTTTCCAGGGCATTGAACTCGGGCAACAAGTGATGAAATTGAAAAACAAAGCCGAGGTTCTTACTGCGAAAATCGGCCAGTTTTTTCTGGTTCAGCTTCGATATTTCTTCGCCAGCAATAAAAATCTGGCCACTATCGGCAGTGTCGAGGGTACCCAAAATATGGAGCAAGGTGCTTTTCCCTGCACCTGATTTTCCTACAATGGAAACAATTTCGCCTTGTTGTACACTGAGGTCAACCCCTTTGAGTACACTCAATTTCCCGTATGATTTTTGGATTTGTTTTGCTACAATCATGCGGGCAAAATTAAACAAAAAGCAATTGGAGCCAGCCGAAAATATAGGCTTTTGTGGAAAAAGTTTATTTCAGGCAATCCAAAAACTCCCGGCGCATGTCGCTGTTTTCAAAACAACCACTGTACTCCAGGGTGAGGGTGGTGCTTTCATCGTGCTGAATACCCCGATGGCTGACACACATGTGCTTGGCATCCACCACAATGATCACATCTTTGGTGTCCAGTGCTTCTTGTAAGGCCAGCAAAATTTGTTTGGTCATGCGCTCTTGCACCTGGGGGCGCCGTGCATAATAATCAACGATGCGGTTCAACTTGGACAAGCCGATTACCTTACCATTCGATACGTAGCCAACATGGGCCTTGCCCGTAATGGGCAGAAAGTGGTGCTCACAGAAGGTTTTTACCGTAATGTTTTTCTCCACCAACATCCGTTTATAATCGTAGCTGTTGTCAAAAGCCGATATTTCCGGTTTATTGGCGGGGTTGAGCCCATGGAAAATTTCTTGAACAAACATTTTAGCCACCCGTTTGGGGGTGTCCTGCAGACTGTCATCGTTTAGATCCAGACCCAGGGTATCCATGATTGCTGCAAAATGATGGGCGATGATCTCCATCTTCTCTTTGTCGTTCATGTCGAACGCATCAGGCCGCAATGGGGTTTCTACCCCCGTACTGATATGGTTGTCGCCCATAGTTTGAGCTTTCTGACCCAATACCAGGTCGAGGGTATTATCCGTAGTCACCATATTGGAATGAGATTTTTTATCGTGCATTTTGACGCGCTTACCTATTGAAGTAACATCTGCTCCTCCACTGTAGTTCGGTAGGGTAAGTTATGCCAATTTGGATGAGAAAATCAAATATCGGCAATCTAACAAAAGTGAAACCAAATAGGTTTTAGTAATCGGTAAATAAAAAACAAGTGCAGAGTGATTTTACTTGGTACGATTTGTTATTTGTAAAGTGGCAGAAATTCAGCAATAAAATACGGCTTTTTTGTCCAAATAAAGTGAAGCATATCTCCATATCTGCCTGATTTAGTGTAAAGTATTTTATTTTCAATTAAAATTGAAAATTTTGAAACTTTACTTGACTGGTAACTTGGATTGGCCTACCTTTGACTTAGTTTTAAATCTAAACATAGATAAACACACCCGATATGGATGCCAACCTTCCCATTTTGCCCAATCACCCCAGAGTGGTGATCATCGGTGGCGGTTTTGCCGGCCTGGCCATGGCCAAAAAGCTGCGTAAACAGCAGTTTCAAGTGGTTTTACTCGATCGAAACAACTATTATACGTTCCAGCCTTTATTGTATCAAGTCGCAACCGGAGGACTGGAACCCGACAGCATTGCTTACCCCTTGCGCAAGATTTTTCAAGGCAATCCGAACTTATCCTTTCGCATGGCCGAGGTGTTGCACATCAAGCCAGAACAAAAAGTGGTAGAGACTTCCATTGGCGACATTTCTTATGATCACCTTGTCGTGGCAACTGGCAGCCAGACCAATTTTTTCAGCTTTGCCGACCAGGAAGAACACATGATGGGCTTAAAATCGGTACCTGAAGCGCTCAATTTGAGGAGTTTTATTCTACAAAACTTTGAAAAAGCCACCGTTTCACTCTCCACCCAAACTCAAGACTCGCTGATCAACATCGCGATTGTAGGGGGAGGACCAACTGGAGTAGAATTGGCCGGAGCTTTAGCGGAAATGAAGAGATTTGTCTTCCCCAAAGATTATCCCGATTTGGATATGGAGCGGATGCGCATCGTTTTACTCGAAGCAACACCCAAACTCTTGGGCGGCATGAGTGAACAAGCCAGTGCCCGTGCCTTAAAAGACCTAAAAACCTTGGGTGTAGAGGTGGAATTGAATGCCAAAGTTTCCTATTACGATGGTTCGATCCTGATCACTGAAGATGGATTTAGATTACCTACGGAAACGCTGATTTGGGCGGCAGGGGGTGAAAGGTCAGTTTCCCAGCGGAATCAGCAAGGACAAAATTGTGGGTGGAAACCGCATCCAGGTTGATGCATTCAACCGGGTGAGTGATCATGAAGGGGTTTACGTCCTGGGCGACGCCGCCGCCATGATTACCCCCGAAACGCCCCGTGGCTACCCCATGATGGCCCCCGTAGCCATTCAGCAAGGGCAACAATTGGCGGCCAATTTGATCCGAAATCAAAAAGGCCAAAGTTGGAAACCATTCAAATATCTGGACAAAGGCACGATGGCTACCATTGGCCGCAATCGTGCGGTGGTCAATTTTTGGGGTCAAACCTTTCACGGGATCGTAGCCTGGTTGATGTGGATGTTTGTACACATCATGTACCTCGTTGGGTTCCGCAATAAAGTAGCGACCCTGATGGGTTGGGTGTACAATTACCTGACTTACGACCGCGCTTTGCGCTTGATCATCCGCCCTTTTGCCAGAAGCAAAAGCACTAAGGTGTACCACGAAGTTTAGCGTTGGTGTAACAATCTGCGTATGGAGCAGGCAAAATCTTGGGGAATGGATCCGCCCCAAGATTTTAATGCGAATTTTCAGGAGAATTTGTCAATTCGTTTACCTTTGTTGCTTTCAGGTAAAATTTATTCAACCAAGTTGAACAACCCGTGAAAGAGCAACAACACAAAGTTACTTTTGGAAGCCTCATCGTAACCCTGGGAATTGTATACGGCGACATTGGAACCTCCCCACTTTACGTATTCAATGCCATCGCCGGGCACGATATCCTCACCAAGGAACTCATCTACGGCGGTTTGTCGCTGATTTTTTGGACGCTTACCCTCCAGGCTACCTTCAAGTACATTTTTATTACACTCAATGCCGACAACAATGGCGAAGGAGGGATTTTTGCCTTGTATTCGCTGATCCGGAGGCGAGCGCCAAAATGGACCATCTATGTAGCGATGGTGGGTTGTGCGGCCCTGATCGCGGATGGCATGATCACGCCGGCAATCTCTTTGACTTCCTCATTAGAAGTTGCTGAAAAAGCGTTACCTGGTCTGCCTATCGTTCCCGGCGTAATTGCCATTTTGGTGGCGATTTTTATGTTTCAACAATTTGGTACGGACACGATTGGTAAGTTTTTGGGCCACTGATGCTGGTTTGGTTTACCATGTTGATTGTCCTTGGCGTTGGCTCAATCATTGGGCACCCGGAAATTTTTGCGGCTTTGAATCCTTATTACGCCGTAAAACTCTTTCAGCACCACCACAATGCATGGTGGGTAGTTGGTGCGGTTTTTTTGTGCGTAACCGGGGCAGAAGCTCTGTACTCGGACTTAGGTCACGTAGGTAAACGCAACGTCCAAATTTCCTGGATTTTTGTCAAAACGGCATTGATGCTCAATTATTTGGGTCAAGGCGCATGGATGATGGGGCATCTTGGTCATGAATTGCCAAGTAATCCATTCGGCGGTTTGATGCCGGATTGGTTTGCGCCCTTTGGTTCAGCTATTTCAACAATCGCAGCCATTATTGCCAGTCAGGCTTTGATTACGGGCTCATTTTCACTGATTCACGAAGCCATTCGCCTCAAAACCTGGTTCCGCATCGTGGTCTATCATCCTTCCCGGCACCGTTCACAGATGTACATTCCCTTTGTCAACTGGCTTTTGTTTGCTGGTTGTGTCTATGTTGTCCTGTATTTCCAAAGTTCGGCCAAAATGGAAGCAGCTTATGGTATTGCCATCACCATTGCGATGTTGTCAACTACCATGCTTTTGTATTTTTATCTCAAAAGCCGCAAGGCTATGCCAACGCCAGCCATTTATCTATTGATCGCGTTGTTTTTGGCCATTGAAGGCACCTTTTTTGCCGCAAATGCACAAAAAATCGCCCATGGTGCTGGTTTTGCCCTAGTCTTGGGTGGGGTATTTTTCCTGGTCATGTTTACGGTATACAACGCCAAACTGATCACCAAACAAAAGCGCAACGTGATTATGCTGGGGAGGGTCCTACCCACCATTCGTGCGGTGAGTCAGGATGAAAAAATTCCTCTTTACGCTTCACATTTGGTGTTTTTGACCTCTACCCGAAAAAAAGACCTGATCGAAGAAGCCATTCCACAATCCATCTACGAACACCGCCCCAAACGTGCTGATGTCTATTGGCTCTTGCACTTTTCGGAGGAAGACGAGCCATACACCAATTATTACAAGTTCACTGAAATTGAAGCGGGGTTGATGTATCGCCTAGACTTCCATCTCGGGTACAAAATTCACCCGGACGTGAGTGAATTTTTCCCACGGGCCATCAACGAACTTGCCGCCCAGGGCAAAATCCAGTTGAAAAACCATTATGCTTCTTTGCAAGAGCGTGAGGTGGGGCCCGATTTCCGTTTTGTTTTACTGGATACGGCTTTCCTGATTTCCCCGGTAATGCCCATCCGCGAGCAATTGTTGCTCAAGGGGTATTTGTTGCTGAAAAAAATTGGGGTATCCGCTGAGTCACATTTTGTGCTTGAACCCGGAAGTTGGGTAAAGGAGGAGGTGATTGTGAATGATTGAGGAGGTTGAGGAGTTGAGGAGTTGAGGAGGTTGAGGCTACCGCGAGCGACATTCAAAAGCGATTTTGACGAGATCAAATTACGATTGTAAGTCAAAGTTAAGCGGTAGCCCTGTCGCTCGCGGTAGCCTCAACCTCCTCAACTTCTCAACCTTCTCAACTGATTACCGAATGATCACTTCTTCCAGGTATTCTTCGCCAAGGTCTTCGTTGAGCATTTTGCGGATTTTTTCACGGCCATAAAAAAGTTCCTGACGCAGTGAGGGCGAATCGATGAGCAGGTACAGTTTGCGGCGAATGACCCGCACCTGCGTGGTATGTTGCGCGATGGAAGGTCCCATCATGGTGCTCCAGGCAGCTTTGATGCGCGCTTCGCTGATCCCTTGTTTGAGGCGAAATTGGTTGACCATCTCCAGTAGGGCCTCCTTCAATGTTTTTTCATCGTATTTGGACATGCAACGAATTTACGGGATTTTTTGAAATCCATCAAATCATAACAATCATGCAGGCATTAACTGTTTTTTGTGGCGCAAATACGGGTTCAGATCCGGTCTACACCGAAGTAGCCCGCCAAATGGGGCATTTATTGGCCTCCGAGGGCATCGCGCTGGTGTACGGCGGCGGAAAAGTAGGGCTGATGGGCGTGATTGCAGATGCAGTTTTGGAAAAAGGGGGCAAAGTCATCGGAGTGATTCCTCATTTTTTGGCGCATAAGGAGGTGGAACATACCGGAGTCACCGAAATGCACTATTCCGAAACCATGCACGAGCGCAAAATGAAAATGTTCGAGCTATCGGATGGCGCCATTGCTATGCCTGGTGGTTTTGGCACGCTGGATGAATTGTTTGAATTGTGTACCTGGGCGCAATTGGGGCATCACGAGAAACCCCTCGCCATCCTCAACGTCAATGGCTTTTACGATGCACTGCTCCAGTTCTTGAATCGTGTGGTAAGCGATGGATTTCTAAAAACCGAAAACCGCGGCATCATCCTGGATGCAGCACAACCCACCGAAGTTTTAAAAAAAATGCGTAACTACCAGCCTGTTCATGTGCTGAAGTGGATCCGGAAGGAAGAGATATAAGCATTTCTAAAAAAATCGATTGATATGGAGTTGTATTTCACAATGGTCATCATTGCCATCGGCATTTTTTTATTCATTAAGGAATATTTTAGCATTGATACAACCTCTATTTTGATCATGGCACTTTTTATAGTGTCTGGCGTATTAAACCCCGAAGAAGGTACTTCCGGATTTAATCACCCTGCCACACTTACGCTTGGCTGTATGTTTGTGGTAAGTGCAGCAGTATTTAAATCAGGATTGATTGACGGATTAAGTGACAAAATTGTAAAAATTGCAGGTACTCATTACATCATTGCACTGATCGTTTTTTGTGTCATTTCAGCATCTATTTCTGCTTTTGTGAATGATTCCGCAGTCGTTGCACTGCTTATTCCGATGGCACTTTCGGTTTGCCGAGATACCGGAATTGCACCTTCCAGGCTTTTAATCCCCATTTCATTTTCCGCACTTTTTGGTGGTACCTGTACACTTATTGGTACATCTACAAATATTTTGGTGAGTAGTATTGCCGAAAAACAAGGTTTTCAACCTTTTGGGATGTTCGATTTTTCATTGGCTGCGTTGTGTTTGCTGGGGGTTGGGTTCAGTTATCTATTTCTCATTGCACCGCTTATTTTACCCAAAAGAAATACTACAGTCGAGAATGAATTTACCAACACACAAGATTATACTTCGGAAGTCACCATTCTCCAGGGTAACAAAGACATCGAAAAACCTATCCACAAAACGGCCTTATCCACCGATTTTTCAGCACAAATAATTTCCATTAAAAGGAATGGAGACAACCTATTGATTTTTGATCGATACACCACACTTAAAGAGGGCGATGTTCTAAAAATAGTGATCAGCCCAGACAAATTGATCAAGCTGGAAGCCGTAAACATGTATAAAATTTCTGGCAATAAAAAAGGATTAACCGACGCTGAACACCCAAAGATTTTGTTTGAAACCATGATACCAGTAGGATCTGATTTAGCAGGAAGCTCGCTTAAAGAATTTAAATTCAGAAACATATACAACTGTTCTGTATTGGCCATCAGGCACCGGGAGGAAACCATTCACGAAAACCTATCCGAAGTAACCATCAAAGAAGGTGACTTGCTTTTGATCTATGCCACCAAAGAAGAATTGAACCAGCTCATCCAAGAAAAATTAGTTATTCTGCTGTCAGAGTACACCAAAGCGAAGATCAATTACAAAAAAGCCATTCCGGCCCTGGTCATTGCAGTTGGAGTAGTGGCAGTTGCCGCCTTTGGACTTACCTCCATACTCATCAGCAGTATGGTTGGCTCTTTATTGTTGGTCACCACTTCAATCCTGAAACCGAAAGAAGCCTATGAGGCCATTGAATGGAAAGTGATATTTATGATGGCGGGGGTTTTATCCATGGGTACAGCATTAAAAAAGACCGGCGGTGCCGATTTAATTTCGGATTTCGTTTATAACACGATTGGAGGGTTAGCCCCTCAAATTACCCTGAGTCTGGTTTTTCTCGTTACATTTTTATCAACCAACGTTTTATCCAGCAAAGCAACTGCTGCACTCATGACTCCGATTGTGCTTAGTTTGGCTACTGCCATGCACCTAAGCGAAAAACCTTTTTTGGTAGCCGTAATGTTTGCGTGTTCATTGACCTTTATGACGCCGGTTAGTTATCCAACGAATACCATGGTGTATGCTCCCGGAAATTACAAATTCAATGATTATCTAAAAGTGGGCACTCCGCTCAATATCATCATTTGGATTGCGGCATCATTTATCATCCCTTATTTTTTCCCATTTTAAACAAACGTTTAAGTGCATGTTTACATTAGCTCCGATTCGTGTACCTTATCTGCAGGTATATCTGCCAACTCGGGCAACCAGTGTTTGACGTAATCCCCATGTGGGTCGTAACGTTTGGCCTGAGTCAGGGTATTGAAATATCGATCCTCCCGAGGGTCTGACCCCACGCCGGCGATGTAATTCCAGTTGCCCCAATTGCTGCACGCATCGTAGTCGATCAGGGTAGATTCGAAGTATTCGGCACCCATTTGCCAATTGATGTTGAGGTCTTTCACCAAAAAACTGGCCACATTCTGCCGGCCCCGGTTGGACATAAATCCGGTGTATTTCAGCTCCAGCATATTGGCATCAATGAAAGGTACTCCTGTGGCCCCTTCGATCCATTTTTGCAAGACCTGCGGGTTTTCAGTCCAACGCGGATCGGCCTGCCCCCGAGTGCCCCCAATTTGAAAAATTTTATTGCCGTGTTTTTTACCCATAAACCGGAAAAAATCCCGCCAGAGCAGTTCAAAAAACAACCAATAGGTCGATTCATTGGCACCACGCTGAGCCTCGTATTTTTTCAATTCGTGGTAGATCAATTTTGGCGAAAGACAACCCTGTGCAAGCCAGGGACTAAGCTTGGAAGAATAATCGCCCCCCAACAAACCGTTGCGGGTCTCCTTGTAATTCTTGATCAGGTTCGTTTCCCACAAATAATACTGCAATCGTTTGATGCCTTCCGTTTCGCCTCCCTTAAATGAAAGTACCACTCTTGGGTCAGGAGCGGTAAAGTCATCTTCATCATGACCCAAGTCTTCCAACGTAGGGATATCACCTGCTGGAAATTCAAAGGAAAGTGGATTAAAGGTTCGGTCGGGTTTGGGCAGAGGTTCTCTAACGGGGACTATCCGTTCTACTTCTTTGCGAAACTGCGTAAAAACATCGGGCGTATGTTGGATGGGAAAAGGTAAATCTGCGGTGTAATACAACATTTTGCCCCGGTTGTAACGCATCTCCTGGCCAATGCTCCAGAGCCTGTTTTCCAACTCATCTTGTATCCTGGCTTCCTCTGCGGTTCGTTCGCGGTTGCAAAAAATCCAGCTGGTTTTACATTCTTTCGCCATAGCAAAAAGAATGTCTTCCGTTTTCCCCACCCGCACGATCAACTCACTATTGAGTTTGCGCAAGGAATGACGTAAATCTGCTACCGACTCGATGATGAATTGCGCACGATATTTTCCGGTTTTAGGGAATCCAAAAGAAGTTTTTCCTTTGAATGTGCGTTCATCAAAAATGTAGACCGGGATTACTTCGTAAGCATTGCGCAAAGCATCTTGCAACGCTTCATTGTCGTGCAAACGCAAATCCTGACGAAACCACACAATTGCTCTTCTCTTCATGGTCATTGGTTAAAAACCTGAAAGTACAACAAAAGGCTTGGGGGCTAGTTTACGCCAAAATGTAATTTTTTTCCAAATTCAAAGGTTCTGACGAAATTTGTCCCGTTGGGTACGATTCAAATCCCAGCATTTGAGCCATGTTGAAAGAATTTCAGGAATATTTGACCAAACTGATCGGAGATTTGCCCAGCAACTATCAATTCCTGCTGGCGGTAAGTGGAGGAAAAGACTCGGTCGTGTTGGCCGATTTGTTCTATTGCTCGGGTATTCCTTTTGCCATTGCCCACATCAATTTTCAGTTGCGGGGAGAAGAATCTGATGGAGACGAACGTTTTGTAAAAGCTCTGGCCAAACGCTGCGAGGTGGAATGTTTCACTATGCTCGCCGACACCAAAGCTTACGGTGCCCAGCACAAGCTGTCGACCCAAATGGCAGCCCGAACCATCCGCTACACCTGGCTGGAGCAAACCCGTGCTACCCATAACCTGGATTACATTGTCACCGCGCATCACCTCAATGATACGGTTGAAACCATCCTCTACAACCTGGCCAAAGGCAGCGGAATCAAAGGAAATCTGGGTATTCCGGCTATCAATGGCCGGGTGATCCGTCCTTTGTTGTTTGCTACCCGCAAGTCCATCGATGCCTATTATGACCAGGAACAATTGGTCCATCGGGAAGACGCCAGTAACGCCCAGGTGGGGTATGCCCGCAACTGGATTCGGCACCAGGTCGTGCCGGGGCTGCAAAAACTCAATCCCCTCTTTGGAACAGACCGTTAAGCGCAACATGGTCTACTGGCAACAGATTTATGCCTGGTTTGAGCAGGAAGCTGCTCAACTTAAACTCAATACCTGGCACAGCGATGCATATCGTCATACCATTGAGCTGGATACGATCCAGAACCACCCGGCGCTACACACCCTGCTTTTCCATTGGTTGCAGTCATTTGGCTTTGGCGCAGAACAAATTGCCGGGATCAATGACGCGGTATTGGCACAAAAACAGGGCAAACTTTTTTTGAGCAAAACCCATAAAGCGCTCCTGCACCAAGGCAAATTGATCATCGAAGCCCAAACCCCTCTGCATGAGGAAGCTATACTTTGGCCTGAAGGCGAATTGAGCCTGTCGCTACACGGACAAAAAATAACATTTTCCATATATTCGAAAATCCCTATGCCGATTCCCAATCAACCCGATATCGCCTGGGTAGATGGCAGCGCATTGCAGTTTCCCTTGCAACTGCGTCATTGGCAGCATGGTGACTCCTTTTACCCGCTTGGAATGGCCGGAAAACCTAAGAAAATCCAGGATTATTTCACCGATGAAAAAATTGATCGTTTTGCCAAAGAGCGCATTTGGTTACTCGTAAATGGGGATGGACGCATCATTTGGGTGGTCGGTTTTCGGGTCGATGATCGGTTCAAAATTCGTGAAAGCACCACCCAATTTGCCAGGATCAATATTTCACCCCTGATGCAATTTTGAACAGAATAAACTAATTTTGGAATGTAATTAACATCCAACCTACCGATTATGAAAAAGACGATCTACCTATTATTGATTTTGGGCTTTGCAGCAAGCAATATTCAAGCCCAAAACATTACTGTGCCCAAAACACAACGTGGTGTAGTGACCAAACTTGCCGCCACCTGGTGCCCTTTCTGCGGAGCAGAAGCCTGGGATACGTATAAAAAAATGGTTGACGATTTGAGCACCAAATCCCTGGTAATGGTGGCTCACCGCAGTACCAGTAGTCGCCTCTACAGCGCCACTGCCGAAAAAATTCTGAACGTTTACGAACCCGTATTTTACCAACCCTACTTTTTTTTCAACACCAAGTTGATTGGAGAAGGGGATGCCAAAACAAGCACTGAAATGCAAAAGCAGGTGGACAACTTTGCAGTTGCAGGTACGCCTACGGCTCAAACGGGTCTAGTGGTCAATTACAATACCGCCAAGCGAGAATTGGAAGTAAGTGCCAAAACCGAGTTTTTCAAAACCGCAACTGGTGAGTTTTATACCGGTATTTATTTGATTGAAAAATCAGTGATTGCCCAGCAGTCCAATCGCGGGAGCATGGCCGATCACCTCAATGTACTGCGCAGCCATTTTGGTACCAGTGAATTTGGTTTTGAAGTAGGCAATGGCACCATGTCGAGTGGCTTTTTTAAAGTTACGACCACAAAATACACCTTGCCCACTACCATACTCCCCGAAAACGTTATTATTGCCAGTATCATTTGGCAAAAAAATGGCAACGCCTATACCATGGTCAACTCCAACTGGACCGATCAGGTGAAATCAGTGACCGTAGGTGTACGTGAAAACCAGGAATTGAAAGCGGGTTTCAATGTTGCTCCAAACGTGATCAGCAACCAGGCCGTGCTCAATTTCAACTTGCCAAAAGCTGGCAAACAGGTTTTGGTTCAAGCGTATAACGTCCAGGGCCAGGTAGTGGCCACTATTTTCCGGGGCAGTTTATCAGCAGGTAAACACCAATTCCAACTCAATCGCCAACAATTGAACAGCAAAGGCCTGTATTTTGTACGTTTACAGGTCGATGGCCAGTTTGCCACACGGCAGGCTGTTGTGCAGTAATTTGATATTGGAGTAAACAAAATTCCCCCGGTCGCCGAGCGGAGCCGAGGTGCCCGGGGGAATTTTGTTTACAATATCAAATTACTCGAATTTTAAAGTCATATGATCAACTTTCTGCCCTTCTCCGAGTCGCTACAAATCAAAAAACAAGATCAAAAGCGCTACATTTTTGATCCCATTCGCAAAAAATGGCTGGTTTTACTGCCCGAAGAACTGGTTCGGCAGCTGATTGTCCAATATTTAGTGCAAGAGAAAGGCTACAACCGCAACCGCATCGCCATTGAACGGGGCATCAAAGTCAATGGGCTCTCCAAACGTTGTGATATTTTGGTATTTGATCAAGACATGCAGCCTTTCTTGTTGATCGAATGTAAAGCCCCCGAAATCTCCTTGAGTGCCGATGTTTTTCACCAAATGGCCGTTTACAACATGCAATTGCGGGTTCCCCACCTGATGATGAGCAATGGCGAAACCTCTTATATCTGCAAAATTGATGTCGAAAATCAAGAATATACCATCTTAGAAGACTTGCCATAACGCCCGCCACATCCTACCTTTGCTAAAATATCCACAGACATGCGACCAGGAGATACTGCCTGGCTCAAGTCTTTTGGCGTAAACAAGCCTAACCAAAATGACCAAAAAAACCATCCTGATTACCGGTGCCGGTGGGCAGATCGGCTCGGTATTGTCTAAAGCACTTAGACAAGCCTATGGAGCCAACGCCGTCCTGGCCACCGACATCCGTAGCGCCGAACTTGGCGAGGGCCCTTTCGAACTCCTGGACGTCCTCAATGGCAATCGACTGCATGAACTGGTAAAGCGTTACCGGGTTACCCAGATTTATCATCTGGCCGCCATTTTGTCCGCGCGAGGGGAGCAAAACCCCAAAATTGCCTGGGACATCAATATGGACAGTTTGTTCAACGTCCTGGATGTTGCCAAAGAGCACAAACTCAAGGTGTTTTTCCCCAGTTCTATTGCTGCATTTGGCCCGAATACACCCAAACAAAACACGCCCCAGGAAACCATTACTCAACCCACTACCGTATACGGCATCAGTAAGGCTGCGGGCGAAAACTGGTGTCAATACTACCACCTCAAATACGGAATCGACGTGCGTTCGGTGCGTTTTCCAGGCATCATTGGTTATCAGTCTTTGCCCGGAGGAGGTACGACCGATTATGCCGTTGACATTTACCACAAAGCCGTATTGGGAGAATCCTTCAGTTGTTTTTTGCGCGATGACACCCGTTTGCCCATGTTGTACATGGACGATGCCATCCAGGGGGTATTGCAGCTGATGGATGCCCCAAGCGATCAACTGAGCGTGCGCACCAGCTACAATTTGGCAGGGGTATCTTTCACTCCTGCTGAAATCACTGCCGAAATTCAACGACATATCCCCACTTTCAGCATCTCATACGCCCCCGATTTCCGGCAAACCATTGCCGATTCCTGGCCACAAAGTATCGATGACCAAGCGGCCCGTGCTGACTGGAAATGGCAACCTCAGTTTGATTTGGCGCGCATGACTACGGATATGCTTAGCCACTTGCAAGAAACCTATTTGGTTGAGAAGTTGAGGAGTTGAGGGGTTGAGAGTTAGGGTGAGAAAGTTTTCGGTAATTCGAAATCAGCGCCCCAACCTTGCACTTTCGAAAACTTTTCAACTATAAACTCTTCAACTTTTTTCAACTCTTCAACTCTTCAACTTTTCAACTTTCCACCAATGTATACAGTAAAAAACGCTTTAACTCAAGAACTTCAAGACCTGCGTGAAGCGGGCCTTTTCAAGTCCGAACGCATCATCACCAGTCCACAAGGTGCCGAAATTGAATTGAACACGGGCAATGAAGTGCTCAATTTTTGCGCCAACAATTACCTGGGGCTTTCGGCGCATCCAGACGTGATCAAGGCAGCCAAAGAGGCCATCGACACCCATGGATTTGGCATGTCTTCCGTGCGCTTTATTTGTGGCACCCAAGACATTCACAAGGAATTAGAAGCAAAAATATCGGAATTCCTGGGTACCGAAGATACCATTTTGTACGCAGCTGCCTTTGATGCCAATGGTGGTTTGTTTGAACCCCTTTTGGGTGCAGAAGACGCCATCATTTCTGACGAATTGAACCACGCGTCCATCATTGATGGCATCCGTTTGTGCAAAGCTCAGCGCCACCGTTACAAGCACAACGACATGAATGACCTGGAGGACAAACTCCGTGAAGTTGCCGGGGCGCGCCGCATCCTGATCTCTACCGATGGAGCTTTTTCGATGGATGGCACGATTGCGCAATTGGACAAAATTTGCGATTTGGCCGAAAAACACAACGCCATGGTCATGATCGACGAATGCCATGCCTCCGGCTTTTTGGGCAAAACTGGACGAGGGACCCACGAATACCGCAACGTCATGGGACGGGTCGACATCATCACCGGCACTTTTGGCAAAGCACTGGGCGGTGCTTCGGGTGGATTTACCGCCTCTCGCAAAGAAATTGTAGAGGTATTGCGGCAGCGTTCCCGGCCTTATTTGTTTTCCAATACCCTGGCCCCCGCTATTGCTGGAGCTTCTGTCAAAGTGTTGGAACTCTTGAGTAGTTCTACTGCCTTACGGGATAAACTGGAGGTCAATACCAAATATTTCCGTACAGCCATGACTGCAGCCGGTTTTGACATTATCCCCGGTGAACACCCCATTGTGCCGATTATGTTGTACGATGCCAAACTGGCGCAACAGTTTGCCGCACGCCTCCTGGATGAAGGCATTTATGTGATTGGATTTTTCTTCCCGGTCGTACCTCAGGGTAAAGCGCGGATCAGGGTACAACTTTCTGCCGCCCATGAGTTGGAACATTTGGAAAAGGCCGTGGCTGCATTTACGAGTGTGGGGTGGGGTTTGAATTGAGGGTTGATGAGGTTGAAAGGGTTGATGAGAAATGAAAATGGTTGAAATGTTTAGGTTTGAAAAAGAGCAGAACAGTCCCTAAGCAGAAGTCCCTATCAACCCTCTTCAACCCTACAACATTCAACTTACACTCAACCCCTCAAAATAAGCTTCCCCCGGCTGCGTTGTAAAGCTATACACCCACAATTCATATCCCATGAACCATTTGTACGCCGCTTTGACGACCTTGTTTCTTTTTTTTCAAATGGCGTTGCTGTCTGGTCAAACCTTGACTTTTCTTGGATTAAACGGCTCTGGGTGGCCAAGAAACTTACAAGTTCGTGGGGTTTTGCAAGGCAGTATAGAAAAGAAAAACATTGCCCAACAAGTTGAATTGGGCTACGTTCGCCGCGAAAATTTCTCTATCCGCAATCCCATCTCCGGTGCCGCTTATTACTATCAACCACTAATTGGCGCATTTGAGCTCAGTGCTTTTTGGAAGATGAGCGTCAATTTCGAAGAATTTCGATTTTTTGGATTGATTGGGCCAGCTATTTCACACGGCATTGAAGCAGAAGCATTCATCGTTGAGGAATCCGGGCATACCTACCAAGCCATTATTCCCTGGGAAAAGCTGGGCATCAATCGTTGGGAATTGGGCGCCTACGCCGGCATGGGCATTGAAAGTATCACGACAAAGGGGGTAAAAATTCAAATCGATTTCCGCTATTATTTTGGGCTAAGTGATCTGTTGCCCGGAGAAGCCTCTGCCTACAATGAAGGTGCTTTGTTGGGTATGGGGATTGGATTGCCTTTGGGGAGACGAATTGCGCATTAAGAAAGTTGAGGAGTTGAGAAAGTTGAGGAGGTTGAGGCTACCGCGAGCGACATCTGAGTGATTTTGACAAGACAACTATGTCGCTTTAGTCTGGCGCTCGCGGCAGTCTCAACTTCTCAACCTTCTAAACCTCCTCAACTTTTTCAGGAGAAATTCCCATCTTAGCCTTTCCTACTAAAATGATAAGCGATGAAAAAAATAGCACGCAGGAAATTCCTGGAGCAAATGGCGATTGCCACGCCTATTGCTGCCATTCAGCCTTTTCACCTGATTAAAAACATGAAAACCAGTCCGGCGGATAAGATCCGGATTGCCACCATCGGCATGGGCATTCAAGGGCATTACGATACCCGTTCTGCCCTCAAAGATCCCGGGGTTGAACTGGTGGCGGTAGCCGATTTGTACCAAGGAAGGCTCGACCGCGCCAAGGCGGATTACGGCAACCAGCTTTTTGTCACCCGCGATTACCGCGAGATTTTGCAAAGAAAAGATGTAGACGCCGTACTCATCGTCACCTCCGACCACTGGCACGGACGGATTGCCCTCGACGCACTCGCCGCGGGCAAACACGTCTATTGCGAAAAACCGATGGTCAAACAGATCTCGGAAGGTTTAGGCGTGATTGAAGCCTGGAAAAAATCGGGCAAAACCATGCAGGTAGGCAGCCAACGCATCAGTGGCTCCGATGCGGCGGAAGCACGGCGCATGATTGCTGCCGGAGACATTGGTGCCATCAACTACATGGAATCCAACAGCGACCGGTTCAACTCGATCGGTGCCTGGAATTATTCCATTCCACCGGATGCTTCGCCGACTACCGTAGATTGGGACACCTTTCTGGGCAATGCGCCCAAGCGGCCTTTTGATGCCACCCGCTTTTTCCGCTGGCGGAATTACCGCGACTATGGCACCGGGGTGGCCGGAGATTTGTTTGTTCACCTCCTGACCAGCACCCACTACATCACCAATTCAATGGGCCCAACGCGGATCTACTCTTCCGGCGGGTTGTACCATTGGAAAGATGGTCGGGATGTGCCCGATGTACTGGTTTCGGTGATGGATTACCCCCAAACGGCGCAGCATGGCGCATTTCAGGCGGTTTACCGCGTCAATTTTGCCAATGCGGGGTCCATCAACAACAGCACCCGCATCATCGGGGATGAGGGAGAAATTCTCTTTGGCAATGGTCGGCTAACCCTGACCAAAAAGAAACTGGCCCAGGCACCGGGTTATGGCGGTTACGACAGTTTTTTCACTTTCCCGGAGGAAACCCAAAAGGAATTTGTAAAACAGTACGATGCCAAATATCCTGAAGATACCCGCAAGGCCGAACCAGTCAAAGAAATCAAGTATGAATCGCCCAAAGGGGAAGACGCTCATGCCCTGCACTTCCTGAATTTCTTTGACAACATCCGCAAAGGTAGCCAGGGAACGATTGAAGATCCAGAAGTTGGATTCCGTGCGGCGGGGCCGGCGCTGGCTTGCAACGAGAGTTACTTTGCGCAGAAGGTGATCAATTGGGATCCGGTGGCGATGAAGTTGAAGAAAAAGTAAAATGGTTGAGGAGTTGAGCAGGTTGAGGCTACCGCGAGCGACATTTGAGCGATTTTTACATTTGACCAGACGACTATGTCGCTTTGGGCTTGTCGCTCGCGGCAGCCTCAACCTGCTCAACCCCTCAACTCCTCAACTTTATTCCTTTATGCTTCCCTTAGAAAACCACAAGTGGTTTCCATGGAACCCATTGTTTTCAATATTGATCTGGTAATTTGGATTCTTGACGTACTTGGCCTTATATTTTGCATGTAATTCAGGGGATTGTTTGACCCCATTGATCAAAAACTGATCATTTGATAGCTTGAAGCTACTGATGCCTTCTTTGTCTTTCACCAATTTGTCTTTCACCAAATCTTCTACCAGACTGAGCAACATTTTGCGGTCTTCTTCGGCCTGTTTGCGGTCTTTCTCGGCTTGCACGCGGTCGAGTTCAGCTTGGGCCCTGTCTCGTCCGGCTTGTTCACGGTCGCGGTCTGCTTGCAGGCGATCTTTTTCCGCTTGCGCCTGATCCTTTCTGCCTGCTGGCGGTCGCGCACCGCTTGTTCCCGGTCTAGTTTGGATTGGGCTTCATCCCGATGGCCGTTCTTTGTCCGCCCAGCTTCCTGCCTGGCACGATCCTTTTCCGCTTGCTCGATCGAGTTTCGCTTGTTCCTGATCCCGCATGGCTTGTTCTCGGTCGCGGTCGGCTTGCTGGCGATCTTTAACCGCCTGTTCGCGGTCGCGTTCAGCCTGTTGCCGATCCAATTCAGCTTGCGCCCGATCTCTTTCGATTTGTTCGTCAATTTCTTTGATTACGGCTTCGTATTCTGAGTACTTTCCTTCTTCCAGTTTTTCTCCGTTCACGTACATCTCCTGGATTTTTTTGTCCACTCTTTTGACGCTGTACGTTTTGCCATCGGCATCTTGCAGAAACATGATTTGTGGGTTGCCCGCCGTGCCATTGCCACTCACATTGATGTTGGTAAAAGAAGGAATGTGATTTTCCTTGATCGATTGTGCCTGGCTTTGGTTCAGCGACAAAAAGGTGACGGTACTGATCAGCAGTACGCTGGCCAGCAATGAGATCTTCTCCATAATACTTAATGTTTTGTAGTTGTGGTGATTGATGATGCGCTTTACCCGATCGAGTAAAGGCATTTTTTGTTGGCCCGCAAAAGCAAGGGCATATTTTGAAGCATTGAGGTTAAACTCTTGAAAAGCAACCAGTGCATTGATGTACTGGGTTTTGCTGTTCATGGCCGCAACAGCGATGTCATCACAGCAATTTTCGCGCTCTTTCCGAATCAGCTGTGAGACCCATAAAAGTCCAGGATTGAAAAAAACACATTTCAAAAAGGCATTGCACAAAATTTATCAGGTAATCGTTGCGGCGAATGTGCGCCAATTCGTGCAATAAATGGCCTCTACTTGTTCAGTAGGCAAACTGTTCAACAATCCCAAAGGTACCAATACGATGGGTTTTGTAAAACCTATGACGGAAGGGCTTTTGATCAATTCTGATTCCAACAATTGTACTGGAAAGCTAATTTTGAGCTGCTCCGCCAGGTTTTTCCATCCGATTGCGCCAATACAGATTGGGGACATGGGTGCGGTACTTACAAACGCGGCGCAAATACCATAGATCCATGCCCATGCGGATACTTTTGATGCCTAAAATTAGCATCCAAAGCGCAACGATGACAAAGGTGTAGCGGTTAAAAAAAGCCACAAATGTACTCATCCGCGACTCAGCCCAAGCCCGGGCCACCACCTCCTCTCCTACCCTGAAGGTAGCAATTGGGTCTGCTCCTTGATCAGGATAATTGATCACCAACGGTTGGTGGGACAAGAGTTCGGCCTGATACTGCCATTGGATCAACCCGCTGATGCCCACACCTACTACAAAAAGCAACAAGGCTCCGCTCAGCAAATTATAACGCACACTGGCTTTAGCCTTTCTGCACAGGAGCATGATGAGCCCTGCGACCAAGGCAAGCACTATCCCCTGCCAAAGGGAATGCAGGAGCGTCCAACTCAGGGCATAAATCACCCTTTCCGAAACAAATGATGTTGCGAATACGAATTGCATAGTCCACAATTTATTAGTCCGTTACTGATTGTACCTTAAAGTTCATTTTTGTGTTGATCCAAAAGAGCCCTGATGGCATCAAGTTCAGCCTGAGATGTTTTTTTGTTGCCCAACAACTGCATCACCAAATTGCTGGGAGAACCTTTGTACAGGGTGTCTACAAATTTATCCAACATGAGTCCTTTGGTCGCCTGTTCTTCGATAGCCGCTGTATAAATGTGTTTCATACTGCTTTCATCCCGAAGCAACATCCCTTTTTCCACCATGACTTGCATTTGTTTCAAGGTAGAGGTATACTGTACGGCTTTTTTTTGTGCATTCAAGGTATCATTGACAAAACGAACCGTATTCGGGCCACAGTCCCAAAGGACTTGCAGGACGTCCATTTCTGCTTTGGTAGGAACCCCTGCTTGTTCTGATTCTGGATGTTGTGCTTTCATAAGACAAAGGTACGATAAAAATCGTACGTTGCAAGTAGTAGGCCAACTTTTTTTGTTGAGGAGTTGAAAAGTTGAGGAGTTGAGGCTACCGCGAGTGACTTGGACGCGACCGCGTCCAGGTCACTCGCGGTAGCCTCAACCTCTCAACTCCTCAACTTTCTCAACTTTCATCCAAGTTATATCCAGGAAAATCGAAAATTCCGGCTCATTTGTGCATAAAATCCATTATTTTGCGCCAATAGAAATGTCACGACACATGCAGAAAAGTTTAAAAGCGCTTTTTGGGATTCATCATGGTTTAGATGAAAAAAGCGAGATTTTTTAACCCAAGCCTTAGAGAAGAACAACCTTCCAGGTTTTGACTACATTGAGTTCAAACAATCCATCGGCAATCAAGTCAGTTTGGGTATTGATGAACCCACGATGTTCAAATCTGCGTTCGCCACTGCTGCACGGTTGGTTTGACCAAGGAGAAGCTGCTAAAAAACAGCAGATCATTACAAAAAAATCCTGACCAATGAAAAAGACCCAATTTGATGCCGCGCTACAAAAACAAGTAGACCAACGGGTTAGGTCAAAGCAGGTAGAGGTTGAAAAACTCCGCAAACAAATTGAAGAATACCAGTCCAAGATCAAGGAGTTGGAAGGCAAAATTTCAGCCCGCCCAAACCACCATTGACCAGGCAGATGATTTGATTCAAGGCGCACTGAAAAATCGAAAGCACCAAAGATGGTTTTGAAGCAACGCTCCGCGCCTGATGAACGAAATTGACCGCGATATTTTAAACATTCAACAATATTTGTAATTTTGAGAGGGCTTGTATCTGAGCTCCCACAAAAATTCACCTACACATGGCTGAAGTTAAATTTGAAAATCCCGAATTTAAACCAAAAACTTTTTGGTCAAGACCAGAAGGAACTACTGGTGCTATTTTTGGTTTAGCTATTTTGGCTGGCTTGGGTTACCTTTTTGTAACCTATTTACCTGCTATTCTGGCGTTGGCACAAAGTACACTCTACCGCCTGGGTTGATTGTCGCCTTGGTGGCTATTCTTTTATATGGTGCTCGATCCCAGAATGCGTACACTGATCTGGTACATGTACAAAGTGTGATGCGTTGGGTTACCGGCATGTTTGTGACCATCGATCCCATTGGTATTCTCAAGAATTACATTGAGGATCTGTCAGACAACCTGACCAAGATGCGCAAACAGATTGGCATCCTGCGTGGCCAGATGCGCCAGATGTCAACCCTGATTGGCGACAACAACAAAGAAATCGATGCCAACATGCGTTTGGCTGCGGCTGCCCGCGATCAGGATAAAGACCAGCAGATGTTACTGGCTTCACGTAAAGCTGCTCGCCTCCGCGAAAGCAATGAGAAATATGCGGCCCTCCACCAAAAAATGGAGATCCTTTACCGCATCTTATCAAAAATGCACAGCAACTCCGAGGTGCTGCTGGAAGATACCAAGGATCAAGTGAAAGTGAAAGAAATTGAGCGCAAAGCCATTCGCACTTCTCACTCGGCCATGCGTTCGGCCATGAGTGTCATCAGTGGTGATCCCGACAAGCGCGCCATGTTTGATGCAGCCATGGATGCCATCACCGAAGACGTAGCCAACAAAGTAGGTGAAATGGAAAACTTCATGGACATGTCTTCTAAATTGATGGATTCTATCGATCTGCAAAATGGCATGTTTGAAGAACAAGGCTTGCAAATGTTGGAAGACTGGGAGAAAAAGAGTACCTTGATGTTGATGGAAGGTACGGGTAAAACTTCTTCTTCCGAATCCCTGGATCTGGATAGCTTCAAAACCCGTCCAGAGAAAGAAGCCCGTGGTGACAACAACGACTACAGCAATCTTTTCAACAATTGATTGATCTATTGGCAAGTTTTCGCACAATAAAAAACCCTCTGAAATGGCTATTTCAGAGGGTTTTTTATTTTTATAGTTATGGTCAATTAGTGCACGACGATTTTCCGCGATAAAGCCCCCTTTTCACCCTTTATCCATAACCAATACACGCCGAAAGGCAGCTGTTGATTGGGGCGGAGTTGATACTCATTGTTGCCGATATTTGTCTGAGGTTTTGTTGATGAACTACGGCGCCCAATGTGTTGACCAGTGTAGCTTGTAATTTCATGTTTTCATCTGCTTCAAAGCGCAATCGGATGTCCTCCCCAGGGTGAACCGGATTGGGAAACAACTCCACCTCATGTAAGGTATTCAACACGGGCAATGCCGTCGTTTGATTGATGGTGAATGAACGCACTGCCGAATAGGTTTTACAGGCATACATGGCGTTGAAAGGTCGTATCCGCCAATAATAGGGTCGTGAACTGCTTAGATTGTCTACCACCATCGACGTGTCTCGGGTAATGCCCCGGTACACGGTGGTGCCAAAATTGGCCAATAAACTCACTTCGAGCAGATAACCACTGGCATTGGGAGCTTTTTCCCAATTGAAGAAAATCTTCCGATTGAACGTATTGACCACCACCTTATTTCCAGGAAATTTCAAAATATCTCCCACCGAGCCCAATTGCGCACAGGGGGCACTGGCCATAAAATGGCCAACCAGTTCTTCTCCCAGATAACTGTGCATGGCTGCTGCCTGATTGGGAGAAAATCGTTCGGCACATTCATCCAGGGAATAAGACATGATGAGGGAGCCATCTGAACAGAAATAGGTTCCACTGGGATCCATTTGTTTGGTGACACTGATGCCTTTATCGTCACAATACCAGCGCCCGGCCAAGTAATCTGCGGGCGTATCACAAAAACCGTCCCCGGCAAACGCACAATTTTGGCCAGCAGCCATTTCAACTTCCACCCCCATTTTGGTAGCATGGGGGCAGGTTGGGCAAAATTCGGCGTTTCCATTTCCCAGCCATAAAGGTGTGTGGCAAGGACAGATAATGCCCCATTTCATGAGCCCAATTGGCATCTTTACCATTGGTACAATCGTTGCTTAGGACGATTCCCATGCTCTTTCCTCCCGGCATATAGTTGTAGCCACAAGCTCCCATCGGATCCCGTACAAAATAGATGTTGACCGTACCAGATACATTGTATTTTGCAAAAAGTGCAGGAACTTTGGGAAACGTTACCTTGTCGTGGACAAAAAGTAAACTATTGTTGATGTAGTTGAAATCATCTTTGATAAAAAACTGAAGATTGGCGTGGGCAAACTTTTGATTGAGTGCACAAAGTGCATCCAAAATGACATTGCCGTTGAGGTAATCTTTACCCTCATCGGTACCCACTACATGGATGGTCATTGCAACGTATTTGGCGACTCCAGACCTCAATTCTGAGCCTTTGCTGCCGCTTTTGAAATTCAGTCAACCAGGATGATTTTATGGCAGGAGTAGCACAAGGTAGCACGTCAAGGGTAGGCTGAGCCAATATGCTTAGACTCAACAAAACAAAACAAGATGCTAACGTATGACGTACAATACGCATACAGTGGGGAATTAAGTGGTTAAGTAAACTGGCCTCTCAAAATATACTCAAAAATAAAGGTGAAGCTACTAATATTCACGCGTATTTGAAAGTTTTGCAAAAATTCAGTAAATCTTTTGTCTCCAACAGAACAAAGCAGAAATTATTCCCTATAATTGCGGGACTGCCTAAAAGGCTTGCTTTCTGAGCGTTTCGGCAGCTCTTTTCACTCCAAACAGTCTATTGTAAATACGCATAAAAGAATTTAAAATGAGCAAAGTAACCGTTGTTGGCGCTGGTAACGTAGGAGCTACCGTAGCCAACGTACTGGCACACCGGGACATTGTCAAAGAAATTGTTCTGCTCGATATCCAGGGCAATATGGCCAAAGGCAAAGCCCTAGACACCTGGCAGCAAGCCCCCATCGACTATTACAGCACCTACCTGAGGGGTACCGACAATTACGCCGAAACCGCAGGATCAGACATCGTAGTCATCACCGCTGGGGTTCCCCGCAAACCAGGTATGAGCCGCGATGATTTGATTTCGACCAACGCGAAAATCGTCAATAGTGTTACCCGTTCCATCCTGGAACACTCAAAAGCCCCGATCATCATTGTGGTGTCTAATCCACTGGATGTCATGACTTATGCGGCTTTCAAAACCGCCGGACTACCTGCAACCAAGGTATTTGGGATGGCCGGAATTTTGGACACTGCCCGTTACCGTGCTTTTTGGCCGAGGCCTTGCAGGTTTCTCCAAAGGATATTCAGGCTGTACTCATGGGTGGTCACGGCGACACCATGGTGCCACTGCCCCGGTATACTACCGTTGCGGGGATTCCTGTCATGAGTTGATTGACGAAGCCAGACTCCAGTGCCATTGTGGAGCGCACCAAATCCGGTGGTGGTGAGTTGGTCAACCTGATGGGCACTTCGGCCTGGTATGCGCCAGGTGCAGCAGCTGCGCAAATGGTAGAGGCCATTGTCAAAGACGAAAACCGCATTTTCCCTTGCTGCGTCAACCTGAGTGGCCAGTATGGATTGCACGATACATTTGTCGGCATCCCCGTCAAGTTGGGCAAAGCAGGCATCACCGAGATGATCGAGTTGAAGCTCAATGCCGACGAAATGAAGTTGCTACACGATTCTTCGGTTGCTGTTGAGTCAGTGATGGACGTGTGCGATTGGATGGGACTCTAAGTTTAGGTTTTGAGTTTTGAGTTTGGGTTTTTGGGTTTAGGGTTTTTAAGTTGCACGAACCTTCTTGTGAACTTAAACCCAGAACGGTTAAACCTGAACCACTTTGAACTCTTCCTCCCCGTGTTACTATCTAAAATTTCAATTTTATGATTCCTGTTGTAATACAAGAAGAAGTTTTGGATCAAATGATTACCAGTACGGGCCAAAGCCTGCGTGATACTGCGGAAAAATCCCCGGTCCTACTTGTATTTTTGCGCCATTTTGGTTGCGTATTCTGCCGGGAAGCCCTTTCTGACATCTCCAAGCGCCGCAAAGAAATCGAATCTACCGGAACCCGCATCGTCTTTGTACACATGACCGACAATGACATTGCGGAACGCTATTTTACCCGTTATGACCTCGAAAACGCCATTCACATCAGCGATCCTGAATGTACTTTCTACCGCGCATTTGGCTTGATGAAAGGTAATTTTAACCAACTTTTTGGCTTACACTCCTGGATTCGAGGGTTTTCCGCAGGGGTTGTAGCAGGGCATGGTGCCGGCCCTCAGCTGGGTGATGGTTTCCAAATGCCCGGGGTGTTTGTCATCCAAAATGGAGAAATCCGCGAAAGTTTCATTCATTCTTTATCCTCTGACCGTCCTGATTACGAGGAATTGCTCAAATGTTGCATGATGGATTGAACAGGTGATCATGCCTTTCAATATTTTTTGTATTTGGTAAACTGAATACCCGTTGAAAGGTGTTCCATAATTTTGGCTATCCTGCCATTAACTTGCTACGCAAAATAATTTCCAATGATTGGATGGAAATTTGGTGAATATCAAGCCGGACCAGAAGGCGGAACTCCTTTTGAAAGGCTGTTGAAAGTATTTCAAGAACTTCTGATGTACACTTCGGAGACGTTAACGAGGCATTGTCCTGGTTGACCGAACTGGACAAAGAATACAAAGCTTACGGATAACAATTACGGCATGGCCGATTTTATCCAGGACTTGATTGACAAAGGTTACCTCAAGCAACCCGACCAGCAGCAGGGCGGGTTTACCATTGCGGCCAAGATGGAAATTGCCTTGCGGCAAAAGGCCCTGGAGGATGTGTTTGGCAACATCAAAAAAGCCAAACAGGGCAACCACAGTACCAAAGCCGAAGGCCGGGGTGACGAACTTACCGCCGAATTGCGCCCCTACGAATTTGGGGATCAACTGGACAAACTCGCTGTTTCGGAATCACTCCGCAATGCCCAGATCAACCACGGCATCGAAGAGTTCAAGCTGACCCACGAGGACCTGGAGGTACACGAAACTTTCTACCAAAGCCAGACCAGTACCGTGCTGATGATCGACATCTCGCACTCGATGATCCTCTATGGCGAAGACCGCATTACCCCCGCCAAACGGGTGGCCATGGCGCTTTCGGAATTCATCACCACGCGTTACCCCAAAGATACCCTCGCCATCATCGTATTTGGCGATGATGCCTGGCAACTCGAAATCAAAGACCTCCCCCTTTCGCAAGTGGGGCTTACCATACCAATACCGTCGCCGGACTTGAACTGGCCATGGATTTGCTGAAAAAACGCCGCAATCCCAACAAACAGATCTTTATGATCACCGATGGCAAACCAACTTGCATCAAAAAAGGCAAAAAATACTATAAAAACAGTTTTGGCATTGACCGAACGATTTTGACGCGCACACTCAATTTGGCGCAGAGTTGCCGTAAGATTGGCATTCCCATCACCACCTTTATGATTGCCCGCGATCCTTACCTGGTGCGCTTCGTGGATTCTTTCACCCGTGCCAACAATGGTAAGGCGTTTTACAGCAGTTTGGATGGTTTGGGAGAATTTGTGTTCCGGGATTACAAAACGAATAAGTCAAAGCGGAGCAGGTAGTTTTCACCACAGATTCACACAGATAAACACAGATTTTTTCTCATGCTAATCTGTGTTCATCTGTGGTGAAAAAAATCTACAGCGCTCTCCTCGTTACCTCATCCGCCCAATTCCAGCGCCCATCCTTGCCGAGCCGTTCTTCGCTCGAAAGCCTTTATTTTCAACTGCAAAAACTTGTCCACAGTTTCGGGTGCGCTATTGCTGCGTTCGAGCAGGCGTTCGTGTTCGTTCAAGAGCAAGGGCAGGTTTTTATCCGACACTTCTCTCAACAAAAACATGGTGTCTATTTTCGCATGCTGCGCCTGACTCAAATTGTACCGCGTGATGAGCACATCCCAATTGACCATGCTCGTACTCAATAAACTGGCGTACACAAACCAGGCGTTGACCACCCACAAGTAATACAAAGACCTCCGCTGCCGGATCATCACAAACAAAGAATACAGTCCTAATGCAACTAAAATCAAAAACCACAAGACCCCCAGCCTTTTGTAAGCCAAACCGTATTCGACGATGTAATGGTAATTCCTCCAGGCAACCGAGAGCGCGAGGATGATATTTTGTACAATCCAGGCATAAGCCAACAATTTGAGCTTTTGGTTGTCCTGCAAAAAATGCAGGTTACCACGAAAGAAATAAGTAGTTACGGCCATCGCCAAACCCAATGCATAGATCAACAGGTAGGTTCCCTGGTGTACATAATCGCTTAGTTCTGCGGCGCTGCGGCTTGCTGGTTCAGCCAAACCCCTTGAATGTCCGTCAAATTGACCAGCAGCAATAAGCCATTCAAGAGACCAAAGCTCAACAATGCCGAATAATAATGCCGCTTTAGTGCCAGCGTGGGCATGAAGGTTTTCAAACGCAAGCGTCGCCGCTTTTTCCACAGTCCAAAACTTTGTTCTACCTTCTGGAGTTCAGGCGTCCACACCGACGACCAAATCAATACACTCATCAACAATGCCCCTTGCATCAACGCGGCGCTTTTCCAGGGGCTAAAATGGCAACCCAGGCCAGCAACTGATCAACGAGTTGGGCAAATTGGGAATTGGCAAAATAGTAGATGTTGAAAAATAAAACCAACAGCCCCAAAGGCAGAAATGTCAGGTAAGCCCAGGTGCGAAACCAACGAAAAGACGCCTCGTAGGTGTACTCCCAACGTTTCCACCAGGCAAGTGGTGCACTGAATAAGCTACTCAATGCCAACAACAAGGCAAAGCCCAAAAAGCGCAATTCACGCGCTTGCGCAAAGCCCAGCAAACAAAAAAATCGAAATCACATGGGTAATCTGCGCCAATAAAGAATGTTGCCACCCGACCGCCACCGCACTGAGCAATACCCCCAGGGTCACCCACCACAGTCGAGGTGCAGCCCTGTATTCCGGGTGCATCAACCACACCACCAAGGCTAGAAACCCAGAGAATAGCAAGGCATTCAGCCCCAACTCCGCCCGCCAAAACAGGATGGTGTACAAGCCTGCCCCACCGGCCAGCAAGGCCGTGATCAGCAATTGGCCATTGAGGGAACGTACTGGCCAGCTCTGGTTTTCGTTGATCATTAGATTTTTCATATTTAAAAGTACTTTGAATTTCAAAGTTTTGAACAAAAACAATTACGATTTTGGTTTCCTTGTTTTCACTGACTGATCGCCATTTGGGGACCGCAGTTTTAAGCAATTTTTCCAGCGCATCCAGATGGTCGTTAAAAGCCTTCCTTCCTTGGGGCGTGGCGCGGTAAGAGGTGTTGGGTTTGCGCCCGATGAATTGTTTTTGCACTTCGATGTAAGCCTCCCCTTCCAATACTTTGAGGTGACTGGCCAAACGCCCGTCGGTCAGGTCGAGCATGGATTTGAAGGTGGTAAACTCCACCCAGTCATTGACCATCAACATGGACATGATCCCCAACCTCACCCGGTTGTCAAAGGTATCGCTCAAACCTTCAATGAGTACTTTCATCTCCTGGTATCGTTATGAGCGTTCGTATTTGTAGTACATGTAGAAGCCATAGGCAATGTGCAAAACCCCAAAACCCAGTGCCCAGCTTTCCAGTCCGTAGCCAACGTTGAAGCAGGTAAGTAAACCGAGTACAATTTGAGCATAGCCCAATTGCCGCACATCGTCGAGGGTGTATTTGCTCGCATTGACCAAGCCCAGTCCATAAAACAACAAGGTGCAAGGCGCCACCAGGCCAATGATGCCGTGGTACAACAAGGCCAAAATAAACACCCCTCCGGCCAACAATGGAACCGCCAAGCTTAGAACTAAACGCCGTGTTACCGCGTCCCAGACCTTTAGCCCTTTTTGTTTGGCCTTGCGGGTCGTGAAGTAGATAGCGGATAAAACGGCAAACACCAGTACCAGGCCTGCGTCCAAAAACATGAAAATGTTTACCTTCATGCCCCAGCGTTCCAGTTCGTAAAAGTTGTCGTAATTCAGTTCCTGGCCGTCAAAGCGCCCCAGATAAACCCCAGCAACAGTCGCACCAATCAAGGCGCAGATGCCCGCACTCACCCCCGACAGGCCGCTGAGCGAAATAAAGCGGGAAGAGCGCTCCATCAAAGAACGGATTGCTTGCAGGGTGTCCAAAGATTCCGGGTGCTGTGGTTGGGTCATATCATGAAGTACTTTGAGACGCAAAGTTAGGGGGTTTTGGGAGAATGTCAAGTACCATGCTAAAAATAACTGCTGGTTCTTGAAAGCATCTCGGCCACAACTGGATTTTTTAGCAGAAATAATTTAACTTTGTCTACTGAGTAAACAAAACATCAATGGCAAATGCGACCGCTACCAGCAAGGAAAATAACCAGGGAAAGGCCAAAGATGGCCTGATTTCCTGGGAGCTTTTTCAACGCAAATACCTAAGCCGTGAAGACGCTTTCAAATACGAATGGCTGGATGGTGTAGTGGAAAAAACCCGACGCACTGTGGACTATACCCAATTTTACATCATCCAGAATCTGCAAAATTTCTTTTATCGACTTCAGGCCAATGGTTTGGTAAACGGAGCCCTGATTACTGAAGGTGATGTGTTTTTTCTCAACAAACACCGCCGTCCCGATATCGCTTATTTCAGTTCAGCCCAAATTGAAGCTGCTGCCGACGGTGTTCGCCCAGTGCCCCAATTTGTCATTGAAATCATCTCCAACCACGACGCCATCAATCGGGTCTTTCTCAAAATGCAGGACTACCGTGCTGCCGGGGTACAGGTGGTATGGCATATTTTGCCTTTGACAGGTGAGGTACATGTGTTTACGGGCGGCGATCTGCGGAACATGACTGTGCTGACTGGAGAGATGCCTGCTCGGCTGCTCCGTGCTATCGGATTTTGAGATGACGGTAGAGGAGGTTTTGCGGAAGCGGGGGTAGGGATTTCGCATCAGCATTCCTGCCCAAAAAATAGCTACCTCAGCAAAAACAGCCAATTTCTTTAAGCTGAACGGGCTGCCCGGAGGAGCATGCCACCTCACCAAATCGACTCGGTATGGTAAAAAAGTACACCTGCTTTTAGCAATTCATTATTCTGCGTTGACTCCCACAAATAAACCACCACAACCATAACCAATTCGCCGGAGTCAAACTAATCAAAGGCGGCGTATTGCCTGGCACTAATATCAAAAGGCTCCGATGAAGATTTTGGCAGCGGTGCATTCGAAAACAAGGCCAAAGGCAACGCAGACACATCGGTCTAGCACACTGCGGTAACCGAATGCTGACTCTGGGCAATGAAGAGCTGGATCCATCTTTCCGTTCGTGACTTCAAAAAGCACATCAAATGCCACCAAGCCCAGATTAGCACCCATCAGGTTTCCGTTTAACGGAGCGTAATTGATGCTGATGTCGCCATCGTAAACCCGAAGGCGACTACCGTTTTCCATTCGCCTGGCCAATCCAGTGGCGCGCAAGGGGTTGACATTGGGAATTTTGTCCAGTAAAACCTCCTACGATCATCTTCACCACCACCCAAACCGGGGCCAGGTGCGAGAAAATTCAGCAATCCGTTGCCACTTGGACCGGCATTGATCCAGGAATTGGGAATGGTTTTTAGGGCGTGCCAGCCTTCATCGCCCACTTCTCCCGTATACAAATCAATTTGTTCGCCTACATTGTTCTGAAAGTAGCGCAGCGATTGGCGTACAACCTACCGTGCCAATTGGTCGTTTATGCCGTTCAGAAAAATTACTGGGTTCATTGCCATTGTCGATGCTTTCTTCATCAATGACCAAAAACACCGCAGCATCATTGGTAAAAAAGACCAGTTCTTCTGCTTCACAGGAACAGAAAAAGGTGGCTATCATTATGCCCAAAACGGCAGAAAAGTGGCAAAAATAGCCGTGATTGTGCTTAGAATGAGTTTTGCTTGCTTTTTTTTTTTAACTGTATGCTTGTCATGGATTAAACGGGAATGCGGTTTTTTGGTTTTCACCCAAAATGATTTTAACATTTAGGGGCTTTAATGGCGTATATTTGATTTCACCCCACTTTTAAATAAATAGGACATGCATACACGCCAATACGACCTCATCCTCTGGGGCGCTTCGGGTTTTACTGGCCGCCTGGTGGCGGAATACCTCACTTCGGCTTCGCTCAGTGACCACACTTCGGCTTCGCTCAGTAACCCGTTGAACTGGGCGGTTGCTGGCCGCAATCGGGAAAAACTGCAGGAGATGCTGAATGAATTGGGGCATCCGCAAATCCCCATCATCATTGCCGATGGTTTTAACAAGAATTCACTGCTGGCCATGGCGGCTCAGGCCAAGGTGGTGTGTACTACGGTTGGTCCGTATACCCAATATGGAAGCTTGTTGGTGGAAGCCTGTGTAAGCTCCCGTACCCATTATTGCGACTTGAGCGGGGAAGCAGGTTGGATGCGCCAGATGATCGATCGCTACCATCAAGCCGCCAAAGATGCCAAAATCAAAATTGTCCATTCCTGTGGATTCGACTCGATTCCTTCCGATATGGGGGTTTATTTTTTACAAAAAGAAATCCACAAACAGTATGGGGTGTATGCTACCCACATCAAAACCTCGTAAAAGGCGCCAAAGAGGGCCTCAGCGGGGGCACCTTTGCCAGCATGATTGCGCAGATCAACCAGGCCAAAGCCGACCGCAGTTTTGCCAGGCTCATTGCAAACCCTTACACCCTCAATCCCGATCCCACTTTTAAAGGGCCTGATCGTCCGGATTTACAAGGATTGTATTTTGACCCAGTTGCAAAATCTTGATTGCTCCTTTTGTTATGGCGGGCATCAATACGCGTATCGTGCGCCGCAGCCATGCCCTCCAGGGATTTCCTTATGGAGAAGCCTTTACTTATGAAGAAGCCATGATGACTGGCAAGGGCTTTAAAGGACGTATTAGAGGCATCGCGATGTTGCTGATGTTGGGCGTTCTGGTATCCGCCAAACCCAAAGGCCTGCTCCAAAATCGTACTCCGCTCTATGCCCAAACCGGGCGAAGGCCCCAGCAAGGCCGTGCGTGAATCAGGATATTTTTATTTTGTGCTGTATGGAACGCTTCCTGATGGCAAAATAGTAAAAGCCCAGGTCAAAGGTGACCGTGATCCCGGATATGGTTCTACCTCTAAAATGCTGGCGGAATGCGCCATATGTCTGGCAAAGGATGAAGGCAAAATGCCGGGTACTTTTGGCGTTTTGACCGCGAGTACAGCGATGGGTGATGCACTTTTGGAGCGCTTGATAGCGCATGCCGGGGTCGTATAACCACCGCTTTTATATTCAGTTATAACTCAAAGTCAACCAATCTTTTCACCGGTAGTTTGCGATTTCAATCCAATAGTTTACCGCAGGTTCCGCAGAGTTTTACTCACCAAACGAGGCGCATGCCCCCTTTTATTCTTGGTAAAACAATGCTTAGGCCACTGAGTTACAGGTAACGAGTAACCGCGGAACTCCGCTGCGCCCTTTACCCGGGTGAGTTTTGTCATTTAACATTGGGGGTTTGTGCATTTAACTAACAAAACTTAAACGAACCAGATGGAATTCATTGATTATTATCAAATCCTGGGAGTCCCCAAAACCGCTGTGGATGCCGACATCAAAAGCGCGTACCGCAAATTGGCCAGAAAATACCATCCCGATTTAAATCCCAACAACAAAGAAGCAGAAAAAAAATTCAAAGAAGCCAACGAAGCCAATGAAGTATTGAGCGATCCTGACAAGAGGAAAAAATACGACAAGTACGGAAAGGACTGGCAACACGCGGATGAAATTGAAAAAAACAGACAACAACAAAGTCAAAACCAGCGGCAATCAGGAAGACGACAAAGTTCGGAAAATTTTGCCGGGGTGATTGGATTTCTTTGAATCCATGTTTGGTGAAGAGGCCCGAGGCAGAAGCAGCAATCGGCAAACCCGGTTCCGAGGGCAAGATTTGCATGCCGAGTTGCAGCTCGATTTAATTGATGTGTATCAAAGCCATCAGCGGACTTTGACCGTCAACGGCAAAAACATCCGCCTGACCATCCCGGCGGGGGTTGAGCACGAACAAACCATCAAAATAACCGGTCACGGAAACCCCGGTGTAAATGGTGGCCCCAATGGTGATCTGTACCTCACGTTTTCGATCACAGACCATCCAAAATTCAAAAGGGAAGGCAGCAATTTGTACGCCAACGTAGAGCTGGACTTGTATACCGCCCTATTGGGAGGCGAGACCACGGTGGATACCCTCGACGGTAAAGTGAAATTAAAGGTAGCACCGGAAACGCAATCCGGGACAAAAGTCAAATTGAAAGGCAAAGGGTTTCCCGTGTATAAAAAAGAAAATGTATTCGGTGATTTGTACCTCAGCTACCAAGTGAAGCTGCCAACCAAGCTTTCTGAACAGGAAAAAGCATTGTTTAACGAATTGGCAAAAATGAGAAGCAATGGAAAATAACAACTTGATCCAGCTCGCGCAATTCTGCCAACTGCACAATATTGATACCGCTTTCATCTTTGCCCTGCAAGAATATGAATTGGTGGAAATCGTGGTCATCGAGAACAATCCATACTTCCCGCAGGAACAATTGCCCGAGGTTGAAAAAATGTTGCGCCTTCATTATGACCTCAACATCAACCTCGAAGGCATCGACGCCATTGCTACTTTGCTGAAACGAATCAATACATTGGAGCAAGAACTCATTGCGACCAAAAACAAATTGCGGGTATTTACGTACGATTGATAGAGCTTCAAAACTACCCTATTGGAATCTGCCAATAAAGCTGATGGCTTAAAATTATTCTGTAATTTTAAGCCATCAATTTTTTAGACCAGCACGCGATAAAACCACTCCTTGATGACCATCTCCAATTTATTTCGCCACCTTTATCCCTTTGTCAAACCTTATCAAAAACTCCTGCTGGCGACCTTGTTCCTTACCGCCATTGGTTCATTCGCCGCCCAAGTCAATGCCTTGATTCTGCGCTATACCGTAGATCATGTCAACGAGCTGCTGCTGGCGAACAAGACCTTGAAGGATGGTATAAAACTGCTGACCTTCATCAGTATTGTGCTGATTGGCAAAGAGAGTTGATTTATTCTGTGGTGCAGTTTGGTCAAAAATTTTATGGCGAAAAGCTGCGCATTTTCATTTCCAGAGACCTTTCGCAAGCCATTGTGGAAAAAATACTTTCTTACCGCCTGGCCTATTACACGTCTACTGAGAATGAAAGTGGAAAACTCCAAACCCGCATTGATTTGGGTGTCAGTAGCTTGACGCGTTTGGTGCAGAATTTTTTCATCGACATCTTGCCGCTGTTTGCCAACTCACTGGTAGCGCTGGTATTTATGTTCTACGCCAATTTCTATGTGGGCCTCGTGGGTTTGGGCATCATCCCTATTTATTTTTACATCAGCCAGTTGCAAGCCAAAAAACTGAGTGGTTTTCGGCGAAGAATGCGCACCTATCGGGAAAATAAAAACAACGGCATCATCAGCCTGATCGAGTCCATTACGGTCATCAAATCCTTTGTACGTGAGCCCCTGGAGGCCGAAAAGCACAAAGCCATGCAATTTGACATGACCGAAAACCAGATGCAAACCCGTCAACTCAGTTTTGTATTTGATAGCATCAAAAGTTTTGTAGAACAAAATGGGGTGGTCTTTATCATCATTTTAACCGCCTATTTTGTACTGAATGGTACCATGTCCATTGGCGCAATCATGTTTCATATCTTACTGTTCAACAATGTTTCTGCGCCGATCCGCCAGTTGCACCGCATTTACGACGAAGTCAACGACGCCTTGATCAACTCCGAAGGTTTTTTTGACATTTTAGAAGCAGATCAGGAGAAAGAACCGAGCGGCCAATTCATTCCTACTCAATTGAAGGGGGATTTTGAGCTAAAAAATGTCAATTTTTTCTACCCCAATGGCACCCAGGCATTAAAAAACGTGAGCATGTCCATTCAACCCAACAAAATTACGGCGCTGGTTGGTTTGAGTGGGGCTGGCAAAAGCACCTTGATCAATTTATTGGATAAATTTTATGAACCCTCCTCCGGGGAAATCATCCTGGATGGCGTTAATTTGAATGCCTACCACACCCCTACCCTGCGCCATAAGATTGGGCTGGTTTTGCAAAAAAACCACATTTTTAAAGGCACCATTGCGGAAAACATCCGCTATGGCAACCTCAACGCCAGCTCCGAAGAGGTTGAAGACGCTGCCCGTAAAGCCTACATTCACGAACAAATTGTACAAATGCCCCAGGGGTACCATTCCAATGCGAATTTATTATCCGGCGGGCAGCAACAAAGAATCGCCATCGCCCGGCTTTTTTTAAAAGACCCGGCCATCATTTTTTTGGACGAACCCACGGCAAACCTGGACGCCATTGCCACTGAACAAATCAAAAAAAGCCTGGACGCCATCAAAAAAGACCGCACCGTCATCATCATTTCGCACAGCATTTCCCAAATCATCGATGCCGATACCATCATCGTGATGGACAATGGCCGGGTGGTAGAACAAGGTTTGCATGAAGAATTGTACGACAAACAAGGCACTTATTTTCGTATATTTAACGCAATGGCCAATTCTCTGAACATCGAAAAAATTGCCAAAACCCTCAATTGAGCAATACCATGACCACTTTCCATACCCAAACCGCCACCCAAACCCTGGAACTGCTCCATACCGAGCTGAACGGCTTATCTGCTGCGGAAGTCGTCAATCGACAAAATTTGTATGGACCCAATGAATTGGTTCAGCAAAAACCCAAGCCCGCCTGGCTGATGTTTTTGCTCCAATTCAAAGACTTCATGATCATCATTCTGATGGTTGCGGCCATCATTTCCAGTATGGTGGGGGAAATGACCGATGCCATCATCATCCTGATCATCGTGCTGCTGAATGCGGTAATTGGGTTTATCCAGGAATACCGTGCCGAAAAAGCCATTGACGCCCTGAAAGAATGAGCATTACTACGGCTAAAATCAAGCGGGGTGGTGCCGTACATACCCTTTCTTCGGCAGAACTCGTGCCTGGAGACATTGTGCTATTGGAAGCGGGCAATGCCATTCCCGCCGATTTGCGCCTGTTGGAAGCCTACAACCTGCGCATCGACGAATCGGCGCTCACCGGCGAATCCGTACCCGTAGATAAAATAACTGACCCCCTCGAAACAGCAGATATTCCGCTGGGCGATCGCTTCAATCTGGCCTATAAGGGCACCTTGCTCACCAATGGACGCGGCGTTGGGGTGGTTACAGCCACGGGCATGCAAACCGAATTGGGGAGAATCGCCCAACTCTTGGAAGGCGATGAAGCCGATACTCCACTGAAAAAACGGATGACGGTTTTTGGTAAAAACCTGACCTACATCATCCTGTTCATTTGTGTGATCATCTTTGTGGCGGGTTGGTTGCGTGGGGAAGACGAGCTAAAGATGCTGTTGATCTCGATTAGTTTGGCCGTAGCTGCCATTCCCGAAGCCCTGCCCGCGCTGATGACCATTGCCCTGGCCCGAGGCGCCAATCGGATGGCCAAAAAGAACGCGCTGGTGCGGAAATTGCCTTCGGTGGAAACACTCGGTTCGGTATCCTACATTTGCAGCGACAAGACGGGGACTTTGACCCAGAACAAGATGAAGGTCGTCAATACCCTGAGCTCCTCCCCTGCCCTCGAATCGAGTGGCCTTTCACCGATGTTGCTCACCATGGCGCTGAACCACGATGTACAGGCCAAAGCCGAAAATGATGTACAAGGCGATTCCACCGAAGTCGCCATCGTGGAAGCCGCCATCCAGGAATTGGGTTTTGAAGCCTTCCAAAACCTGGCGCAACGTTATCCCCGCGTGGCAGAATTGCCTTTTGATTCCGACCGCAAGTGTATGACCACCGTGCACCAATTTGGGACACAGTTCTTGGTGTTGAACAAAGGGGCAACCGAGTCCCTATTGCCAGCCCTTAACTCAGCTGCAGACCAAAAAAAATTGGAAGAATTGTCGGAAGAATGGGCCAAACAGGGCCAGCGCGTTTTGGCTTTTGCCTACAAAGTCATCGCCGAGCTTCCGCAGCCTTTCTCTTACGAAACCGTAGAAACCGAGGTGCATTTTGCCGGAGTAGTAGGCATTATTGATCCACCCCGCGAGGAAGTCAAACTGGCCATCGCTGAGTGCAAAGCAGCGGGCATCAACCCCGTGATGATCACCGGGGACCACCCGTTTACCGCAGCGGCCATTGCCCGGGAAATTGGCATTTTGCAAGCGGACGATCAAACCCTCACCGGGGTGACCCTGGCTCAACTTTCGGAGGAAGCTTTCCTGGATCAAGTGGAAAACACCACCGTGTACGCCCGGGTATCCCCCGATCAAAAACTGCGCATCGTCAAAGCCTTGCAAAGCAAAGGGCATTACACCGCCATGACGGGCGATGGGGTGAATGATGCGCCTTCCCTTAAAGCCGCCAACATCGGCATTGCGATGGGCATCAATGGCACTGATGTGAGCAAAGAGGCCGCGCACATGATCTTGCTGGACGACAATTTTGCCACCATTGTCAAAGCCGTCAAGGAAGGCCGCAGGATTTATGACAACATCCGCAAGTTCATCAAGTACATCATGACTTGTAACAGCGCCGAATTGTGGACGATATTTTTGGCGCCCCTCATTGGGTTGCCGATGCCGCTGTTGCCCATTCACATCTTGTGGATCAACCTGGTGACCGATGGCCTACCTGGACTGGCCCTGGCCGGAGAAAAAGCGGAAGCCGACATCATGAAGCGGCAGCCAAGGGGGATCAATGAAAGTATCTTTGCCGATGGCTTGGGCTACCACATCATCTGGGTGGGTTTGCTTATGGCGGGCGTCACTTTGGGGGTGCAGGCCTGGAGCATTCATACTGGCAGTAGTCACTGGCAAACAATGGTGTTTACGGTGCTTTCCTTGTCGCAATTAGGGCATGCCCTGGCCGTACGTGGCGAACGCAGCTTTTTGTACCAACAAGGTTTATTTTCCAATTGGCCCTTGCTCAGTGCGGTATTTTTTACCTTTTTGCTACAATTGGCGGTGGTTTACGTTCCGTTTTTGAACAAAATATTCCGTACGCAGCCACTAACTTTACAAGAGTTGGGAATTTGTGTGGGCCTGGCGGCAGTGGTATTTCATGCCGTGGAGTTGGAGAAATGGGTGAAGCTGGTCTGGAGAAAAAAGGCAGCAACCACACAATTGTAATTGATAATCAGCACCTTTGGGTACTTTCCGCATCCAACACCGCCAAAGTTTTACCAAAATAAGCCTTAGCCTCCTCAATCGAACGACCGATACACACCAAGCCCAGTTTGCCGTATTGGGACAGTGCGCCGATCATATGGAACGTAACCCCACATTGGGTTACCCCATCGTACTGGATGCGGTTGCAATGGGCGATATCAATCAAATCTTGCGGGGTGAGGCCTTTGTATTTTTCGTCCACGACATTGTCAGAAGCAAAATAATAACGGGTTTGCCCATTGGGCATGATGTACACCCCATCCCGCCAGTTGAAAGTCCCATCGGTCAAAAATTGCAGCATCAGGAAAGGATGGGTCGTTCCACCTTTGCGCAGGTTGATTTCAATGGCGTAATGTTTCCATCCGGTGGGTTCTTTCACCGAAATAAAGTCAATGCCGAAACGCCCCAATACCCCCTGCCTTTGCAATTCATCCGCGATCTTCATTCCAATGGCGGCGATATCGTAGGTGTATTCTGGATTTGCGGGGAAAGTGGCTCCCAAAAAGACCTGTCCACTTTCTCCGCCCAACAACTGATCGTGGGTAGAAATGACTTCACTTGCCCCGAGTGGATTGATGCGCAATTGTACTGATGGAGATTCCTTGTGTTCCCCATCAATAAACTCCTCTACAATACCTCCCATGGCGTTGAATTTCTGCAGGAAATTAAGATAATCGAGGCCATTGGCCACGATGCTCAGGTTCGATGCAAGAATGGCTTGTACCGCATCAATGGGATGGGATTGGTCCAGCAGGTCTTCAGAATAGCGAAAAATGGCGTTGCCATCCCCCGAAAATCCATCGTTCATTTTGATTACCGCTTTGCGCAGGCTGGGGTTATTTCTTTTGAGTTGTACCAGTGCTGCTGCAATGTCGTGTTCAGAATGCAAGTCTTCAATGCCTGCTGGCAGATTCAATTGTAATTCTTTAAAAATACGCCGACTTCCCGTTTTAGTGCCCAAATACCAGAGGCTTGGGTCGCAGCCATAAACCGGAATGTTCAGCGCCAAGGCCAGTCGTTTTTCGGCCTCGGTTTCATTAAAACAGACCATATGGGCCAGTTCATTGCTTTTGATTTGCGCCTTAATGCGCTGAATCAAACGAGGTCTTTGCAAAACTTTTTCAGTAAGGGATATTTTGCTCGCATCGTAGCAACTCAACAACGTGAGCCGTTCCCGAGCATGAAAACCGGTGATTCCCGGCAATAAATGCAGGTAATAATCAATGATGCTGGGATCGATGGGCATGCTGCTTACAAAGACTAGGCGCGTGCGGGGCATGCGCAACAGCATCAGCAAACACAACAACCTTTCTTCATAGTACTGGACGCCCCTGAGCGCCTTCAGGATTTCTTGATCGAGGGTCAAACTCGGGATCACTACGATGGTTTTTTCAGCCAAATCGTCTAAAAAAATCGCTTCATAGTGCGCAGCAAATTTTTGCTGTAGCGCTTGATAATGGGCATCCGAGTGAGTCTCCCTTTTCATCTCTTGTCTGATCTAGGTTGTGTTATGGTCAGACAAAATAGGCTGCAATCAAAACCCATTCAATGATTTTGATTGCAGTTTAAGGTGAGTTTTTCCGGTACTAGCCCTGCTGATTCCAGCGGGAATCCCGCCATGCTTTTTGTTCTTCCTTATTCAAAAAGCTCCAGGCAATCAACCGACTGGACTTGTTGCCCTGCCCCATCGGGATGATCTTGATCTCGGATGCGCCCATCCCCTCCAGGGTTTTGTACGCACTTTTGAGGTGAGATTGTTTGACTACCAGCGTAGAAAACCAGTAACAAGACTTGGCAAATTGTTTGCTTTCGCGAATCATCTCCTTGATAAAGGCTTCTTCTCCGCCTTCACAGCTCAATTCCCCGTTTTCGATGCCCAGCTTGATGCTGGCTTGCACCGCTTTTTTGACTTTCAGGGTGCTCAGTTTGCGTTTGGATTTGCCTACGCCCACTTTTTCAAAAACATGGAAAGGTGGATTACAAATCGTCAGGTCAAACAGCTCTCCCTCTTGGATGATCCCCTGGAAAATATCTTTGGGATTGGCTTGTAAGCGGCAGTCTACTCCTTCTTGCAAAAAGGGATTAGACGCAATGATTTGATTGGCCGATTCGATGGCAATCGGGTCAATGTCTGTACCGACAAAAGACCATTCGTATTCTTTTCTTCCGATGATGGGATAAACACAGCTGGCCCCAACGCCGATGTCCAAACAGTTGATTTGCTTGCCGGTAGGGATGTTTTTATCGTTCGCTGCGCCCAAAAGTTCAGCAATGTGGTGGATGTAATCCGCCCGCACGGGTGTAGCCGGAACCTGATAGGTGGCAGGAATGTCCCAATTATCCACGCCGTAGTATTGCTTCAACAAGGCCTTGTTCAACATTTTCACCGCCTCAAGGTTGGTAAAGCTGATCGACTCATCGTTGTGCATGTTCATCTTCACAAAAGGGGCCAGTTCGGGACAGCTTTCCACTAGTGCTTTGAAGTCGTACCGCTCCTGGTGCTGGTTGCGTGGATGGAACTTGGGGATGTCCTTGTCTTTATCCTTGTCCTTGGGCTTCACTTTGGGTTTGCCCTGGTGCGGCATGCTGGACTGTACCCGGGCGCGATCCTTGGGTTTGTCTTTGGGGCCATTCGATTTCCGCTTGGGACTTTCGCTGGAGTTTCTCTCCGGGCGGTCAAAAGCGTTCCCTTTTGAAAAGTCGTTCGATTTCCGTTTGGGACGCTCGCTGGAATCGCCTTTGGGGTAATCGGGACGCTTCTTGGGATAATCACCTGACTTCCGTTCTGGGCGCTCATTGGAATCACCTTTGGGGTAGTCGGGGCGTTTCTTGGGGTAGTCGCCGGATTTCCGTTCTGGACGCTCAGGACGCTCACTGGAGTCTCCTTTCGGGTAATCACGCTTCTTGGGATAATCCCCCGATTTCCGCTCAGGACGCTCGCTGGAATCACCCTTGGGGTAGTCAGGGCGCTTCTTGGGATAATCTCCTGGCTTCCGCTCAGGGCGCTCGCTCGAATCTCCTTTGGAGTGATCGGGGCGTTTCTTAGGGTATTCACTCGATTTCCGTTCGGGACGCTCACTACCGTCTCCTTTGGAATGATCGGGTCTTTTTTTGGAGTTTTCACCTGATCTTCCGGCAGGACGTTCGTTGGATCTCCCTTGGGGGGATGAGCCTGATTTTCGCTTAGGAGGACCCCCGCTGGATTTCTTTTTAGGATACGCGCTAGAATTTCTTTTTGGTTTTCCCTTGGGATCCTCTTCGTTTTTTTTCGGCATCAGAATTTGCGTTTGACTAAAATTTAAGGGGTGTAAGGTAATACATATTCTTGAGAAGTAAGGATTTACTTTTCCTGATGCGTGGAAACGAGCAGCACTTAATCATTCTTATGCTTGCTTTTGCCTATCCAACCCAAATGGGTATGGTCAAAACTGTCCAAATATTTCAAGCCATAGCCCGCTACCCGGTCAAAACTACTGTGCGCCATAAAAATCAAACCCACTTTGATCAGGGCATCATTTTGCAAGAAATACCCCAGCAACATCAGCATCGCCATCACTCCTTTGTGGTGCAAAACATTGTAGCCGATTGCCCCATTTTGACTGAACAAAAACAGCAAAAATGCCAGGTCGGGTGCAAAAAATAGCCCCAAAAACAGCCCCCAGTTACCTTGAAAAAATTGGAAATAAACCATTGAGAATAGGAACAAGAGTCCAAGTTCTTCGAGTTTTAAAGTGAATTTCATCAGAATGAATTTTTAGCCGGTTGCCGTGATTGAATGATACAAAGATCAAGGCTAAAGCAGGGCGTGCTCTTGATTTAAATCAAGAAGTTTTGGAGAGGAGATTTTTTTGTTGCTATTGGAATGTTTTATGTACTGAATGCGCTTCGGGAACCTCTATTGCGGAGCCTTCGGCGCTGTCGTAATTAGTACTACAATGTCTTTCATCCCATCACCAAACACACCCTATCTGGATTCAAATAGTCCAATTGTTTGTCTTCAAACAACAGCTCCAGCGCCTCACAGCCCTGCTCAATTTTATAGTCTCTTTCTTTTTCGGTAATAGGGATCAACCAATAACAATGATAATGCTGACCCTCAAAAGGGAAAAGCTCCAAGGCTTCTCCATCCAGATATGGCAAAGAAACAAAAGCATGGTCGCAGTTGGATTGATTCAGCCAAGGCCTGCCGATGTTGACGGTGTGGTGAATGTCGAGTGGCCGCACATTGCGATGGAAAGAGGCACATACCGTAATGAGTTCAACTAGAGCATTATCTTGTCGGGGCGACAAAACAAACAATTCGATCAAGCAATCATCTTCCCGATCCAAAGACATGCCTACGCTGCAGTAAATCCAACAATCTGCCGGTGGGGTGGGATTGTTTAAAACGTAAAAATTGGGGTGGAGTTTTCGAGGGGCCGAATTAAGCCTGCGCTGATGGCCGGGTATCCGAAGTAGTAGTGTAATGCTGGCTGGGGTTGGTGGTTAGGGGTTTGATAATTGGTCTTTCATTTTTCAATTAATTTAACGGCAGTTAAATTAAACCGACATCGCGTGGACCCATTTACAGCGGTTTCAACCCCGCCTTCGCATCCATCCTCAATGGTGCCGTAGGTACCATCGGCCAAATCCGTACCTCCGGCACTCCATCAAAATCGCCACACCTTTCATCGGCTGGGTTGAAACCCGCCGCCAAATGCTCGTCGCTACGCGACTCATTTTTTGGACTTTGTCGGTTTTCACCGCACTTTCTTTTCACTTTTCACTTTTCAATGCCGCCCACACAAACACCTTCCCTCTCCTTCCGTCTCTTCATGCAGCAGCGGCTCGTACTCCGCATTTTTATTCAATTCCCAGAAGAATTTTCCCCGTGCTTTGGGCCGATTGCCCACTTCATTCATCGCCTCCGCATCGTACAACCCCATTCACCATCGTGTAGCGGATGAATTCCGTGTTGTAAATGCTCTCCAGCGGGTTTTTGTCCAGCACCAGCAAATCGGCCAGTTTGCCCGGTTCCAGGGAGCCGATGTGCTCATCCAGACCCAGACTTAGCGCGGGGTTGATCGTCGCCGTTTTCAGCGCCTGGTGGTTGCTCATGCCGCCTTGCGCCATCATCCAGGTTTCCCAGTGTGCGCCGAGGCCATTGAGTTGGCCGTGTGCGCCCATGTTGACTTTCACCCCCACGTCGGTCAGTTTTTTCAACTGTTGCGAGATAAGGATGTGGCCATTGTTGTATTCTTCTTCCGGCACCATGGTGCGGTGCCGACTACGTGTATCGATCACGCTACGGGGCGTATAAGTCAGCAGGCGTTGTTTTTCCCAGACGTTGGAATGCTGGTACCAGTAGTACTCGCCACTCATCGCTCCGAAGGACACGATCAGCGTGGGGGTGTAAGCCGTATTGGCGTTTTTCCACAACTGGATCACGTCGTTGTGCAAGACGTGGACGGGCAGGTTGTGCTCGATGGTGGTATGGCCGTCAAGTATCATGGAAATGTTGTGGTAAAAAAAGGAGCCGCCCTCCGGCACCACTTCGATACCCAGTTCCCGCGCCGCCTGGATGATCATCTGGCGTTGTTCGCGCCGGGGCTGGTTGTAACTTTTGACCGAAAAAGCCCCATAGGCCTTGGTGCGACGAATGGCGCTGCGCGCGTCTTCCAGGTTGTTGATCACTGCCTTCATGTTGCCATCTGCCCCGTACAAAATGGTACCCGTTGAAAAGACCCGGGGCCCCGTAACCAAGCCAGTTTTTTGCAGTTCGCTGAGCGCAAAAACCCATTCGGTATTGGCGGACGGATCGTGTACCGTGGTCACGCCATAAGCCAGATTCGCATAGTACGGCCAGTATTTTTGGGGTGTGAGTCCCGAATTGAAATGCCCTGGGTGCGCGTGCGCATCAATCATCCCTGGCATGATGGTTTTACCCGCACAATTGATGATTTTGGCGTCCTTGGGAATGCTCACTGCGCCCGTATTACCTACAGCTTTAATGGTATTGCCTTCCACCAGGATGGTGCCATTGGTGATGACTTGATCCCCTTTCATGGTGATGATGCGGGCATTGGTAAAAGCAATGAGGCCAGTCGGCTTGTCCATCGGCACATTCAGGCCGATGTCGATGCCTTTTTCGGGGAGTTTAAAGCTGGAATCCGGTTTGTTGGCGATGAACTCAAAGCGGTCTTCGAGCGGAATCGAAAAGTACTGATTGCCCAGGGTATAGTGCAGAACTTTGCTGCTGGCGCTCCAGTGCAGGTTGATGCCCGCGTCTTTGGCCACTTGTTTGACCGGAAAATCGGTTCCCCCACTCCCCAGATTGAGGGTGGTGCCCGAATGGGGAAAAGCAGCAATGTACACCTTGTGTAAGTCCACAAAAGCCACCCATTTTTCATCGGGAGATACCGTAAACTGGCTGCCATAAGTGCTGCGCAGGTGAATCCGTTCATCCGTGCCGTCCAGTTTGCAACTGCCCATGCTCATGTTCATGCCGCCGCCCAGGGTGTAATAAATGCGGTCTCCCTTGGCATTGAACCGGGGATTGTTGCCTTGCGCCGTGACAAAAGTTGCCGGGCCGCCGCTGGCTTTCAGGAGGTAAATGCCGGGTTTGGCGGTATTGGCCGGGCCCATCGCCGCGCTGGAACCGTCTTTTTTGAACACGATCAGCTGGCCATCGGGGGAATAGGCGGGCGTGCGGTAATTCGCAGGATCGGTGGATACCGGACTGGATGCGGTATTGTCGAGCTGGATGCGCCGCAAAGTGCCCGAAGTAGAATCGTTGTGGGTCACGTACAGCAGCGATTTTCCATCGGGTGAAAACGTGGGTTCAAACTCAAAATCCGTACTTTTGGTCAAGCGTTGAGGCGTACCATTTGGCAGGTCTTTTTTCCACAAATAGCCCACCGCGTTGAAGACAATGTATTTTTCATTGGGCGCTGTAGCCACATGCCGAATCACTTTGGCCTCAAAACTGGCCGGGTTGAGGGCTTGTTTGAACCGCACCGCATCGTACACCCGTTGTTTGACGGCACAAGTGAAGGGAATCTCCACCGATTTATTGAATCCATTGACATCCACTTTATTGATTTTGCCATTGGCCCAAATCACGATAGACTGGTCGTCGGGTGTCCAGGCGTAGCCGGGGTAGCACCCGAAAATGGTCCAGGCTTCTTGTTGGTCTTTGGAGAGCTGGTTGTACACCGGCCATTCCCGTGCCGTTTCCAGGTTGCGAATGTACAACACCGATTGGGTCCGCACCCGCCGTACAAAAGCCAGGAGTTTTCCATCCCGGGACACCTGAGGACGCACGGCCCCTCCAGCGCCACCCGTGATGGTTTCAATTTTCCCAGTTTCCCGATCGAACTGTTTGATGACAAAAATCTGGTTGTTGGGATCTTTGTTGTATTGAAAAAAGCCCCCGGCAGACATGTCTTCGCTGTAGTACACGTAACGGCCATCGGGCGACATGTTGGGTTCGTTGAGGTCTTGTTGGTCGTTTTTGCGGGGCGTGAGCTGGATGCCTTTGCCGCCACTGAGGTGGTACATCCAGAGTTCACCTGCACCGAGCGAGCGCTGGGACGTGAAGTGTTTGCGGGTGATGATGTATTCGCCATCGGGTGTCCAGACGCTGTTGTTGACCAAACGGAAATCCTCTTTGGTGATTTGTCGGGCGTTTTTGCCGTCACGGCTCATCACCCAGGCGTTATCGCCGCCACCAGCATCAGAAGTGAACAGGATTTTTTGGCCATCGGGGCTGTATTTGGGTTGCACCTCAAAGGCATGACCGCCGCGCAACAAGCGGGCTTCACCTCCCTGGGCAGGTATGGCATAAATATCCCCCAGCAGGTCAAATACAATTTCTTTGCCATCCGGAGATACGTCCAGGTTCATCCAGGTGCCTTCCGTGGTGGAGAAGGATACTTCTTTAAAAGTGCCGGGAGGGTTGTTGACGTCCCATTTTTTGGAATCCTGCGCGTTGAGGGCGGTGAGGAGGGCAGCGGAAAATGCCATTGCCCATAGTTTTTTGATGCTCATCATAAGGAAATGTCTTTCGTTTCAGCACGGGCATGCCTTGAATGTTGAAAGCAAGCAAGTATTTGGTAGTTTTTCAAGCTATCCGGCCGTAATTGGTTTATTTTGTTGGTGATCTACCTGCCGGCGCCATATGGATTTGGTGTTCCCCAGATACGCAGATTTCCGCAGATTTCTGCGGAATCTGCTGGTTTTATGCCGGCGCCGCTAAAATCAAATCACCATGAGCACCTATCCAAGCATCTTCAATGACGTCATCGGGCCAGTCATGCGGGGCCTTCCAGTTCACACTGTGCGGCCTCGCTGCGCATTGCCCGTTTGTGCCGCGACCTGATGGATGAAAACATCCGCGACATCTTCATTGAATTTGACCCCAACGGCTCATTGGCCACTACCCATAAAAGCCAGGGTTCGGACATGGGTTTGTTTGGCGGATTCCTCGGTTGGGAAGCCTACGACGAACGTTTACCCGAATCCGAAAAATACCTACAAACCGCGGGCATCAACGTCAACATCGCCATTTGTGACATTGGTGCCGACCATCCCAACACCTACAAAATCACCCTCAGCAACCCGCGTGAAATCCGCAGATTGACCGCCATTTCTACCGGCGGGGGCATGATTGAGGTGATCGACATCGACGGCGTGAAGGTGTCTATGGCGGGTGATTATTTTGAAACCCTGATCTATTGTACCGAGCCTGAGCGCATCCTGGAATTCCTAAAAGCTTCCGTGGTTTACGACGATCTGCAATTTAGAGCTGGAGCAGATTTGAGTTTTATCGAAATCAAAGCCCAGACCTTTCCCGATGCTCTTATTCAACAAGAATTACTGGCGATGGAAGGAGTCACTTTCATCAAATGCCTGAAACCCGTGCTACCCGTAATGGCACGGAAAAACCTGCAAGTACCCTTCATCACTTGCGCGGAAATGCTGGAGTACCAAGGCGACCAAAACAAATCCCTCTGGGAACTGGCCGTAGAGTACGAAAGTGCCCGCGGCAACATTTCCGCTGCTGAAGTTTTTGAAAAAATGCGCAGCATCGTTCAAATCATGGCCAATGCCATTGAATTGGGCTTAAAAGGAACCCATTACGAAGACCGGATTTTGGGGAGTCAATCCTTACAATTTCAGGAAAAACTGAATGACCAACAACTCATTGGCGGCGACGTGAACAACCGCGTCATTCTCTACGTTTCGGCCATGATGGAAGTCAAAAGTTCGATGGGCGTGATTGTAGCTGCGCCCACTGCGGGCTCTTGTGGGGCTTTGCCTGGCGCCATCATTGGCACGGCGCAATCGCTACAACTCCCGGAGGATGAAATGGTAAAAGCCATGCTGGCCGCGGGTTTGATCGGGGTGTTCATTGCTGCTCACGCCACTTTTGCCGCCGAAGTTGGTGGATGTATGGCCGAAACCGGATCGGGTGGCGGCATGGCCGCGGCTGCGTTGGTGGGCATGTGTGGCGGTACGCTGGAGCAGTCCCTGGCTGCGGCATCACTGGCCCTGCAAAACTCGCTGGGCATCATTTGTGATCCGATTGGCAATCGGGTAGAAGCGCCTTGTTTGGGGCGCAACGTGATGGCGGCCAGCAATGCACTTTCTTGCGCCAATATGGCCTTGTCCAATTATGCGCCCTTGATCCCTTTGGATGAAGTGATCGAAACCATGAAAGCGGTCGGTGATCAGATCCACCATACACTGCGTTGTACCAATCTGGGTGGCCTGTCGATTACCAAGTCGGCCAAACGGATCGAAGCAATACTGGAGGAAGTACCCAATGTTTACAACACGTTTTTAGGAAAGTTATGATCAATTTTCAACAAATCACTTACCCATCAAACACATTAGACCTTAAAAACTCCATTGATTCTGTTCGTTGTAATCATCAGCGGCCTGCACCTTTTGCATGCGCAATCTGCCGCCACAAAAGATGAATTCTATAGCCGGGAAAACGTCACTTTCTTTTCAAGCGGGGTAACCATCAAAGGGTGGCTGTATGTGCCCAAAGACACGTCCAGGGGTAAACCGCCAGTTGTGGTCATGGCGCCTGGCGTGTCGGGTGTAAAAGAATGCAATTACGATGTTTATGCCGAAAAATTTGCCAATGAAGGACTTGCCGTCGTCCTTTTTGATTACCCAAATTTTGGTGAAAGTGGTGGAAACATTCGCCAGGAAATTGATCCCTGGGAGCAAGTCGAATCCTACCGGGATGCCATCAGTTTTGCTGCTGCGGACAAGCGGCTCAATGCCGCACTAATTGGGGTGTGGGGAGGTAGTTATGCCGGTGGGCATTCCATAGTGGTGAGTGCTTTGGACTCTCGGGTAACCTGTTTTGTGGCCCTGACCCCTTATTTGGGTGGGCATGAGTTGGTGTCAAAAATCCCCGCTGCTAATCGAGCGTATTTGGCTTCCATGTTCAATACAGATCGCCTGAACCGCCTACAAAACAAAGCGCCCATGACCATTCCGGTAGTAAGCAACCAGAAAGGTGTCTTTTGTTTTGTACAAAGCATCAACGCCTACAATTTTACCGAAAGCTTCAAAACGTATGCGCCCAATTGGAAAAACCAGGTCACCCTCAAGAGTTTGGAAATGCAATTGGCCTACCAACCCGGAAGCTACATCAAAAGAACGGGCACCATACCAAAACTGTTTATCCTGGCCAAAAATGATGAATTGACTGCTCAACCACTCGTATTGGATGCCTTTCAACAAGCCGCTGAACCAAAAAGCCTCCTCTTTGTTGAAGGACATCATTTTTCACCTTATCAAGAGTCGCTGAATGAAGCGGCCGCTCAAAGCATTACTTTTTTCAAAAAACACTTGTTTAAATAACGCCATGCAGTACCAAAAAATCACTTCCGGCGACACCGTCATCGAATTCCACAACAACTGGTTGGGTGAAGAAACCGTCATCGTCAAAGGCCAGGTTGTCTCCAAAAAGTCCTCAATTTGGGGCATCGACCACAAGTTCAGCGTCCTTGAAAAAGGCAAAGAGGTGCGTTTTATTCTAACCACCAAAGTGGACGCAAACATGCAAGTGTTACTCGACCTACGGCGAAATGGGAAAAAAGTGGTGGAAGACCTGCCCGTGAAATTGGGCTGGATGCCCAAAACCCCAAAAAACCTGCACAAACAACAAGGCATCCAAAAACTCAAAGAATACAAACTGGAAGAGGCTTTAGTAGATTTCAAAGAAGCCCTGAAAGAAAATGATGAAGACCCCGAAATTTATTTCCACATGGCCTGCGCCTACTCCGTCCTCGAACGCACCCAAGATGGTTTTGAAGCGCTGCGCAAAGCCGTTGAGCACAACCTGCAAAATACCGAAATGATCCTCAACCACGATATGTTGGCGTTTTTGCGCTTACACGATGCCTTTGAAGGTTTTTTTGCGAGCGGATTTAAAAAGTATGATAAAAATGATGAATAAAGAGCTATGAATACAATCAACTCATAACTCATTTTTAAGTTTAGCACTCCGGCCACCCCACCACGGAAAATTACCATTCACAATGACCGCACGGGACGAACTCAAATTTCGCTGTAAAATGCCTTAAAGTCGGCGGTTCTTCCACGATCTTCATCCCCCGCAAGTGGTCTTTCTCCGCCACAATTGTCTCAAAACATTCGATCACGTAATCGATGTGGCTTTGGGTGTACACCCGGCGGGGAATGGCCAGGCGAACCAATTCCATTGCCGCCGCTTTTTCGCTTCCATCCGGCTGCCGACCGAACATCACCGAGCCAATTTCACAGGCGCGAATCCCCCCGATTTCGTACATCGCCACCACCAGCGCTTGAGCGGGGTACTGCAAAGCCGGTATATGGGGTAAAAAAGCCTTGGCATCGATGTAGACCGCGTGGCCGCCCACGGGTTGTACAATGGGAACCCCCAATTTCAACAAAGCCTCGCCCAGGTATTGGGTAGAACGAATCCGGTATTGCAAATAATCCTCTTCCACAATTTCGCTGAGTCCAACGGCGATGGCCTCCAGGTCACGGCCAGCCAAACCGCCGTAGGTAGGGAAGCCCTCGGTGATGATGAGCAAATTGCGGGCCTGTTGCGCCCAATCCGCATCGTTGAGAGCCAGCCAGCCTCCTATGTTTACCAGCGCGTCTTTTTTGGCACTCATCGTCATGCCGTCGGCGTAGGAAAACATTTCCCTGACGATACTTTTTACGCTGTGGTGTTGATAAGCAGGTTCGCGCAGTTTGATGAAATAGGCATTTTCCGCAAAGCGACAACTGTCAAAAAACAAGGGTTTCCCAAACTCCTGGCACAAGGCTTTTACGGCCTTGATGTTTTCCATCGATACGGGTTGGCCACCGCCAGAGTTGTTGGTCAGGGTCAGCATCACCAGGGGAACGGACTGATGTTCTGCTTCCAACAATGTGCGCAGTTTCTGGACGTCCATGTTGCCTTTAAAGGGATGTAAAGACGAGGGATTGCGCCCTTCCTCAATCACCAAATCGAGGGCAGTAGCACCCGAATATTCTACGTTGGCACGGGTGGTGTCAAAGTGTGCATTGTTGGGAATGATTTTGCCCTTTCCGCCCACGATGGAGAAGAGGATTTTCTCAGCTGCTCGCCCCTGGTGGGTGGGGATGATGTGCTGAAAGGGCATCAGCTCCCGTACTGCGGCTTCAAAACGCCCAAAAGAGGGGCTGCCCGCGTAACTTTCATCGCCGCGCATGATGCCCGCCCATTGCGCTGCACTCATCGCGGAGGTACCCGAATCGGTCAAAAAATCGATCATCACATCGTCAGAATGCAGCAAGAAAGGGTTGTAATGCGCTGCTCGTATCAACAGCTTCCGCTCTTCGCGGGTGGTCATACGAATGGGCTCAACGGACTTGATCCGAAAGGGTTCAATGATGGTTTTCATGGTATAAAAGCTTGGAAATGTAAAAAAATGGTTAGTGGTCGGCACAGGCGTACCCACACCAGTGAATTCAGCATAAATCTTGAAAAATGAATCGCCGAAACGGCTATTTAAAGCGGAAGCGCCACGTCAGGAATGTAGCGTTTACAATCCAGTGTAAACATTGGAATAAAGATGGGAAATTGTCGGTAGTGTCCGAATTGCGTAGAAATACACATAAGGTGAAAATTACAACCCAAAAATAACATATTTTGGGGCAACTATCTAAAAAATAACCAGGAAAACAATCGTAGAGCAGAACAAAGCCTGATTTGGTATTTCACTGCTCGATCCTTATCATTGTGAAGGCACTAACCATAAAACCAAAGTCAACTATGCGTCCATCTTTTCATCAACACCTCATGCGTTTACGCTGGCCTTTTTGTTTCCTGCTACTGGCATTTTGTATAAACAATGGCAAGGCACAAGGCACCCGCCTGCTGCGTCAACCCAGCTTGAGCGAACAACACATTGCCTTCGTTTACGGCGCTGATCTCTGGATCACGGATCGTACCGGGGGTGAAGCCCGCCGCATCACCAGCACCCCTGCCGTGGAAAGTGACCCCCATTTTTCCCCGGACGGCCGCTGGATCGCCTTTACTTCGGATCGCACGGGCTCCAATTCTGTCTATATCGTCTCTATTGATGGCGGTACGCCAAAGCGCCTTAGCTGGCATCCATCCGCAGCCTTTGCACGGGGCTGGACCAACGACGGGAAACGGGTACTTTACGCCTCCTCCCGGGAAACCGCGCCCAGCAATTACAACCGCCTCTGGACGGTTTCAACCCAGGGTGGCCCCTCTACCCTACTGCCCGCGCCCTGGGGCTTCGATGGCGCTTTTGCCCCGGACAAAAACCGCATCGTTCTGGATCGGATGAGCCGTTGGGATGTCGAATGGCGCGAATACCGGGGCGGCCAAAACACGGCCTTATCCATCCTCAACCTAGATGACCTGAGCGAAACACCCATCCCTTGTGAACGCAGCACCGATACCCAGCCCTTGTGGATCGGCAATACCATCTACTTCTTGTCGGATCGCGACTGGACGGTCAACATCTGGGCCTATACCCCTGCAACTGGGGCATTGGTGCAACGCACCAAGTACAAAGACAGCAATGTAAAATGGCTGTCCGGCCATCGGGGTACGCTCATTTTTGAACGGGATGGCTACCTGCACACCATCGACGCGGCTTCGGGCAATGCCAAACAACTGGACATCACCGTACGCGGTGATTTTCCCTGGGCCGAAACCCGTTGGGAAAACGTCAACAAACGGGTCAGCAACGCCGCACTTTCGCCAACCGGCAAAAGAGTCGCCATGGAAGCACGTGGAGAGATATTCACGGTTCCGGTGGCCAATGGCGATGCCCGCAACCTCACGCATAGCGCCGGGGTGGCCGATCGGGTGCCGATTTGGTCGCCCGATGGCAATCGGGTCGCCTGGTTTTCGGACGCCAGTGGAGAGGGTTACGCACTCTTGATTGCCAACCAGGACGGACTCTCTGCGCCCCGCAGCATCTCGATAGGCGAATCAAAAATGGCCTGGGAACCTACCTGGTCACCCGATGGCAAACGCATCGCCTTTTGTGACGACGATGTGCGTGTCCGGGTGCTTGAAGTGGAATCCGGAAAAATCACTACTGCCGATGTCGGTGGTTTGAACATTGAACGTGGCGGCCTGGGACTAAGCTGGTCGCCCGACTCCAAATGGCTGGCCTATGCCAAAACAGCGTCCAACAATTTCCGGCGCATCATGCTTTGGTCGGTGGCTACTGGCGAAGCCCGTGCATTGACCGATCCATTGGCCGATGGTTTTGCGCCAGCCTGGGATCGTGGAGGGCGCTACCTCTACTTTTTGGCAAGCACCGAAGTAGCCTTGGGTTCCGGTTGGGCCAACACCAGTTCCACCCAATCTGACCCGGCCTACGGCGCCTATGTGGTGGTACTGCGCAAAGACGATCCTTCGCCATTTCCACCCAAAAGTGATGAAGAACCCGACACGACCGGGGCAGCAAAAAAAGCCATAAAACCCGAGAAAAAACCCGCTAAAGATTCTGTTGAACTAGTCCGCATTGATTGGGAAAAAATTGATCGCCGTACCCTGGCGCTTCCCATGCCCGTACGCAATTACGCTGCGGTACAAAGCGGCCCCAAAGGCTCGGTGTTCATTGGTGAAGCCATCCCCAATGCTCCGGGGATGCTGCTGCACAAGTTCTCCCTGGAAGACCGCAAGGCCAGCGAATTTGCCCGCGGCGTCCAAAGACTCTCGGTATCTGCCGATGGCGAAAAAATCCTCCTGCAATCCGGTGGAGGATGGCGGGTTGTTGGTACTGCCAAAGCCCCCGCTCCTGGTGAAGGTGGCCTGGCCATCACGCTGCGGATGCAACTGGATCGACTGGCGGAATGGCAACAAATGTTCAACGAAACCTGGCGCTACGAACGCGATTATTTCTACGATCCCTACATGCACGGGCGCGACTGGCAACAGGTCAAAGCCCGTTATGCCCCACTCATTCCATACGTCCGGCACCGCAGCGACCTGAATTATATATTGGATCAGGTGAATGGAGAACTTTCGGTTGGACACAGTTTTGTCTCCGGTGGCGATTTTCCGGCGGTGGATACCTCCCGGGTAGGATTGCTGGGGGCAGATTTGGTGGCAGAGAATGGTTTTTGGCGTTTCAAACGCATTTACACGGCGGAAAGCTGGAACCCGGGGCTCAGAGCACCACTCGACCGCCCCAACCTCAAGGTGCAGGAAGGGCATTACCTGCTGGGTGTAGACGGGGTAGCGCTTACCGCTGCTGAGGATCCCTACCGCCTGTTGGATGGTACCGCTGGTCGCCAAACCGTGCTCCAAATCAATGAGCGCCCCAGCCTGGAGGGTGCCTGGAAAGAAATTGTAGAACCGATCCCGAGCGAAAATGCCTTGCGTCAACGCGCCTGGGTAGAAGACAATCGGAGAAAAGTAGATGAACTATCCGGGGGAAAACTGGCCTATATCTGGATCCCCAATACGGGCGATCCGGGCATTGTTTCTTTCAACCGTTACTTTTTTGCGCAGCAAGACAAAGAAGGTGCCGTCATTGACGAGCGATTCAACGGTGGAGGTTTACTCGATGATTACATGGTGGACTTGATGACGCGCAAACTGCGGGCCGCGTATACCAATGAAGTGCCCAATGGTACTCCGGGGCGACTCCCAGCGGGCATCATCGGCCCAAAAGCACTGCTCATCAATGAATTGGCGGGTTCTGGTGGCGACTTTTTCCCTTGGGTATTCCGGCATCAACAAGCTGGGCCACTGATTGGGACGCGCACCTGGGGTGGATTGGTCAAGTCTTCGGTGCATTATGCGCTGGTAGACGGCGGCCGGGTAACCGCTCCCGACAATGGCATCTTGACCCCAATGCCAAGCGCTGGATCGCTGAAAACGAAGGCGTACCTCCGGATATTGAGGTACAAATTACGGCACGGGCCACTGCGGATGGGCACGATTTGCAATTGAAAGGGCCGTAAAAGAAGTCCTGGATTTGCTGAAGCAGCAGGGACCGATTAAGGTGGTTGAGCCCCGTATTCAAAACCGGCGAAGCATTGATGAACATTAGACCTATTCTCAGTGCCATTCAAATTGCAAGTAAAAGGTTTACCGAACCAACGATTTCAATTTAACCGTAGTTTTTACCGCAGAGTACGCGGAGTTCACGGAGTTTTAGGGCCTCTGGTGAAGAGGCCCCTCTGAAGGTTGATTCTTAACTCAAGTCCTTTGTTTTGTCCAAGCAAGATTTTCCTGGCCCAACTCCAGCCACCGCAGGGCCAACTCTTAAACCTCAAAACTCCGCGGAACTCCGTGCATTACTCTGCGGTAAAAGCGCCAAGGCGTTATACTAGGTACATCCGCGAATCAGTGGTTAACATCTGGGTGAAAATTTAATTGAACCTCAAGTTGCGCGTAACACCAAGCCCCAAGTGTGCAATCCCAGCACCATTGGCATCAGATCGGAAAATATGGTTGTAAAAAACCAAAGATATTCCAATCGTAATTGTGGTAACCCAGCTGGGGTTTTCAAATACCCCCTCCCTCCGCGTTGCGGATTCCGGTAATCAGGCTATAACCCGCGTCGACACCCGCGAAGAACCCGGAAGGACCTGGATACACCCGAATGAATGCGCCCAAGGGGATGGCACCAAAATCTTGGGCATTTTCTTTAGGAAAAAAATGGTTGTACCCCGTCGTTAAACCAATGCCAAAGTGAGGGGTTTCCATGAGTTGGCCTTTGAGTTCAAGTCCGCCTACAAAGCTGCTCACATTGGAAATGTCACCCACCGGTGCGCCGAGGTTGATGCCGAATTTCAGCCAGGAATTGCGATCGGTGATGTCGGTGGTGGTTTGTGCCTGTGCAAATACGCCGAAGCATATTGCGATCAAAGCAATAGGAAATTTTCTCATAATTGTAGATTAGGAATAGGAAATAACTCAATTTGTAACCATACATTTTGAGTTTCATAATCTTCAAGTTAAGCAAATATTACGACAGTTGGGCTTTTATTTTCTGCGTTGGGGCATCAAGCAAGCCCCAAATGACCGTACACTCCGTGAACCACAATACGCAAACGTGTTTTCACCGCGGAGTAAAGGAGGCGCGAGTCTCTGGAGTTTTTAGGGCACCTGCGGTGCGGAGCGGCCACGGAGGTCGCCTTTGCTGAAGTTTGGGTCTTTACCTCAAAGTCCATTTGGCATCTTGTGCAAGATCTTCCTAGAGCCTGAACTCCAGCCACCGCAGGTGGCAAACTCCTTAAAACTAAAAAACTCCGCGGAACTCCGCGTGTACTCCTTCACTCTGCGGTAAAAAATGCGTAGTGCTTAATCAGTAAAATAGCGCAAGAACATTCTAATTGTATACTGTCAGCCCCAGCAAAAATCCTACACTTATCAGGTTTTGAACACCTGAAAGCGGTATTGATGGATCAACATTGGAGCCTTGAGTTTCTTGATCTTTACGAAATGGGTTTTCAAAGTGACCTCAGCGAAAACGAATACGAAAGGGAAGGATTTGCAAAAACAGAAATCCCCATTTCCAATGATGTTTTGGCAGAACATAAAAAAATAGACCATGCCGACTGTATTGTTTTCATCTATCCGGTATGGTGGAGCGACTGTCCCGCCAAACTGAAAGGCTGGTTTGACCGGGTGTATTCCCTTGGTTATGCATACGGCCACAATGACAATATCCAAAAAATGAAGACCCTGAAATTTGGCCTCGTCATTTGTACCGCCGGACATCCCAACGAATTTCTAGCTGAAATCGGCATTGCCCAAAGTATGCAAACCATATTTTTAGACGACCGCCTAGGAAAAGATTTGAACATAAGGAAATGCTGATCCTGGCGGAACC
>NZ_JADKCX010000143.1 GCF_016718685.1 Haliscomenobacter sp. | reverse complement strand
TCTTTATGCTTGCATTTGGGCACCAACTGCCCCAGAACATTGTGCTACTAACGGTCACTAATCTCTGCGCCTACTATTTCTAGCCGTCCATACTTCATTTAAAGTAACCACAACCACTGTTTTATACTTCTATCAGACTTTTCGAATCTGTCCGGTATCCATTGGATGCAGGTTGATTTTTTGTTTCAATTGTCACCCCAATTACTGGGAATACCACGTGCTAAACATCACCCAACACCTAATCCTAAAAAAATGAAGCGTTTTTCCCTCAACATCCTATTCAGTTTATTTCCCATGTTTTGCTTTGCCATTGTAAAGTACGACGAGGGAAGATTACAAATCGATGGTATTCAATTACTTCAAGACAAAGATAACCCCAACGACTACTACTACATTCCTCAATATCCACGGGTAGCCCAAAAAGAAGATGGTTCTTTGGAGATTTTGTGCCTCAAATACGTGGGCACCGGAGGAGCCGCTACCAATGGTGGCGTTTTCCATGCACTCATTGAGTTCACCCTACCCAACAAACTCATCGAAATTTTACAGGACAAATTAAAAACCGTGGCGGGCGGTGCAGCCAGAATTGCCGGAGCAGTACCCATTCAGCAGGCGGTCAAAGACGGGGAAGCGGGTTTGGCCAGTTTTCAGGTCGTCTCCTCCATTTTGCGAGACAATACCTTCGCCAAAAGCATCATCACTTCGGGTTTTGCTCCTTTTTTGCCGGGTTCAAAAGCCGCCATCTCAGCCCGCCTCAGCCAGGAGGGAGCAACGCTTCTGTTTGAGACCCTAAAACGCCCAACTTCTGATGTGTCGATTGCCCTTTCTGGCTATTACGAGGCGGTAGTCAAAGCATACAATGCCGAAGTGATCGCCGAAAGCAAAATGGTATACACTCACTTTAGCCGTGTTTTTAACAAACAGGAAGGGTATACAAAGACGAAATCCGCAATGTTACTGATAAGTTGATCCGCGATCAGGTGATCAAAGTCCAGTCCTTTGACCGGGGGGCCTCCCTCAACGTCAGCACCAAAGACATGGACAACATCCTCAATATGGTGACCGACAAACTGATCGACGTCATGTTTGACCCCACCAAAGGTTGGGCCAAAGACCCCGAACGGGTGGCTTCAGTAGGTCAAAACCAGATCCCCATGCGGCAGGAGCGGGGCTTTTTCGGGCAGTTATTTGCCGGAACGGGCAACCAGGAATACGTCAGCGACAATCAATTTGTGGTCAAAGACATCAAGGACGAGCGCCTCAATCGCTTTTACCTCAACCTCAGCAAATCCACTACCATCAAAGTGCCCGTGTACACTTCCGGCAACATTGCTTTTTTAATGAATAATCTGGAAGGCAAAGAACGGGACAAATATTTTGGCACCGTAAACCTCGATGATCCCGATTTTCAAATGCGCGACATCAATGTGCAGGTGGATGGGGCTTTTTCCGAGGCATTTGGTGAAATTTTCAATTTTGTCTCCCTCAATTTCCGCAAGGCATATAACAACGGGCAAAGTGATGTAACCAAAGACGTAGTATTTGACCGCAAAGCTGTAGAAGCAGGCAATGTTTTACAACACGTCCTGTATCCACGTTTGGGCTTGCAAAAATTCGACTGGCTCAACTATGAATACCGCATTTCCTGGTCTTTAAAAGGCAAAAACAAATCCATCGATGGGCAATGGATGAAAGCCAATGGAAATGCCATCGCACTGGTACCACCTTTCGTCAAAAAAACCATTGAGGTAGACGCAGATCGAGGTTTTTTTAAGGAAAAAAATGTGATGTCTGCCTCTGTCCGTTTTTTGGCCATTGTGCAAGGTGAAGCAGTCGTGCAAAAAACCCTCGTCCTGCGCGCAAGTGATACCGAAGTAACCTCCAAGGTTGCCCTGTTTTGTGACCCGGGAGAAACCCTGGGCTACCAGGTTACCTGGCACACCAAAGAAGGCGACAAAAAAGAGGACATCAAAGTGTTGGATCAGGACTACCTGATTTTGGTACCAAGAATATAGAAGTTCCATTAAGCAGTACACCTAATTTTTCTAAAACACCCATACATGAACCCGCTGATCACCTTCAAGCTGATTGTATTGTGTCTATTGGCAGCGCTGCGTTTGCAAGCACAAATGCCCATGATTGATCGAGGTGAGTACATCGAGGGTCTATGGTGTTTCCCCCTGCATACCGATTCCCTTACGTATGTTTATCTGCCCAATTCCGCCCGTTTTGCTTTTAATGAAGAAAAGGGACCCAGGTTCTCCTATTTGCGCTATTCCATCCTCAAACCCAAAGAAGGCAATACCACCAATTCTATTCCGAAGCCGATGGGGGCGGGATTTTGCACATGCTGGTCTTGTACGAAACCACCCCGGAAACCGTCCTGAAAGCTGAAGATGCCCTGCGCAAGAAAAACGGCAACAATCCGAAACTAAAGCTGCGCGGCCCCATGGCATTCGAAAAAGGAACCTATGCCCTGATCTCTTCCATCATCACCGAAGGCAGTCAAAAAAAAGAAACCAAACTCATCGCCACCGGTGAAGCCCCGGTTTTGGAAAACACCAGTCTGGCGCTCTCCTTTAGCCTAAATCCCGTACAGTCAAAGCTACTCCTGGAAAGTTTCAAAATGAAAACCCCGGACGTATCCATCGTTTTTGACCTTTCCTTTACTGGGCTCACCGAATCTTATGATGCCGAGTTGGACATTGATTGGAGTGAAGCCAAAAAAAGCCAGGCTTTTAATGCGGGCGTCTCGGTCTATTTTGTCAATGCCGATGTGGAGTTGGGCTTTGAAAAAATGCGCCGCGACAACGCCATCAAACTAAAGGTGAATGGTAGCGGCGGCATGCTCGAAGGTTTGCTCAATACGGTTTACGATAAATTACTCAACCTGATGTTTCGCCCGGTACACGCAGAAAAAGTAGATCAGCAAAATGGGATGAGTGCCATCGATGCCCTCTTGGGACCAAATGGGCCCCTGAGTAGCCGCAAAACCACGGGTTTTGGCCTCAATGTTGGGTATCAACTGAAAGAGATGCAAAGCGAGGGACACAGTCATCTATTTTTCAAAGGTCGCAGCACTGTACAACGCCACCACTACGTCGTTTTTAACGTAAGCAGTTTGTACCAACGCTACGGCAGCAATCCCGACTACTTCAAGGATGTTCCGCTCTGGGATCCCACCTTCCAACAGCGGGAAATATTCATTGGCGTGGATGGCGATTTGGAAAAAGAATTCCAAAAAATGCTCAACAGCGTAACGGTCAACGTCCGCAAAAAACACCAGAGTGGGCAAACTACCTTAGACAGCAAATTGATCAATAAAGATTTGTTTAAAGCGGGCTTTAAACCCCTTTCCATGCTCTACGGTTGGGATGCCGACTCCAACCGCACCCAGTGGATGGAATACGAATACATGAACATCTGGCAATTTCAGGGCGGAGGCAGCTACCAGACTCCCTGGGAAAAATCTTCCGCAGCCATGGTCAACGTGTTCACCCCTTTTACCCGCAAAACCATCCTCTTCGATGGGGATTTAGCAGGTTTGCAAAGCAAGGGGGTACGCATGGTGTCCATCACCTTGAACTACCCGTTTTTTGGACGCATCAACCGCCCCAGACTTACGCTCCGACCCGGCGACAACATAAGTGAAAAAACACTGGAAGTTACACTACCCAATGATGTAGAAGAAATTGACTACGAAATTACCTGGCAAAAATCCGACGGCACGATACTTACCAAAAAAGGCAAAGACAAGTTTGGACTGATCTTTATCGACGAGTTACCCACGCAGAATTGAACCGGCATAAAATATAAGATCATGATTTACAGGGTTCTTTTAAGTGGAATGGCCGTACTAAATCTGGTATTTGGCTTGACTGTACCTGCATTCGCCCAAGCAGTGAGCTTGAGTGGAAAGCTGACTTGTGTGTTGATCAATAAAGAGGAAGTCCAGTTGTTTCCCGCCCAAGACAACCCCATGGGCTTTTATTATCTGCCCAATAATTTGCGCCTTTCTACCACGGAAACGCTACAGCCCGAATTTCTATTTATGTCCTGGAAATCCGAAGCTTCCGCCGAAACCGACAACGGAGTCATGCATTGGCTACTGACCTGGGGTTTGTCCAAAGAACAGGAAAAAGAAGTACAAAACTGCCTGATTGCCAAGGTTGACAGCAATGCCATCGTCATGGGTGCCCTGACGGTGGAAGCCCCTGAAAAATTTCTGTTGTCCGGAAAAAACAAAGACTTCATTGCTTTGCTGCAAGGCTCTTTATCCTCAGGAGCGGGGATACCCACTCAACCTGGGGGCAAATCGGCCAGTTCTTTTCGCTTTTTGGGCGAGGATGCCCGAAAGGTGGAACAAACTTTAAGCAGCCCGGACAAATGGGACGGCATTTTTATCGAAATGCCCTTTTATTGGACGGATGGCCATCCTGCGCACACCCTGCGGTTGGCGGCCAAAACCATCATGCAGAGCGGAACCAAATGCAGTGAATGCGTAATCATACCTAAATAACCCGATTCTTTCCATTTTCAAATTCTCAGCGATGATGCGAATACTCTTTCCATTTTGCTTTTTACTTTTCACCTTGCCCTCCCTCACGATCCAGGCGCAAATCTTGGATAGTGAAAACAAATTGACCATTACCCTCAAAGACCAAACCAAGGTAACTTTGTACGGTCAGGCCGCAACCCTGTCCGACGAAAAAAGCAAAAACTATTACTACTTGCCCTGTGCCCTGCGTTTGTCCAAAAAAAGAGACGGCACCCCGGAGTTTCTGTTCATGAAATTCACCTCTGATGAAAAATCTGCCACGGGAGTTACCCAGGGAGCCCTGCTGCACCTCCTCATGGAATATGGCCTCAGCAAGGAACAAGAGGTGGAGTTGGCGGGCGTGTTAAAAAGCCGCTACAATGGTGCCCTACTCAAGGGAGCCGCCGATGTTGAACCCGATGGGGACAACTCGGTGCGGATCATTTCTTCAAACAAGACTGGAGTAAAATGGACAGTTTGGTGCAGAAGGACTCCGCCGTTTTTAAAGAAACCGACGATAAAAATTATGGCGAAAAAGTGGCCAATACTGTAGCGGGGGTCCTTTTTGGTGGTGCAATTGGTGGTGCACTTGGCTGGTTTGGCTCAGGTGATGAAGACCATTATTCCTATGACGAGTTGCGCCAGTTTTACCGCAAACTGGAGGAACAAAAAGTCATCACCCTGCGCTTTGAAGAAAACGTAGCCAGTGAAAAAGTGGACAAAATCCGGGAAGCGTTTTTTGATCACTTTCTCAACAGTTTTACCGATAAAGATGGCAAAGGCGCCCGAGAACCCAGCACCAATGAAAAAGAGGCCATGCCCGACATCAAACACGGGGACTCCTACACCTTCAAACGAGAGATCCGGGAAATTGTCAAACAGAAAAAAATCCAAATTTTTGACTTGAGCTACGCCATGGCCGTCAAACGCAGCCACCAGCTTACCGAAAACCTTGGCTTCCTGGTACAACCAAACCAAAGACAACCCCAAATGTGTGGGCATTGTCAATTTGAGTGACCCCTTCTTTTTGTATCGCGACATCAACGTCATTCTCGACATTGAGGCGGAAGAAATGATGGGCAAAGAGGTCAATTACGTCACCGTCAACATCCGCAAAAAACGCAGTGGTGAGGGCAGTTTTGATTTCCAACAGGATGTGACTTTCGATCGCAAAACCCTCGAAAAAGAAGGCAACCGCGTCACCGTCACCTATTCCAAAGCCCAGGATGCCTCACCAGAACTGTATGAATACAAAGTCCAATGGAGTTTGCGGGGCGGTTTGGTCTTCCCCCCCAACGATACCACCTGGAAACGTGGTTCCTGGCAAGGTTTAAGCCTGGCACCGCCGATCATGCCGCGTACCATTCGTTTCGAAGCCGATTTGGCCGACATGAAAGAAAATGGCATCCGCAACGTGACCTTACAACTGCGCTACAAAAAATTCGGCAATGAGGTAGAAACCAACATCGGCGTCAACGCGAGTGGTACCGATGCTTTTGCCGAAAAAATGATCTTCATGGATCGCAACACCCAGGGCTATGCCTATCGTCTGGTCTTTCACGACAAAGACCTTGGGCCAATTGCCACCCAATGGGATGCCAAAATCAATACCGATTACATGTACGCCAGCATTCCCAAAGAGATCCGCAACAAAGATCAAAACTGGATCAAAATGGGCCTGGACGCCGCCAAAGTACTAGTCGCGGTTGATGAAAACGGTAATGTGTCCAAAGAACAAAAGGTTCTCGACAAGTTTCGAAAGATCATCGACATCGCCGAGAAGAAGAATTAACCCTTTTTGTAAAAGTTGAGAAGTTGATGAGGTTGAGGCTACCGAATCCTTTTGTCGCTCGCGGTAGCCTCAACTTCTCAACCTCCTCAACCATTAAAAGTTTTTTCAAAAACAATCCAACGTAGTACCATGAAAAAATTGGTTTTCACATCGATTGTCTTCGTCTTGCTCTGCTGCAACCTCAGTTACGCCCAATTGCTCAACTACGATAACAAGGTTGACTTGGTTTTGAGTGATGGCACCAATTTGGTACTGTATGGTGCCGAAGGCAAGCCCAATGAGTACTATTACCTCCCGGTCAACCTCCGTTTGTCCCAAAGGCCCGATGGGGTACCCGAATTCCTATTTATGAAATACACCACCGAACAGCGCGCCGATGCGGGGGGGGTGCAGGGAGCCATCATGCATTTTTTAATGGAATGGGGTCTTACGCCTGCACAATTGGCCGATGCACAAAGCAAATTGGAGGCATTGTTTGGTAAAAGCAGCCGTCGGGTGTATTATGGAAAAAACACCAAAGGATTGGCCATTTATAAAGACATTGCCAATACCAAAGACCGCCCCATCATCAAAGGTGCGGTGGAACTGCAAATTGACAAAGACAATTCCTTCAAAATAGTATCGGCGGTCATGGAAGACAAAAACCTGACCAAAAGTATCGTCAGCAGGAAAAGCGCCGCTAATTCGCCGCCAGTTTTGACAAAAACGGCGCTCAATTGATGGCAGCAACCTTTGAAAAATCGCGCTCCATCGCCGACTTGTCCATCGCCCTCAATTACAAATACAAATTAATGGCACCCGCCATTGATGGCAGCATCACGATTGATTGGAGTAAATTTTATAAATTTTTGGAAAAAAAAGGCCACGATTACAGCTACTACTACTACCACTGTGGCGATTGCGAAGTTGATGGCACCGAATACGATTCCTACACCTCTGAATCTGAAAAATACGTGGGCTGGGACGAAATTACTGAAGAGTTAAAGAAGGAAAAAATTGTACAGGTTGTAATCAATCAGCAGGACATCGACAACCCCATTGCCAAAGACGTAGTCGATTATTTCATGCAAAGCTTCATGGAATCCATCAGCGACGACAAAGAGGAAAGAGCAGTAAATGAAGATGCGGGCAAAGCAGGCGATTCAACCCCCACCAAGTTTGCCAGCGCGCATAGTTTCAACATGACCAAACTCAAGCAGAGAACAGAGTCAGGCCATACCTTCATTAGTTTGAAATTCCGGGCCGCCGTCATGCGCGAAGTACAACTAGTAGGCAATATGGCATCCTGGTACAATGCGGTGAAAAACAATCCCCAATGCGTGGCTTCTATCAACCTCAACGACCCCTTTTTCCAGCACCGTGACATCAACATGATTGTGGATCTCGACAGTGAGGACATTTTCAGCAAAGAAGTCAATTATGCTACGGTCAACATTCAGAAAAAACGCAGCAGCGGCAATCCATTTGTCGAGCAGGTAACCATCGACCGGGACTACATCAAGCAAAAAGGGGTTAAAGCGACCGTAACTTATGCTCGAGGCGAGGACAAAAATTCCGATGTTTATGAGTACAAAGTGCAGTGGAGTACCCGTGGAGGCAATGTCTTCCCTGCCAATCCTACCTGGCAAAAGGGCGATTGGCAAGGCATCACTTTAGCCGCGCCCATTACCCAGCGCAACATCCAGTTTGAAGGCAATCTGGATGAACTAAAAGCCGCCGGTTTTACCCGGGCTACCTTACAGGTGCGCTATTACAAGTTTGGCAGGGAGGTGGAAACCAACATTCCACTCACCGTTTCCAAAAACGAGTCCCTGGTGGAACAAGCCATTTTCACAGACAAAGACACCCGTGGATATGCCTACCGCATCATCCTGAACCACAAGGAAAAAGGCAAAATCGCTTTTGATTTTGACCCCAAGATCAACGATGATTACGTGTACATCACCATCCCCAAAGAGATCAAAGATGGCAATCTGGATTTTTGGGACAAAGTGCGTAAAGCCGCCGATGCCATCATTCCGCCCAATACGGATGGTTCTATCCGACCCGAACATCAAATTTTGGACAAGTTTCTCGATGTGATCAAAATTTTCACCCCTGAAAAACGGGGTTAAACACGACACCAATGAAAAAGCTTATTTATCTTTTTTTGGTTTATGCTGGCTGTGCTCATTTTGCAAATGCTCAGAACATTTACATCGACAAACCAGTGTTGGCGGGCAAATTGACTTGCTTCCCCGACATTGCCAATCCCAACAATTATTACTTCCTGCCCAATAAATTGCGCCTGGGGGTGGGAGCCGATGGCAGCCCGCAGTTTTCGTTCCTCATGTTCGTGCGCAATACCCGTCCTGAAGACGGAGCGACAACCGCCCGAGAAGGAGAAGGTGGCGGCGTGGTTCACGCGGTAGTGGAATTGTACATCAGCGACGAGGAGAAAAAAGATGCTGAACGTGAACTCAAACGGCTGGTTAAAAACGATCAGGCGGTACTCCTTGGCCCAGTCATTTACAAAAGTGGTACCATGTCGCTTGTCTCCTCCATTGCCAGCAAAGAAGGGGGATACAGCAAAGTCGTATTAGGGCTCGGGCCAGCTCCGGTATTGGCCGGCAACAAAGCCGCCGTCTCGATTTTGTTGAACAAAGAGGGATCAAAAATTTTATGGGAAACCTTTAAAACTCCCACGCCCGACATGAGCTTTTCCTTCGTAATGGACATTGGAGGGTATCGTTCCCCGATCGCAGCCTGGATTGATGTCAATTTCGATAAACTGTACGAATCAAAAACCATTGAAGCAGGGTTAAAATATCGTTCTTCCACTGGTGGTGGCGGCGGCACCAATGGATCCAAGAGCAGCAGCGGTGGCACGCCGATTATGCTGGACGCAGAGGTCAAACTCATGTTTGAAGAAATGCGACAAACGGGAGCCATCAAAGTAGGTGGTCCACAGGGTGACGAAAAATTTGAGGAGATCATCAAAATCTGTTACACCAAGATGCTGGATATGTTGTTTGATTCGGCCAACCCCAATCAACAACCTCAGCCCGACTTCAACTCCATGCTGAGTTCGGCCAATCAAATCAACAACAGCACCAATAAAAAAGACACCACGGCGAATAAAGGGGGAATCGGTATTTCGGTCGCTTATAAATTCAAACAGGTGCGCCGCACCGGAAATTTCCGCATGGACCTCAACCGCAGCATGTCCGAACAACTGAAAGTCCGTTTTGACGAAAACCTGGGAAAAATCAATTGCCCGTCCTGTTTCCGCCAAATCAATCTGGACGACCCCATGTTCCGCCAACGTGGACTCATGGTTTCGGTAGACGGTATGGATGCTGACCAATTCAAAAAGTACGTCAACTTCGTGGGGGTGAGCATGAAAAAAACCCACGGCAACGGTGACATCACCTCCGATGAGGTACGTATCGGCGTACCCGAAATGGAAAAAACGGGCAACTTGTTCCAACTACAATATGGCTGGAAAGATGAAAAAGACGCCCAACGCGACAAATGGCTACAATACCAGTACAAAACCTCCTGGAGTTTCTTTGGCAACCAGGTGATTGAAAGTGAGTGGGTCAATACTGACAATTTCACCATCAACGTCTCGCCGCCCATCCGCCCCGTTGCGGTAGACATTGAAGCTTCTCCAGAGTTGTTGAAACAGCAGGAGGTGCGCTCCGTCAATGTCAAATTTTATTACAATCCCGGCAATGGAGAACGGATGGAACAAATCAATGTCCGCGCTGATGTCGCCAATTCCAATACCGCCTCTCGGGTAGAGTTCGTCTTGCACGACGGCAAGTACGATTACGAATACGAAATAACCTGGCGCCTGAGCGGTAACCGCGAAGTGAAAAGTGGACGCCTCAAAGGCAGCAGTTCTTTGCTTTATGTGGACGAATTGCCCAAGTAAACTTATTCCGATTGACCTATTTCAAACCTATTGATACCAAAAACCCAAAGCATGAAAATAAGTTGTTTTTTCACTATGCTGCTCCTGGCTTGTACCATCGCATCCGGTCAGGATATTTTACTGGATAAAACCGTTCGGGCTGGCGAGTTGACCTTGTTCCAAAGCGTCAGCAACCCCAACGACTATTACTATTTGTCGGACAAACCCAAACTAGCCGTTGATCCAGCTACGGGTAAGCCTCAGTTCTCCTTTTTGCGCTATGTCGAAAACCAAAAAGGGACTGGTGATCAAGCCACCAAGGATGAAGGTGAAGGGGGTGGCATCATCCACTGCGTCATCGAAATGGGTGTAACGCAGGCACAACTTGCCGCAGCCCGCCAGGATCTATTGCGCGTCAATTCCAGTGGTGCCATCAAAGGGCCAGCCATCTATTCGGGAGGTACCTTTGCCCTGATTTCAACTGTAAACGATCCTCAATCGGGCTTTGCCCGCAAAGTATTGGGCTTGGGTAAGGCACCTATTCTGGATGGACAAAAGGCGGCTGTTTCCATTAGCCTCACCAAGTTGGGAGCCAAGGTATTGTGGGAAAGTTTTCAAACGCCCACACCCGATATGAGTTTTTCCTTTGAAATGGACTTAAAGGGCTACAAATCACCGCGCAGGGCCATCATCGAAGCCAATTTTGACCAAATCTATCAGCACCAGTCTTTTTCAGCAGCGGCCATCACCCGGCAAGGCAATGTCATGCTCGCGGGTGAAATCAACATTGCCATGGAGGACTTGTATAAGTCAGGGGCCATCAAAGTAACCACTTACAATCCCGACGAAAACATGGAAAAAGCGGTGGAAGACGCTTACAGTAAACTCACCCGCATGATGTTTGACCCGGCCGGAGCTGGAGGCGCTCCTGCCACCCCTGCCCTACCCGGCCAGACCCAAACCAGCATGCTCGATCGGGCTCAAGCCCTGTTGAACCAGGGGCGCAAAGATGCTCTGGAAGATTTTTTACTTTCTGAAGACATCGAACGTGTTGAGCTAGCCAAGGAAAAAGCGGCGGTTACCACCACCGAGGCGAATCCCACTACACCGCCCCCCACGGGCAACCAACCAACCAGCATTCATCCACCGGGAACTGGCCCAAGCCAGACCAAGGGTTACACCGCGCCTAAGGAAAAATATGGGTACACCCGCCCAACACCTACTCTACCCACAACGGCTATTGTCGCTGCTTACAGCATGCGTACGGTTCGTCAAAGGGGAGTATTTCGGATTGACCTCAACAAATATACCATCGACAATTTGTCTTTGCGTTTTGACCAAAACGTTGGTGCCATCAATTGCCCGGATTGTTTCAAACAAATCAACCTGGATGATCCATTGTACAAACAACGGGAGGTATCCGCAACCGTAGATGGATACAACGCCGAAGACTTTCAAAAGTACATCAACTTCGTATCGGTATCTTTCCGCAAAAAACACGAAGATGGCCAATACACCAATGCTGACCTCACCATTGACCGGGCCAAATTCAACCAGCAAGGCAATTTCTTTCCTTTTTTATACGGCTGGAAAGGGGACAACAATCGCTTGAAGTGGCGGGAATACGAATACAAAACGGTATGGAATTTCTTTGGTGGAGCCACCAAGGAAAGTGTTTGGGCAAAATCTGATTTGCCTACTGTTCCCCTCAGCCCACCCTATCTGCGCAAAGTCATCGATATTGAAATGGATCAGGAAGCGGTTACCCGCGAAGGCATTCGTTCTGCCGAAGTAAAAATCACCTACAAAGTAGAAGGAAAAGACATGGTCAAACAAGTACGCCTCAATCCCAAAGGCGGTCTGTTGACTACCCAAATTGAAGTGTTGTTGCCCGCACCTTCCATCAACCCTGCTCCGACGTATGACTACGAAATCACCTGGATGCTGAACAATGGAACCACCAAAGTTTCACCCAAAAAAAGCAGCTCTAACCTGGTGATTTTTGCTGACCAAATGTGATTCCTGTTTCTTTTAACCCAAAATCTACAACCATGAAAAAAAAGCTTTTTATCATAGCCACATTGTTTTTGTTGACTTCCAGCGTTTTTGCACAAAGCCTCGAAGAAAAAACCCGGCAGTACTTGCGTGAAAAACTGGTTTTTTACTACATCGATAACCCGGCGACGGCCAAGCCTGCTGATTTTTCGAGCTTTGAAATCAACAAAGGGGACATCGCCGACAACAAGGATATCACCAGTCCACTCTGGACCAATGCCAACAACATTGGCCTTAAAAACCTACTCATCAAGATGTTGCGCGCTTCCGCAAATGGGGGAGATGCCAAGATGCAACGGGTGATCCGCAACGTGCTGTGTATTTCCGATAAAAAAGTGTACGTCTTCCTCTACAATGATGTTCCCAACACTGCTCCCCATAGCTCCTGGATTTATTGTAAAAACAGCAGCGGCTATGGTGCCGCACACAACAATGCTTCCTGGCCTTGTGCCCAACAATTCACCGATCGAACCCTGGAAGCTTCCGGGCACATCGGGATTGGTGCCTATTTCTTCAGCCCAACCCGACCAGCTGCTTCGGGCGGATGGAGCGCTGAAGCCGAAAAGGGGCATGTGTTCATCCATGAATTGGTACATACTCAGGTGCCATTGGTCCTGGAGTCTTCCTTGGGTTCGGTAGACATGTACGGCAATGATGGCGGACACAATTTCCATGAATTGCTCCCAGCCGCAACAGTGCTTTTAATGAAGGGGTAGCAACCTCTGCTTTGTTACCACCTCCCCCGCATGGATGTCGATGACCACATGGTACAACAACAACGAGGTCATGAACATCGATAATTTAACGGGTTGTGCGCACACCCCCACTGCATGCCTGCAAACCTGTTTGACCAGCGCTTTCGGTGGCTGCGGAAGCCCGGGATTTGTACCGCTACTGCAGCTTGTTACAAATTGAGGAGCATACCCCGCTCCGATCGTGATGCACAATGAGACGGTTTCTGGCCAATATCCTTTCCAGTACATGCAGCAATTTGGCAGTGAGCTATGCTGGTACGCGACGTCAAAAAATGCCTTGACGGAGATGAACGAGCTTCCAATTACACTTTTGCGCCGCTCTTCAAAGAAATGGTCAAATCGGGTATGAATTACCGCAACCCCAAGGCTGCCGCCGGGGTCTACAACTCATGGTCAATTCTTACCCCTTGCCATTCCTAGATTATTACACGGGGTACAAAGTGCAACGACAAGGCCACCTTAGCTTCAGTGCTCAGTGTCACCCGGGACGGTACCTATACTAACGTCGACGTTATTTCAGCTCAAAAAGAACTACACTCCTGGGTTTTAGAACCAATGCCACGACCTGGAATGTAGGCCAGCAGCTGGATAAATTTGCCGAACACGTCAATGTAAAAATCAGTGCCACTCCAGCGCCTGCCGCTACCGCAACAGGCACGGGAAACAACTGATTTGGAGCATCCAAAATAGATCAGCACCATGAAGTCAACCGGATTTATCTGCTTTTTTCTTGGTTTGGGCGGGCTACTCACGGCCCAGCCCAAAACCCTAACCAAAGAGGAATCTTTTTCCTTTGATGCCGAAAACGATGTCACCAAGGCACTCGTGCAGGCAGAAACGGAAAAAACCCTCAGTCTGCAAATTGAATTCAAGGGTTTCAATAAAAAAGACAAGGAGTATAAAATCACTGCCCGTGTGCTAAATGCCATCAAAAGCCCGATGAAGGAATTTGAGCCCGTGACCGTGGATTTGGATCCCCGCTCTGGCGTAGCGGATTTTTTGTTCACCTTCATCCAAAGACCTGGCGTCAAATACAGCCCTGAAGGTATTGAATCCCGGTTCATCGAGTTTTTGGTGATCGACAAAGCGGGGGCAGGCAGTATTCCTGGCCTGGAATCAATTGGGTTGAATTCCCGCAAGTTTGTCTTCCGTTTCGGAAAAATGGAGGGTAAAGCAAAGTCAGGCAGAGGGGTGGTAGAACTTACACTTATAAGTCTGCGCAGCATCAGTGCAGAATTCAGTTCCTTTTAACGGGAAACCATGCGCATCACTTTGTTCATTTTTTTCATCATCGGGGCTTTGCCAGCGTTATACAGTCAAGAGCGCATCAAATCGGCTGCGGAGACCAGTGGAGACCGCGAACGACAAGGCCCGGCTGCCAATAAAACGTATTCCATCCTGGATCAGCTGGAAAGCGATTATGACTTCAAAGACTTTTGTACGCAACATCAACCGCGGTTTTTCGAAGACATCAATGCACTTCGGGCCATACTACTATTACCCCAAGGAATAGCATTTCCTGGACCCCAGTGACGAGCGCATGGCAACTTCAAACTGGTGTACCTCCAAGCCGATGCCTCCGGCAAAGCAAGGTCATGCTCACGTTGAAACTGGAACCAAATGTTTTAAAGAAGACATCGAAATTGCCAAACAATTGGTGAAAAACGCCATCGCTGTCTGACCCTAAACAAGAACAAAAACTGGTAGCGCTGGTGCCAATCCCAAACCGCGAAGAAGCCGCAAAAATCTCCTTCTCCGGGCTGGAAGGCATCCTAGACCCCAAAGACGTAACGGTGACCGTGCCAACAGACCTCTCCGAACCAGTGGTGCTCATGATCAAAACAGACCGCTGACGACCTCCCTGACGTTGCTTTTCAACGACAACGGCCTCACCGGCAATATGACCATCTCGCCCACTGGCGACGTGTCGAACCTCGTGATCCCGGTCACCATCAAATGGACTACAACAAAACCTTGGCCCGCCGACCTCAACCCGGGTTCCTGGCGCTCCGATGGCTGGACCAACCAAACACCCTATACCTTGATCCTGAAAAAAAGCACGTCATGCGCATGGAACCAAGGGGGGAACCTGGTCGTTCCGAAGATATATACCTGGCAAATGGGCAACAAAGAGCTGACCGAAGGCAGTACCGCGAAAATTCGGTGCCTCGGCATCACTGCCGCCTGGATTGACGGCGACAAAAAGTGAAAAAAAAATGTGGGTGGAGTATGCCGTGAAACCTTGTGACGACTGTAACACAGAAGTGCGAGCAGCCATCATGGACGCTACCTCGCGCAGCGAGATGACCTTGGGACCTTCGACGTCTCGACGTACTAGCCTATACCAAAGCTGCTAAGAATGCGGCTCAAAGTCCGCTCCTCCCAACTAGACCCAGAAGGCAAACAAAAAGTGGAAAAAAACCCGCCGTATACCGTCAACCGAGACGATACCACCCTGGAAAGCTTCGAACTCTTCGTGCCCAAAGGCCAAACGCCGCAATTTGAATATTCCGTCAGCCTTGTCATGCCGGACGGCGACATCAAGCAGTCGGGCTGGGTAATGAACAAAGGCAAAACAGAAATCGGGATTGGCCAAAAATTTATCAAAGAGCAATTCCCGGATTTGTACCACGCAAAATTAGAGCAAGCTATGTTTCCAAAACCCAATTTGAAACTGTTGTTGCTGGCCTGCTGCTTCGTCAGCCAGGTCGGTGTTTTTGCCAACCGCTCTGAATACCCGTCGCGCCATTGGCGATCAGGTGGTGGTGCAGGACATCAAGCTGAAAAACAAGTACTACTACGCCCCAGGCAAGCTCGAACTCAAACCGATGCCGATGGCAAACCGGTTTTCCAGCTCATCTCCATGCGCTATACGGGCACGCAGCTGACCGGCGACAAAGCGGAAAAACGCTTTACCAACCTCCTGCAATTCAGCATCACAAACCCGCCGTCACTGCCCAGGAATTGAAAACTGTTGCGGCTACTTTCCAGCTGCCTCCTGCGGCACAACTGACACCATGCCCATACGCAACATGGAAGCCGTTATCGTGAGTGGAGTAGGGGATGGCATCGCTGATGCGGAATTGCACAAGCGCGAAGTACATGCAGAAGCAAATGACGGGAAAAGTGTGCTTTGGTCTGAACGCAGTTTCGTCATGCCGCTCGACAATTATGAAGCGCAAATCCTGTGGGATCAGTATAAAAATGGGAGACTAGCCGTAAGCCTAAACTATGCCTTCTTCGCAGATGTGATGCATCACGGAAGATGAACTAAGAGTAGACGGCGACTCTGCCTTTGTGGAGAGCATGAAAAACGCCGCGGGAGACTGGAGCGCGCGACCTGGAGGGCCATGAAGCCGTAACCTCCAACGTACTCGACATCAACGCACTTGACCTCAACAAATATCAGCCGCGCTCAAACAAATCGACATCAACGAGAACTCCGTGCCGCCCGCCTATCCTTCCTTGGAAGTCAAATGTTTTGATTTT